>CAYUQE010000016.1:0-28375 GCA_964446805.1 uncultured Proteiniphilum sp. | reverse complement strand
CCGACCATGGCCGTATTGAAAACCACTTCTCCCGATGATGCCTGTTGGGCTCCAAACGATTGTCCGTGAAAAACCATCCCGTTTTCAAGGATCAACCGCACCGGTATGTCTTTGTGCATAGTGCCTCTGTTGTTTTGTTGATTTGATACCTATTGATATTAGGGTACAAAGATAAAAAAAAACTGTAACGTTACAATAGCGGGATCTTATCCGGAAGAACATATTAGGTGCTTCTTCACTAAGAAGTGGGAGAAATAAGCAAAAAAAGTGCTACATGGCAGTTTAATTGAAGCTTTAGCCTGTTAATTTACTATTGACTCACAGAGATAATACAGAGATAATATTGAAACAATTCTCGCATAAAACCACCTGAAATAGTAACGTTTCTATATTTTTAACAAAACTAAATCACTTTCATCTGTTTAAAGAGGTATACTATCTATCCAATGAAAAAAAAATGCAGAAAGCATTGAATATTTTGTCAGAATGAATATGAATAAGATCGCAATAATAGGGAATTATCCACCCCGTAAATGTGGTATTGCCACGTTTACAAAAGATTTGAATGATGGATTTAAAGAAAATGGGGTAACCACAGCAGTGGTAGCGATGAATGACGGATTAAACAGGTATGATTACCCTGATGAGGTGATCTTTGAGATCATCTCTCAAAAGCTGGTTTGTATTTCACAAAAAGGTATCGATCTACTACGTACAGTTTACGAAATACCGCCAACAAAATGTATCCACATTCACCATGGAGTGCATCTGAGTGAAGCCAAAGAGATCTTCGGTCTCAGAAAGAAGATGGGTGTTGATCATAAAAAAGTGCTGCTTACTTTTGGGCTACTCTCCAGAAATAAATCTATCGAGGTAGTTATCAATGCGTTGCCTGAAGTGATAAAAAAACATCCCGACACGGTATATATCGTACTTGGCGCAACACACCCTCATGTAGTGAAAAATGAGGGTGAAGATTACCGGCTCATGCTCATCAGGCTGGTGAATAAGTTAAAACTGGAGAATAATGTGATCTTTATTAATCGGTTTGTCACCAACGAGGAACTGTTCAGTTACCTGCAGCTATGTGATGTTTATGTGATTCCTTATCTAGGAGAGAAGCAGATCTCGTCGGGGACACTCATATATACCATGGCTGCACGCAGACCTATCATCTCCACTCCCTTCTGGTATGCCAGAGAGATGCTGGCCGATGAGAGAGGGTTGTTATTCGATTTTAAAAACTCGGATCAGTTGTCAGAAAAAATTAATGAGCTGCTGGATGATGAATCAAAACGAGAAACCATCGCTCAGAACGCGTTTAACCTGGCTGAAAAATGTTACTGGCCATTGATTAGCAGGCAGTATTATGTTCTTATTGAGCAGATGATAGCTGAAGACAATATCAGAGCACTATCCGAACCCGCAGCGGTGATTGAATCGAAGTTTGTACTCCCACCCATTAAGATGGATCATCTCCGTGTATTGACAGACTACACTGGTATCCTTCAACATGCCAAATACAATGTACCCGACCGCAATCATGGTTACTGTACCGACGACAATGCCCGTGCCCTGTTGTTGTCGGTGATGCTCCAGAATGAAATACAGGATGTGGATGAGCTGAACAGGCTCACCAGCATCTACCTCTCTTTTATTGACTATGCCTTTAATGCCGAAACCGGAAAGTTCAGGAATTTCATGAACTATGAAAGACAGTGGCTCGACAGGGAGGGGTCTGAAGACAGTATAGGCAGAGCAGCGTGGGCTCTTGGATTCACCTCAGCCTACACAAATGTGTGTAACTTCTATCATCACTCCAACTACCTGTTTGAGAAAGTATTGCCTCAGATAGATATGTTGACCCATCCGCGTGCATTGTCATATGCCACCCTGGGGCTGGCTCATCACGCCAAAATACATGGTGATGCAGAAGTGATTGAAAAACTTGTTGCATCTACGAAGAAACTATATACCCTGTTTGATAATACAATAGATGAGGAGTGGCTCTGGTTTGATGAGAAGGTGAGCTATGCCAACAGTCGCATACCTCATGCCATGATCCATGCAGGGATCTTTTTAAAAGAGGAGAAGCTGATAAGTCGGGGGCTGAAGGTACTGGACTGGCTGATCGAAAAACAATTCAGCAATGAGATCTTCTCACCTGTGGGCAATGAGGAATGGCTCACCCCACAAGGGAAAGCACACTTCGATCAGCAGCCCCTCGAAGCCAACGGCATGATAGATGCCTGTCTCAAGGCGGAGGAGTTTAAGAAGGATGGTACATATGCTGACTATGCACTGAAAGCTTTTTACTGGTTCACAGGTGAGAATGACTGTGCACAGCCTGTCTATGATTTTGCCACGGGTGGCTGTCGCGACGGTCTTCACCCGGGGGGGGTGAACCTGAACCAGGGAGCCGAATCCACCATCTCATGGCTTATGTCATTGATGAGCATCTCTTTCTATCTTCGTCACAAAAATAATTTACTGGTATGATACAAATGCACCGACATCCCATACAAATAGTACCCTCTTCGAGGCGGACACTGGTCCGCCCCTTTATTCCAGGTCGCAAGTCACAGGTGGACCATATTCTGTTAAGAGCCTTCTCGATCCCGCAGAACGAACGTCTTCCAATACTCGAAAGTATCTATGAAAGGATTGAAGTACCTGCGGAGAGATTCCGACAGATATTTCTGAAGCATTACGGTCTCATAGAGCATCGCATGCC
Source organism: uncultured Proteiniphilum sp. (assembly GCA_964446805.1). Classification (GTDB taxonomy): domain Bacteria; phylum Bacteroidota; class Bacteroidia; order Bacteroidales; family Dysgonomonadaceae; genus Proteiniphilum. The sequence goes on along the minus strand of CAYUQE010000016.1, from coordinate 25,641 downwards.
CACAAATATGAAGCTGACCGATGAGGATAAACGATTCATCGGTTCCTTCTTCACCCAGCAATATGCATTGGAATCAACCGCGCTCTTCAATCCATCCATCGTACCTCATCCCGTGCAGGATAAAGTTGGTGTGCTGCGGTTTATCGTCAGCCTCAGGGCTATCGGTGAAGGTCATATCTCATCCATCACCTTTATGGAAGGTGAAATAGATGCCGATTGCAATATCACTGTAGCAGAAAATTCACCGGTAATTTACGAGCCCGAGCGTACCCAGCATTATTATGAGAAGAAGCAGTTTACAAAGAAGGCACATGAGCTGGGAATACTGACCAGTTTGAACAGGCCATTGATTGATGGTATGCCCGATGAGTTTTCTTATGAAGAGCTGTCGAAAGTGATCAGCAGGGCATTCAAGGAGAATATAAACGTCAGTACGGAAGAGCTTGAGGCCTCAATGAACAACATCCGGTCGCTGGCTCTCTCTAATTTCTCGCTTGATTTTCCCACGGACAATATCACAGAAAGGGCTATCTACCCTGCCTCACCCTCGCAGAGTAACGGGCCGGAGGATGCCCGGTTTGTACGGTTCACGCAGGAGGACCAGCGTGTGATCTACTATGCTACCTTCACGGCATACAATGGAAAGACCATCATGCCGGAGATGCTGGAGACAGTAGATTTCAAACAATTCAGGATCTCCACGCTCAACGGACCAGCAGTAAGCAACAAAGGGATGGCTCTATTTCCGAGGAAGATAGATGGGAATTACATGATGCTGGGACGTCAGGACAATGAATCACTCTATATCATGAAATCGGACAATCTCTATTTCTGGTATGATTATCAACCGTTGATGAAACCTACCTACGAGTGGGAACTGATACAGATAGGCAACTGTGGCTCTCCCATTGAGATCGATGAGGGGTGGCTGGTGATCACGCATGGTGTGGGGCCTGTAAGAACCTACTCGCTGGGAGCGCTGCTACTCGATAAAGAAGATCCGCTAAAGGTGATCGGGCGCCTAAAAAAGCCATTGCTTACACCCACAAAAGAGGAGAGCTCAGGCTATGTCCCCAATGTGATTTACACCTGTGGTGCCATGGTGATGGACCGCACGCTTATACTACCCTATGCCATTGGAGATGTGTTGACGACCTTTGCCACTATAAGTCTGGATGAGTTATTAGAAGAAATGAAGAAATGAAGATAGCAATGTTATCACCTATCGCCTGGCGCACTCCTCCCGTCCACTACGGCCCATGGGAGCTGGTCACTTCACTGTTGACGGAGGAATTGGTAAAAAACGGGGTTGATGTTACTCTCTTCGCTACAGGCGATTCCATCACAGGAGCTACATTGATGTCGGTTTGTCCCAGGGGATATGAGGAGGATAAACATATCGACGCCAAGGTGTGGGAGTGCCTGCACATCTCCAGCTGCTTCGATCATGCGGATGAGTTTGATCTCATACACAACCAGTTCGATTTCCTGCCTTTGTCCTACTCAGGCCTGACTGACACACCGGTCGTAACCACCATACATGGTTTCTCCTCACCGCGCATTATGCCGGTCTTTAAAAAGTATAATCACCGCACGCACTACGTGTCGATAAGTGATGCAGACCGATCGCCCGAACTGGATTATATATCCACCATTCACCACGGTATTGACACTGATCACTTCACCTATAACGCCCAACCTGCGGGTGACTACATGCTCTACTACGGTCGTATTCACCCTGACAAAGGGACAAAAGAGGCAGTAGAGATCGCGCAGGCACTGAAAATACGGCTACTCATTGCCGGGATCATTCAGGATGAAGGCTATTTCAACATGCATGTGCAACCCTATTTAAAAGAAGGAGAGATAGTATATATAGGAAGTGTAGGTGACGACAGGCGAGATGCTTTACTGGGTAATGCCCTGCTGCTGTTGCATCCTATCAGTTTCAATGAACCTTTCGGCCTCTCCATTGTGGAGGCGATGGCATGCGGTACACCGGTAGTGGCTTATAATAAGGGAAGTATGCCTGAACTTATCATTGATGGTGAGACTGGATTCCTTGTGGAGAACAAGGGGGAAGCCATAGAGAAAATAAAGAGTATAGACAGCATCAGTCGTCACTCCTGCAGAGAGCATGTGGAGCAAAACTTCAGCAAGGAGATCATGGCGAAGCGATATATCGAAGTGTACGATAAAATAGTGAACGGGTATGTCAGCTGAACAGGATTATTTATCTATCCAAAATCAATAGAGGATAGTATGAGAGGTAAGCTTCTGTTTGTTTTATGATCGGAATGATCACTGCTCCTCCTTCTTTTTCTCCTTACTCATCTCCAGGATCCATAAGACGACCCCTACTATCACCACCACAATGGTGATGATTGGAAAGAAACCCAATATGTATTCCCATCCTCTCCATGCTCCAAAAAGGAGATATCCGGCAGCCAACAGTACTACGGCTAATGTCGCCAGGATGGTAGCTGTACTTTTTTTCAGTCGTGTCATTATCTATATTCTTACATTGGTTTTGTCTTCCTGCAAAATTAACTGTTTTTTCCAGAAGAAGAACTTTTCTTCAAACATAAATGACGTTGGAACTGTTTATAACTATAATATATATAAATTGAAAATATGAATAACAAAATCATTGAAGCGTTTATACTAGCCGTCGGATTGGCACTGATAGGTTTCATGATCAATGCCGGCATCAGCAATTTTAAAGACAGAGACCGTGTGGTGAGTGTGAAGGGGCTGGCCGAGATGGAGGTAGCAGCGGACAAGGTAGTATGGCCACTGATGTACAAGGAGTTGGGAAACGAACTGCTGACGTTATATAACAATATTCAAACAAAGAACAATACCATTGTCGCTTTTCTGAAGGCAAACGGTATCACCGAAGAGGAGTTAAGCGTGGCAGCGCCCGAGATCATTGATATGGAGGCGGAACGCTATTCTGCACAAGCACCTCAATACCGCTATAATGCCACATCGGTCATCACAGTCACCTCCAAGGATGTGGAGAAAGTACGCAAGCTGATATCAGGGCAGACGGAACTGCTCAAGCAAGGTGTTGCCATTACCGGAGGTGATTATCGCTTTAACATCCTCTACGAGTTTACCGGGTTGAACGATATCAAACCGCAGATGATTGAGGAAGCCACTAAAAATGCCAGATCAGCTGCCGAGAAATTTGCGGTCGACTCGGGCAGTAAGCTAGGAAAAATAAGGGATGCATCACAGGGTCAGTTCACCATCACCGACCGGGATGCCAACACGCCTTTTATCAAAAACGTACGTGTTGTGACCACGATCAATTACTACCTCAAAAATTGAATATCAAACTATAGTTCAGACCACTACATTGAGAACCGTTTACCAGCTCTGATCAACTCCTCATAGCGCTCACGGTTGAAGGAGTAGTAGAAGGCACCTCTTTTCGAGTTCTCTTTATCCTTGATCTCCAGCTTTTCTAGCAGGCTCATGGTTCCCAGCTTCTTGCGGAAATTTCGTTTATCCAATGGTATCTGGTAGATCGCCTCATAGAGATCCTGCAAAGCAGGCAGGGTGAATTTCTCATCAAAGAAATTGAAGATGACGGGCTCCGTAGATACCTTGTACTGCAGGAGTGTCAGGGCATCCCGTACCATACGGTTGTGATCGAACACCAGTTCCGGGAGCTCTGTCACATTGATCCATCTGGCATCGAACTTACGTGCCAGCGTGGTGTCGAAATTCTCCATCTTGACCAGTGCATAGAAGGCAACGGATATAACCCTGCCGCCGGAATCGCGATTGACCTCACCATAGGCAGCCACCTGCTCCATATAGATGTTTTTCTGTTTCGTGTAACGGAAGAGTACTTTCTCAGCTGCATGGGTAAGGCTCTCATTCTCTTCCATAAACCCACCCATGAGCGACCATTCGTTTTTCAGTGGTTCAACAGGGCGACGGGTAAGCAGCACGTGAAGTTCCTTTTTCCTGAAACCAAAGATGATGCAATCCACGGCTATCAGAAAATGGGTATTGTTTTCGTAGTATGATGGTAACATAGCATATAAGGTAAGAAAGAAAGAAAGATAAAAAAGGCTGGAAGCTTTACCCCGAAGGATTCCCGCTTCCAACCAATATAATCACAGTGTGGAATTAAAGCTTACGTGCACCGTCACTGATGACCACCTCATAAACTTTCGGTTCATGTCCATATTTAGTGTTGAATTGCGCTTTCGCATCCCTGATGAATGAATCGTACAACTCATCTTTCACCAGGTTGATGGTGCAGCCACCGAAGCCGCCACCCATCACGCGGGACCCGGTAACTCCATGCTCACGGGCTACATCGTTGAGGAAATCAAGCTCATCACAGCTCACCTCGTACAACTTGCTCATACCATGATGTGTCTCATACATCTTCTCTCCTACGGTCAGATAATCAGCGCGTTCAAGCGCATCGCTGACATCTCTAACACGCTGTGTCTCTTCAATCACATACTGAGCACGCATGAAGTCTTCCGCCGAAATTTCACTCCTCACCTCCTCCAGCATCTCTATCGATGCATCACGCAGGAATTCAACCTCCGGATGACGTTTGGCGATTGTCCTTGCCGCATGTTCGCATGATTCACGTCGTTTGTTGTAGGCCGATGATGCCAGCTCATGTTTCACTGCCGTATCCAACAGCACCAGCTTATAACCCTCGGGATCGAAGGGGAAGTAGGCGTACTCCATTGTTTTGGTGTCGAGACGGATCAGGTGGCCTTTCTTACCGAAGATGGAGGCGAACTGGTCCATGATGCCACATTTTACGCCCACATAGTTATGTTCGGTACGTTGTCCAATACGGGCAAGCTCGAAGAGATCGATGCCTAGGTTGAGCAGATCATTCAGCGCGTAGGCATAGGTGCTCTCCAGCGCTGCAGAGGATGACATCCCCGCACCCAGAGGTACATCGCCCGAGAAGACGGTATCGAACGCTTTCACGCTACCACCCTTCTTGATGATCTCACGGCAGACGCCGAAGATATATTTCGCCCAGCCCTGTACTGGCAGATCCTCTTCTTCAAGGCCGAATTCGGCACTCTCGTCCAGGTCGATGGCATATGCCCTCACCTTGTCGGTACCGTTAAAACGGAGAGCGGCAATCATCCCCTTGTCTATTGCTCCGGGGAAGACGAAGCTGCCGTTGTAGTCGGTATGTTCCCCGATAAGGTTGACACGACCGGGCGAGGTATATACCTCGGGCATATCGTTGCCATATCTGTGCTGAAAAGAGGAGACTATTTCGTTTTTTGTCATTTTAAATTCCATTTAATATTAATCTTCACAGGCACGCTCATAGGCGCTGTTCACTTGGTTACATCATCCACATCCTCCACAGAGATGTTGCGGTTCACATTTCTTGAACCGATGACGGCATAATAGAAGAGGTAGCCAAGACCAATAAACACTACCCAGTAGCTGGGCAGATAACCGGCAGCATCAGCCACTCCGCCCTGGATGGCGGGAACAATTCCTCCACCGGAGACAAGTACCATAAATATACCTGAAGCAGCAGCAGTAAACTTACCCAATCCTTCCACGGCAAGGTTAAAGATTCCACCCCACATGATCGAGGTACAGAGTCCTACCAGCACGATGTACATTGCATTGATGGGTACCTCGGCCAAACCGAAGGAGAGCGTTCCGGCACTTCTCTCCAGTACGGGAAGCGAGACCATGGTAGATGTGGGGGAGAAGATTGCCAGCAGAATCAAAACCATTCCTACAAAAGAGGCGACAGTGAGCATCGCTTTACTGGAGACCTTGCTGCCAATGGAGGCACCAATCAGTCGCCCGGCCAGCATCAGTAGCCAGTAGGTACCTGCCACCACACCGGCAATGGTCTTACCCACTTCGGGAAGGTCTGAAAGCCAGTAGATCATCACACCGGGTGTTCCCACCTCCACGCCTACATAGACGAAGATGGCGATAGCACCAAGAACAAAATGTCTGAACTTCAAGGCCCCTGACATAAGTTTTTTCAGTGAATCCCTGTTTTTTGTAATATAGGGTTCAGGGATGTTCACCGCAAGCAACACAAAGAAAACCAGGGCAAAAACACCCATGGCAATATACATTACGGGGAATACATCCTTGATATTCGCTTTCGCAGCCTCACCGATCAATACACCCACGAAAGCAGGGGTGAAGGTAGCCATCACAGAATTGAAAGAGCCACCCACCTGAATAAGCTGATTTCCTTTGTTTCCGCCACCACCCAGTGTGTTCAGCATGGGATTCACGACAATATTCAGCAGACACATGGAAAAACCGGCAATGAACGCTCCCAACAGATATACACCGAAGGCAGTGGTCTGTGGTGAGTGTCCTGAGAGGTATTGAATGGAGATACCCACGAACCCAACAGCAATAGCTATAAGCGCTGTTTTTTTATAACCCACGCGTTGTAACAAGATACCGCCCGGTATTCCCATCACGGCATAAGCAATAAAGTTGGCCAGGTTACCAAGTAATCCCTGAAAGTTGGAAGCTCCGAATTGTTCTTTTAAAACTTGTCCCATTGGTGCTGCCAGGTTGGTCACAAATGAGATCATACCAAATAGTGCAATCATCATGATGATGGGCACTATCCGATTTGCTTTCTGATCAGTAGTTGTATTCATTTTTTTAATTTATTAGTAGGTGAATTGGTATGATAAATAAAAACATTTCTTTACTAAAGTGTGAATTGATATGTTGTTCTTGAAGTAAAAACTTCTTCCGGGTGCAAGATCACTGATGGATAGGATGGCTTGTTGATACTGTCGGGAAAATGTTGCGTCTCAAAACATACAGCCGACCGGCGAGGATAACGGTTACCGTTTTTGGCGGCAAAGTTGCCGGTCATCCAGTTACCTGTATAGACCTGCACGCCGGGTTCGGTGGTAAACATCTCCATCTTGATCCCTGTCTTTGGTGATTCACAGATACCGACATAAGTGTATTCATCGGGTGCACTCTTGTTCAGCACGAAAGTATGATCATACCCGTTACCAAATGTCAACTGCTCAAAATCGGCATTGATTCGTTCTCCCAAGGTGTGAGGTTCGGTGAAATCCATGGGGGTCCCTATTACGGTTTCAGCCTCTCCGTAGGGTATGGCTGTTTCATCAGTAGGCAGATAGTAGTTGGCGTTCAGCATAAGCAGATGATCGCCAATAGAATCATCTCCCTGACCCGAAAGATTAAAATAGGAATGATTGGTAAGATTCAGGATGGTTGTTTTGTCAGTTGTCGCACGGTAATGAATATCCAACGCATTATCTTCCGTGAGTGTATAGGTAAGTGTCACCGACAGATTACCCGGAAAGCATTCCTCGCCGTCTGCGGAGAGATAAAACAGTTCGATGGAGGAGTCGGTCACCCTTTTCACATCCCATACGACCGCATTGAATCCCTTGATGCCTCCATGAAGAGAGTTGGGTCCATTGTTCACAGCCAGCTGATACTCCACACCTTCCAGTGTGAAACGGCCATTGGCTATCCTGTTTCCTGTTCTGCCGCAGATGGCACCAAAATAGGGCTCTTCAGAAGTCAGGTAGTCGTCAATGGAAGGATGGCCCAACACGACGTCCGTCAATAATCCATTTTTATCGGGAATCATCAACGAAACTATTTTTGCCCCGTAGTTTGTAATTGTAACCTCATTACCCACTTTGTTCGTCAAAGTGTATAATCCGGTTTGCTTGCCATCCACTATTTTTTGAAAAGCTTCGACCAACAAACCGGACTTGCTATACATTCCATTCATGTAATTTCCCTGGTTTTAAATTAAGATACAGATGAAGATTGATTTTTTCTGAAATTGGTGTAAAATTAACACAGTATTTAGTAAACACCTAATAAAAGTTTGTGTTATATAACATAAATGCTGTAAATTAACGTTCAATTTCATCTATAATAGGACGATGAATCATCATCATTGTGCTCTCTTTTATCAGTGCATATTTAAATCACAATATCGTTTAGGGCATATATCTTTTTGGTCACTAATACTTTATCAATCTTGTTTCCGTCCACATCCACAATTTCGAAAAGCAGGTTGTCATATTCAAATTTATCTCCCACGCAAGGGATCTTATTGATACAGGCAAACACAAAACCTGCGACAGTAGAATAATCAATTTTATCGAAATCGATGATAAAATCATCGTCAATTTGCGTCAGCATCTCGATGGGTGCCTCGCCGCTTACCAGTGCGGAGTGATCGTCCCGAATAAAGATAAGCGGGTCGGCACCTTCGTCATCCGTTTCTTCGGGAATGGCACCTACCAGATTTTCGAAAATGTCGTGGATGGTGATGATGCCGTCGAGACTACCATACTCATCTACCACCACGGCGACGAACTTATGATTATTCTTGAAATTCTCCAGAACTTTTTGTGCACGGAGGGTATTAGGGACGATGATAGGCTCCAGTATGAGCTCCTCAATGGTGAATGGTTCATTGTTGTTCAGCCTCAGCAGGAAGTCCCTCGTGGAGATGGTACCTACAAATTCATCGATTATTTTTCTACAGGCAAGAATCTTGCTGTGTTTGGTTTGCAGCAGATCGTGAATGATATCATCCCTGCTTTTGTCGATGTCCACCCACTCCACATCGGTACGGTGTGTCATAAGATGAATCGCACGTTTATCGGAGAAGTAGAACACCTGTTCGTGGATGATGTTCTCTTCAGCGTTGATCACCCCTTCGTGGGAAGCGGTCTTCAGCATGGCACGCAGTTCCATTTCTGAGATGACCTCATCTTTGGGATTCAAACCTATCAACCTGTTGACGAAGTTGGTAGAGAATGCCAGTAGTTTCACGAAAGGGTAAAAGATGATGCTGACCATGTGAATCGAGGGTGCGACAGCGATAGCCATCTTCTCCGCGTTGTTCAGTGCAATTGTTTTTGGCACCAGCTCTCCTATCACGATAGACACGTAAGTGATAAGAAACACCACTATCACCATGGCGACAGCTTCGGCAAAGGGGGCTGTTGCGGCGAACTGATGAAAGAAAGGTACCAGATAACCGGCAAAAGCCTGACCCCCGTAGGCTCCGTTGATAATACCTATCAAGGTGATGCCCACCTGGACTGAGGAAAGGAAGTTATCAGGAACAGACCTCAGCATTAAAGCCCGTTTAGCGCCTTTCTTCCCTCGCTTACGTTCCGTCTCCAGTTTATTTTTCCTGGCTGAAACGATCGCTATCTCCGAGAGTGCAAAGAAGCCGTTGAGAATGATAAGAAAAAGCACAATGACAAAATCGATCCACATAATCGGTTTGGTGAGTGATATTTCATTTCCCTGGTATGGGGATGTTACCACAAAGGAGAGGGGTAGAGACCACTCTCAGCCAGATTTTTCAACTTAGTGACTACTTCGGGACGATCATCAGCGTAGGTAACACCGAACCATTTCGAGGGCGTGTCGAGCACTCTCACGGTAGCGATGCCTTTCTGGACGAGTTGATTTACCAGCAGGGGAATGAAAAACTCAGCGGTGAGATTACCTGCGTTTTCATGCAGGAAGGTGACAAAGGAATCGGCGGAATAGTTGAAATAGTCAGGCGTGAATCCCCACATGTTCATCGACACAGGAGTGTTGTCGTCAATTGCCACCCAGTTATCATTTTCATCTTTATAACTCACTTTACCCTCCACGCGCATGACCTGTGTACGTTCCACCACGCCGGTGAGGTTACCGGATGCATCCGTCTCACACACCCCGCGGGCCACCGTACCACTTTCAGACAAGGTGTTCCCCACGCGATAACCAACCATACAGTAGTTATTTTCACTCTTCTCCAGGGATGTGAGAAAGTCGGCCAGCACCTTAAAGCTCTCACGTCCGTAAAAATCATCCGCATTAATCACCACAAAGGGTTCGTGTATCACCTCTTTTCCCATCATCACTGCATGATTGGTACCCCATGGCTTCACTCTCTCGGGATGAGGTGTAAATCCTTCAGGAAGCATATCCAGTTCCTGAAAGACAAGCTCCACAGGTATCTTTTTCTCGTACTTTCTTACGATCTTTTCTCTAAACTCTTCCTCGAACGATCGGCGAATCACAAAGACCAGCTTTCCAAAACCGGCGTTTACCGCATCGTAGATGGAGTAATCCATAATTGTTTCACCGCCCGGGCCGAGACCGTCCAATTGTTTCAATCCGCCATAGCGGCTTCCCATACCCGCTGCCAGTACAAATAAAGTAGGTTTCATACAAGGATACTATTAATTGCTATGCTCACTTAAATGATTTTCATTTATGCTACAAATGTAAGATTTTTAAACAAATCGGGAAAATGAAAATTCATTAATTTCCATTTTATCCTTTCAAGCATAGCCCCAGCAAATTTGTTTCACACAAAAAATGATATCTTTGCATCTCTGCAATCTCCAATCTGCAGTCTGACAAAAAAAGTGATGAAAGATGCGTACAACAAGCTGGTCGGTGAATGCATGTTCACCTGACGGACCGATGATTGTCTGCGATAAAGGAGTTCCACAGATTCTCATCCGGCACTGGTGCAGTCACCTCAATCCGCTCTTTTGATACAGGATGAATAAAGGAGATGGTACGTGCGTGCAGGCTGATGCTTCCATCGGGGTTGGATCGTTCCGCACCATACTTCAGGTCACCCTTGATGGGAGACCCAATTTTAGCCAGCTGACACCGTATCTGATGATGACGTCCCGTCTCCAGGTCAATCTCAAGCAGATAATACTTCTCGGAAGTGCTGATCAGTTTATAGTGAAGTACCGCTTTCTTTGTATGGGGTTTCTCACAATCGAATGCAGTGGACTTGTTGTTTTTTTCATTTTTTACCAGGTAATGAGTTAGCCTGTCCTCCTCCTTTTCCGGTTTGTTTTTCACCACTGCCCAATAGGTCTTATCCACCTCCCCGTTGCGGAAAATCTCGTTGAGACGTGAGAGCGCTTTGCTTGTTTTGGCAAACACCACCACACCGCTGGTAGGCCGGTCGAGACGATGCGTGACACCACAGAACACGTTACCCGGTTTGTGGTACTTCTCTTTCAGGTATTCCTTGATCACCTCCGACAGAGGTTTATCGCCTGTTTTATCACCCTGCACAATCTCCGACGGTGCTTTGTTGACAATTATCAGATGGTTGTCCTCGTATAATACTCTCATAGACTATCCTGATGAATGGTTTTTTATTGCACAGAGGCACAAAGATAATCAATGTGCCTCTGAAATAAATTATTTCCTTCTACTTTACGGCAATCGCAACTGATATCTCGTTTGCCACCGTAAACTGAAAATACTGATATCAGGTATTCATCCCTCCACATACATGAATCACCTGGCCACTCACATACGAAGAGAGATCCGACGCAAGGAACAACGCCACATTCGCAACATCCTCCGGAGTGCCTCCACGCCTTAGTGGGATTTGTTTTGCCCACTCATTACGTACCTCTTCAGAGAGAGCCCCCGTCATCTCAGTAATGATGAACCCGGGAGCAATCGCATTGGCACGTACACCTCTCGAGCCAAGCTCCTTGGCAACCGATTTAGCCAGACCAATCATCCCCGCCTTTGAGGCAGCATAGTTTGCCTGTCCCGCATTGCCCGACACACCCACCACGGAGCTCATGTTCACAATGCTACCCGCTCTCTGGCGCATCATCACCGGTGTGACTGCATGAATAAAGTTAAAGGCCGATTTAAGGTTCACATTAATCACCGCATCCCATTGCTGTTCAGTCATCCTCATCATCAGCCCGTCTTTGGTAATACCGGCATTATTCACCAGTATATCAATGCGGCCGAAATCCTTCATGATCTCCTCCACCACCTTGTGTGTGTCGTCAAAACTGGCAGCATTTGAGGCATATCCCTTGCATTTCACACCCATAGCGGTGATCTCAAGGCCTGTTGCTTCACCCGCTTCGTCTATCGTTAAATCAGTAAACGCGATGTTTGCTCCTTCAGAGGCGAATTTCAATGCGATGGCTTTTCCAATGCCACGTGCAGCGCCGGTGATAACCGCCGTTTTTCCTTCAAGTAGTTTCATATGATTTTATTAATTATCTATTTAGTGTATAATCCTTTTAAAAGTATATTGGAAATGATGTCTCTGTCCTCCTTCTTATTGTAATCAAGCTTCATTGCACCCCGGATGGTAGGCACCTCCAGCCCCTTGAATGCGTAATGCAGGATCTCGGCTGTCTGCCGGGCATCTTTCAAATGGAAGATATGCTTATCGCATCCATCCTGAATAATCGTTTCCAGATAATGAATCTCTTTCTTGTCGAACTCTTTACGTACGTTCTCCACCTGCCAGATATCTCTGAAGAAATCGGCCCTCAGGTTCCCGTTTCGTGTGACCACCTCCTTGATGGCGCTTAAACGGGTAAATGCCATTAAGATCAACTTTTCATCTGCCGGCATATCCCGTTTGCTCACCTCATCCAGTTTACTGTAAAGAACGTTCAACTCAGATTCAATCACGGCCTTATAAATGTCGTACTTACTACTGAAATAGGTGTATAAAGTCCTTCTTCCACGATGTGATGCCTCGGCAATATCGTTCATGGTTGTGTTCTCGACCCCTTTTTTCGCGAAAAGCAGTCGTGCTACATCGATCAGATTCTTCTTAGTCTTTGAGATTGTTGAGGTCACTGTATCTGCACATTATTAATAAATATGTGCAAAAATAAAACAAAGATTTCACATAACGAAAGTAATTATCGAAAAAAAACGTGTGAATGACCTAAAAGCGCATGAAAAATTAAAAGTCAACCATTCTTCTTTTGTGTCTGCATCAGTTTAGCAACTTCACACACCTCCTTATACCAATCCTTTCCAAATCTCCGTATCAAGGGCTCCCTTAAAAAACGGTAGATAGGTAAACCTTCTTTTCGTCCCAGCTTGATAGCTGGTTTGCATATCGACCAACGGTGATAGTTCACCGCCGTAAAATCAGTGTAATCGGTAAGCCTGATCGGATATAGATGGCAGGATATCGGCTTCTGAACGTCGGTTAATCCTTCTCTGAAGGCAGTATCTATCGCACATTTACACACACCCTCTTCATCGAACCAGGTAAACACACACTCCTCACCATTGATGATGGATGTAACCAGCTCCCCGTCCTCATCGGTATAGGCAATCCCCTGCTTGTTGATAAGCGACTGAGCTTTAGGCGACAGCATATCCTGGATAAGAGGGAGGATACGTTGAATCTGTACATACTCCTCTTGTGTGATCGGAGCTCCCGACTCCCCGTCCACACAACATTGTCCCTTGCATTTGCAGAGATCACATATAAACTGTTCGTCGAATATATCGTCTGACAATAACGTTTGTTGTATCTGTATCATATATCTTTAGTGTGACTGGTCTCCTCAATAGGGAGGTATCGTTTTTTATAATAGGTGCTGAAGAGAAGAAAAGTAAGCAGTCCACTGGCAACTGCTCCTGCAATAAACGGCAGGGTTATGGAGATATCGTCCAGTCTTTTGAACCACACGGCATCCCGCCAGAAGTAATTCATCATCAGCACCGTGGCATTATTGATGAAATGAAAAAGGATCGGGATCCACAGGTTACCGGTATAGAGAAACAGATAGCCCAGCAGGGCACCCAGAAAAAGCCGTGGCAGAAAACCATAAAACTGAAAGTGAACCAAGCTGAATATCAATGATGTAACCCAAACGGTCGCATGTCTGCTACGTACCTTTTCCATCAGGAACTGTTGCAGGGCACCCCGAAAGAACAACTCTTCCGAGACTGCTGCAAAGCCAGCTACTATCAACAGGTTGAGCAGTAACCCCCCGATCGTATCGACGGATAGCAGGAGATTGGTAGTCTCCATTGCCGCATCTTCCATGGTTCGCATGAACTGTTCAATGGTGTGCATCGATTGCGGCAACACCAAACCTCTGTTCCATTGAGAAAGGAATGAAGCAAAAACAAAGGAAACAAGGAACAACAACAGTGAAAAAAGAACTTTTTCACTCATCTTTTCACTTTTCTCTATCTTCAGATAGTTCAAGGGCGACGGATGCGTCAGGGATGTCACTAAAAACACGGGCAATGCGATGGCAATGACCGACTGCATTGCCGAACCCACATAAATTGAAACAAGTTCACCACCGCTGCTGAGTGCGGGTATCATTAAAATAAAACGAATAAGAACCCCAGCCGAGATTAAACCAAACAACAGAAAAAGAAATAGAAAAGCTATTTTGGTGGATGGTGAGGCAGAAGTGAGTATTTGTCGCATATCATCTGTAATGAAGTGCAAAGATAGCAGTTTTTTGCATCTTCAAACCTCCGTGGAGAGATGGTTTTCGCAGGAATGATTTTTTTTTTTGCAAATTGAAAGAATAACACTAATTTTGCACTCTTATTTCAAAAAAAATCAATCTGTTGAAATATACCCACTTTCAACTAAAACCACGCATTCATTATGAAGTCAACACTGAATAAAACGAACGATGTAAACGGAACCATCGTCATTGAACTGGAGAAAGCAGACTATCAGGAGAAGGTAGACAAGTCTTTGAACCAATATCGCCAGAAAGCAAACATTCCGGGTTTCCGTCAGGGCAAAGTACCCAAAAGCGTTATCCAGAAGATGTATGGCAAAGCGGTTTTGGTTGACGAGATCAATAAGATAGTCACCGATGAGCTGGGCAACTACATACGTGAGCAGAAGCTGAAGATCCTGGGTGAACCCATCTCGGATGACAGTGAAGAGAAACGGGTTGATCTGGAGAATGACGAGTTGATGAAATTCTATTTTGATGTGGCGCTGACACCCGAGTTTGATCTGCAACTCGACAAGAGCACCCAACTCACCTGGTATACCGTGAAACTGGAAGATGATCTGTTTGAGAAGCAGATGGAGGGCTACCGACAAAACTATGGTACCTATGCCTCTATCGATACAGAAGCAAAAGATACCGACCTGATCAAGGGGACACTCACAGAAGTGGAAGCAGGTGTAGAGACCGAAAACGGTCAGGTGATCGAGAACGCCATCTTGATGCCCTCCTACCTGAAAGATGAAACCATAAAGAGCAGTTTTATTGGGGCTAAAGCGGGCGAGAGTGTCGTCTTCAATCCCAAAACAGCATACGACAACAATGAAGCGGAGGTAGCATCACTGCTGCAGACCACGAAAGACAAGGTGGCAGACATCAATTGTGATTTCCGTTTCGACATCAAGGAGGTGACCCGCTATCAGGAAGCAGCATTGAACCAGGAGCTGTTCGACAAAGTGCTGGGTGAAGGGGTAGTGACGACTGAGGAGGAGTTCAGGAACAAGATTGCGACAGAGTTAAGCAATCAGTTTAAGCCCAATGTCGATCATCTCTTCATTCACGAAGCACGTGACATCATCGTGGAGAAGATGAAGGATGTAGCGTTTCCTGATGCGTTTCTAAAACGCTGGTTACTTGAATCGAGTGAAGAGAGGACAGCCGAGCAGGTGGAAGAGGATTACCCGAAAATACTGGAGGATCTGAAATTTCATATTGCCAAACAGAAGATCGTGGAAGAACATGAGATCAAGGTGGAGTTTTCCGATATTGAAGCACTGGCAGCAGAGGTGGCAAAGGCACAGTTTGCTCAGTACGGGATGACCAACCTGCCGGCAGATGTATTACAGAACTACACCAAGAGCCTGCTCGAGAAAGAGGAAACAGTGCAGAACCTGGTAGAGAGGGCCACTGAAGATAAAATCATTCACTGGTTGAAAGCAAATGTGACAGTGATTGAAAAAGAGATCACATCCACAGCATTCAATGAGCTGATGAATGATCACGCGCACGTGCATGGTGAACATTCAGAAGAGGATGCCACTGATACAACAGAAACAATAGAAGATTAAGAGTAAACGTTTTGTTTCATAGAACAGGGGTTTTTCAGTTTTTCATTTGGTATTACAATAATTCGTTCTACTTTTGTTATGCTAATGGCTGTACTGAGAGCAGCGGTTCTTTGAGATTATGGCACTCTATTTGCAATAGTAGATTTTGACACTCCAAGTTGAATGATTGAAACAAGAATTATGGAAAACGAATTTAAAAAATATGCGGTGAAGCATCTGGGCATGAGCAGCTCCAGGTTAGAGAGTTATATGAAGATAACCAGTCAGGGTGGATACATCTCCCCCACCATCATTGAGGAGCGACAGCTCAATGTGGCACAGATGGATGTTTTTTCCCGATTGATGATGGACCGCATCATCTTTCTCGGAACCGCAATCGATGACTACACCGCCAACGTGATCCAGGCACAGTTGCTCTATCTTGATTCCGCCGATGCGGGAAAGGATATCTCCATCTATATCAACTCTCCCGGGGGATCGGTCTATGCCGGCTTAGGTATTTACGACACCATGCAGTTCATCTCGAGCAGTGTCTCCACCATCTGCACCGGTATTGCTGCATCAATGGCTGCCGTGTTGCTGGTTGCCGGTAGCGAGAAAAAACGGTTTGCTCTTACCCACTCGCGCGTGATGATCCATCAGCCGATGGGAGGAGTGCAGGGTCAGGCATCCGATATTGAGATCACCTATCGTGAGATCGCTAAAATAAAAGAGGAACTCTATGCCATCATCTCCAAACACTCCGGGAAACCGATTGAAGATGTATCACGTGATTCCGACCGGGATTTCTGGTTGACCGCCACAGAGGCCAAGGCTTACGGCATGGTAGACGAGGTACTGGTAAAGAAGTAATTATTAATATTCACGATCCGGAAGACTGGTAATCAGCACAATCACTGATTTATCTCTTTTCTGCATTGTATTTTCAGCATAGGCTGCGAAATATCCACAACTATGGCAAAAAAAGCAAACAGCAGTAATCATTGCAGTTTCTGCGGAAGAAGCGAACAGGAGGTCAATCTGCTTATCTCCGGCATGACCGGATATATCTGTGATATGTGTACCGAACAGGCACACGAGATCGTGAACGACTCGTTCAAGAGTAGCGGAAAATCAGATTTGGACATTACCCTCTCCACCCTTCCCAAACCTGCACAGATCAAAGAGTTTCTAGATCAGTACGTGATCAAGCAGGATAATGCGAAACGTTTTCTGTCGGTGTCGGTCTACAATCATTACAAACGTATTTTACAGAAAAACCTGATGGATGATATCGAGATTGAAAAATCGAACATCATCATGGTAGGTGCTACCGGCACGGGAAAAACACTTCTTGCCAGAACGATAGCCAAGTTATTGCGTGTGCCTTTCACCATTGTCGATGCCACCGTACTGACTGAAGCTGGTTATGTGGGTGAGGACATTGAGAGTATCCTCACACGATTACTCCAGGTGGCAGATTATGATGTAAATGCAGCAGAGAGAGGTATCGTCTTCATCGATGAGATAGACAAGATTGCCCGTAAAAGTGACAATCCCTCGATCACGAGAGATGTAAGCGGCGAGGGAGTGCAGCAGGGACTGTTGAAGCTGCTGGAAGGCTCGGTGGTGAACGTGCCGCCACAGGGAGGCAGGAAACATCCTGAACAGCGCATGATTGCAGTAAACACCAAGAACATATTGTTCATTTGTGGTGGAGCCTTTGATGGAATTGAGAAGAAGATAGCACAGCGCCTGAACACACGTGTCGTAGGTTATGCCACCAGCAATGATAAAATGAATATCGACCGAAGCAATCTGATGAAATATATCACGCCGCTCGATTTGAAATCGTTTGGTCTGATTCCTGAAATCATCGGTCGTCTGCCTATCCTCACCTATCTGGAGCCACTCGACAGGGAAGCACTGATACGCATTCTGACAGAGCCCAAGAACTCAATCATCAAGCAATATCAGAAACTGTTCGAGATGGATGGGGTAACACTCACCTTCGATCAGGATGCCTATGAATATATTGTGGATAAAGCCATTGAATTCAAGCTGGGAGCAAGGGGTCTGCGTTCAATCGTAGAGGCGATCATGATTGATGCCATGTTCACGCTTCCTTCCGAGGAGAAGAAAAAGCTGCATGTTACGCACAAGTATGCTTCGCAGCAATTGGAGAATTCTGATCATCATCATTTGAGAGTAGCTTGATATTTCGTTCCCAATCAAAAGATTAGTAATTCCGCCGGCCGGTAGAAACGTGAAGGTGGTATGTTGAAAACGCATGTTCGACCTGCGTTTTTTTCATGAAAAATAATATAGTTGAAATAAGGGGGAATAATTCATTTTGTATTTTGATTTTGTTATTGTATATATGAAATACTTTTTTAATTTTGTAACAACCTTTCGGTAACAACGTTTTTATCGCAGGCCTTACGTTCAATGGAAAAACAGGATACACTTCACAGAAGATTAAAAAAATATTTCGGGTTTGATACGTTTAAAGGCAATCAACATTCCATTATCAACAGTATCTTATCCGGGAGGGATACTTTTGTTCTAATGCCTACGGGGGGGGGTAAATCACTTTGCTACCAACTACCAGCATTGATGATGGAAGGTACGGCAATAATCATCTCACCGCTCATTGCACTGATGAAAAATCAGGTCGATGCCATGCGCAGCTACAGTGAAGAAGATGGTATAGCCCACTTTTTAAATTCGTCGCTCAATAAGCAGGAGATTGAACAGGTGAAAAAAAATATCCTGTCGGGTAAAACAAAGATGCTGTATGTAGCACCCGAATCACTCACTAAGCCGGAGAACGTTGAATTTCTGAGAAATATACCCATCTCGTTTTATGGGGTTGACGAAGCGCATTGTATCTCTGAATGGGGGCACGACTTCCGGCCTGAATACAGGCGCATACGACCCATCATCGGCGAGATTTGTACCCGTCCGATCATTGCACTCACAGCCACGGCCACACCGAAGGTACAACATGATATCCAGAAAAACCTGGGCATGATCGACGCGGCTGTCTTCAAATCCTCATTCAACCGCTCCAACCTCTACTATGAGGTGAGGAGTAAGAATGAACATATTGACAGAGAGATCATCAAATATATACTCTCACAAGGTCGAAAATCGGGTATCGTCTATTGTCTGAGCAGGAAGAAGGTCGATGATTTTACTGAGATACTGCAGGCTAACAATATCAATGCCCTGCCTTACCATGCAGGAATGGATGCGGCCACACGCAGCAATAATCAGGATGCATTCCTGATGGAGAAAGCAGATGTGATTGTAGCCACCATCGCCTTTGGAATGGGTATTGACAAGCCCGATGTGCGCTATGTGATCCATTATGACATACCCAAGAGTCTGGAAGGGTATTATCAGGAGACAGGGCGTTCCGGTCGTGACGGCGGTGAAGGAAGATGCATCGCATTCTATTCACCCAAAGATCTGCAGAAACTGGAACGTTTCATGCAGGGCAAGCCTGTTTCCGAGCAGGAGATAGGAAAACAATTGCTGTTGGAAACAGCTGCATATGCAGAGACATCCGTATGCCGGAGAAAGATGCTGTTGCATTACTTTGGCGAAGACTATAACGAAGCGAATTGTGAACATTGTGATAATTGTTTAAATCCAAAGAAGAAAGTGGAAGCGAAAGAATTACTGATTACTGTATTAGAAGCAATTATTGCTCTTAAGGAAAAACAAAAAGCCGATTACCTTGTTGATTTTCTCGTCGGGAAAGAATCATCCGATATAGTGACCTATGGTCATCATGTAATGGAGGAGTTTGGATCGGGCTCGGATGAAGAATCAAGCACGTGGGAAGCACTCATACGGCAGGCGTTACTTGATAATTATCTAAAAAAAGAGATTGAGAATTATGGTATTCTCAAGATCACGAAGAAGGGCAAAGAATTTCTGAAAAAGCCAGTTTCCTTCAAAGTCACCAGAGATGATGAATATGAGGACGATATGACCGATATGGAAAGTGGCGATTCAGATGTGATGGGATCAGCGGGTGGCAGCGGTGGTGCTGCCGATCCGGTACTCTTCTCCATGATGAAAGATTTGAGAAAGAAAATATCGAAAAAACTGAATGTACCCCCCTACGTGATTTTTCAGCCCTCGTCGCTCGAAGCGATGGCTACCTCCTACCCCATCACGCTCGATGAACTGCAGAATATACCCGGTGTAGGTGCCGGCAAGGCAAAGAGGTATGGTAAAGAGTTCGTTGATTTGATCAAGAAGCATGTCGATGAAAATGATATCACCCGTCCCGAAGATCTACGCGTAAAGACCGTTGCCAACAAATCGAAGTTAAAAGTATCCATCGTACAGGCCATCGACCGTAAGGTAGCCCTTGACGACCTGGCAGAATCGAAAGGCATCGATTTCAACGAAATGTTGTCAGAAGTGGAGGCGATCGTCTATTCCGGCACAAAAATCAATATCGACTATTTCCTCAATGAGGTGATGGACCAGGATGTACTGCAGGATGTATACAACTATTTTAAAGAGACCGAGGCAGATGATCTGGAGAAGGCACAGGCAGAACTCTCCGAATATACAGATACCGAAATACGACTTGTTCGCATCAAGTTCTTCTCAGATATGGCCAACTAGCGTGAGGTGACGGGCATACCCTTTTTTGTAACGGCAACGTTTATGGAAAGAAGGGTGTGTGAATAGTGAAAGAGCCAATTAATAGTGACTTACATGCGAATGATTGTTCATAAGTTCACTAGTGCTTCAAGATGAAAAATTGAAATGTCGCATGAAATATTTGCAAGATATAAACAGTCCTGATGATCTGAAAAAGCTCTCTGTCGAACAACTGGAAACCGTTTGTGGCGAACTGAGAGAGTTTATTATTGAACAGCTCTCACTCAATCCCGGCCATTTTGGCTCCAGCCTGGGAACGGTGGAGTTAACTGTAGCACTTCATTACCTGTATCAAACACCTTACGATCGTATCGTCTGGGATGTAGGCCACCAGGCATATAGTCACAAGATACTCACCGGCCGTCGTGACCGCTTTCATACCAACCGCAAGCTGGGAGGTCTCTCCGGCTTCATCAACCCTGTTGAAAGCGAATATGACACCTTTTCCGTGGGCCATGCCTCCACCTCCATCTCTGCAGCATTGGGGATGGCTGTGGCAGCAACCATCAACAAGGAACATGATCGCCATGTGGTGGCTGTCATCGGCGATGGGGCCATGACCGGAGGTCTCGCCTTCGAAGGGCTGAACAACGCCTGCTCACAGCCTAACAATCTGCTGATCATTCTCAACGACAACAACATGTCGATTGATAATAACGTGGGAGGCCTGCAGGATTACCTGGTGAAGCTGACCACCTCCTCCAAGTATAACAAAGTGAGGAATAATGTCTATCAGGGACTCAAGAAGAGCAAACTGATCTCCGAGAAAGATAAGAACAGGGTATTGCGATTCAATAACAGTATCAAATCGCTTATCACCAAACAACAGAATCTTTTCGAGGGATTTAACATCCGTTATTTCGGACCTGTCGACGGGCATGATCTGCACAGCCTGATCCGTATCCTCTCAAACATCAAGGATATGAAAGGTCCCAAGCTCCTTCATATCAAGACAGTGAAGGGGAAAGGGTACTTTCCCGCTGAACAATCAGCCACTGAGTGGCATGCACCCGGTCTCTTCAACAAAGATACCGGTGAGCGTATCCTCAAGGATAATAAAGATCAGCCTCAGCTCTATCAGGATATCTTCGGCCATACGCTTGTGGAGATGGCAAAGAAAAACGACAAGATCGTAGGTATTACACCTGCCATGCCTACAGGCTGCTCCATGTGCTATATGATGCAGGAGTTTCCCGATCGCTCCTTCGATGTGGGTATTGCCGAGGCCCATGCGGTCACTTTCTCTGCAGGCATGGCCAAGGAGGGATTGATCCCCTTTTGTAATATTTACTCATCGTTCATGCAGCGTGCCTATGATCAGGTGATCCACGATGTGGCGCTGCAGAAGCTGAAAGTGATCATGTGTCTCGACAGGGCCGGGCTTGTGGGAGCCGACGGTCCCACCCATCATGGTGTGTTCGATCTGGCCTATATGCGTCCCATACCCAACCTGGTGATTGCGGCACCCTATAATGAACATGAGCTGCGCAACCTGATGCACACCGCCGTCTATGGGAATGAGGGACCGTTTGTGATCCGTTATCCACGGGGCCAGGGGGAGATAAAGGAGTGGCAGAATGAACCGCAGATTCTCCCTATTGGAAAAGGAAGAACACTCAAAAAAGGGACAGAGATTGCTTTGCTTTCGATAGGCACTATCGGCAATCTTGCCGCGAAGGCCATTGCTGAAGCAGAAAAGCTCGCCATCAGCGTAGCTCATTACGACATGGTTTTCCTGAAGCCGATAGATGAAGAGCTGCTGGGTAAGGTGGCAAAAAACTTCAAACATATCATCACTGTAGAAAACGGGGTCATCACGGGAGGGTTGGGAAGTGCTGTCCTCGAGTACCTGGCAGATCACAATTACACTGATATCAAGGTGCGCAGGATAGGTCTTCCCGACGAGTTTGTCACACATGGCTCCATCAATGAACTGCAGCATATCACCGGGATCGACATGAATGGTATTCTGAAAGATATCATTCAGCTCTATAATGAGATCAAGGGCAATGAGCGCATCCCATATCCACTTTCTGAAGATAGAACCCCGATCGATAGTATTCACGATCGATTAATCGCAAAGTAACTAATTGTGCCATAATTCATGAAAATCTTGATCGCCGGTGCTGGTGCCGTAGGAACTCACCTTGCAAAACTATTGGGACAGGAAAATCACGACATCACATTGATGGATGCCGACAAGGAGCGTCTCTCCATTATCCGGGATAACTCAGATGTACTCACTTACATTGGTAACTGCACATCACTCAAGGATCTTACGGAAGCAGGCATCTCTCAGGCCGATCTATATATTGGGGTCACTACGGAGGAGTCTAAAAATATCACCTCCTGCATGCTGGCAGCCAATCTGGGTGCAAAGAAAACACTTGCCAGGGTGGACAATTATGAGTACCTGCTGCCAAAGAATACCGAGTTCTTCGAGAAGCTGGGTATCCATTCCATGATCTATCCAGAGCTGATCGCTGCACGTGAGATAGCCATGTCACTCAAGAAACCATGGACCCGCTTCTGGTGGGAACTATGCAATGGGACAGTGATCCTGGCAGCAGCGAAGGTGAGGGACAACGCTCCCATCGTCAACAAGTTCCTCAATGAGTTGATGCAGGAGAACAAGCTTTTTCATCTTGTCTCCATCAAACGTGATTCAATCACGATTATCCCGAAAGGAAGCGATCAGGTGCTTGCCAACGACATCCTCTATTTCACCACACTCAGAAAGCATATCGATGCGTTGCCTGAGTTATTGGGCAAGAAATCATTTGAGACAAAAAGGATCATGTTTATGGGTGGTAGCCGTATCACCATGCGCACCATCCAGCAGCTCCCGCAGAACATCAATATCAAGATCATTGAGCAGGACAGAGAGCGTGCAGAGATGCTGGTAGAGATGGCACCTCCCAATGTGACCGTGTTTGTGGAGGATGGTAGAAACACTGAGTTTCTCCTGCGGGAAGGAATCACGGAAACAGATGCTTTTCTCGCGCTCACAGCGAACTCTGAAGCCAATATACTGGGGTGTATGATGGCCAAGCAGTATGGCGTCAAGAAGACCGTGGCCGAGGTTGAAAACATTGATTACATCTCCATGGCTGAACGTTTCGATATCGGAACGGTCATCAACAAAAAGCTGATAGCTGCCAGTAAGATTTATGAGCTGCTGCTCAAGGCAGATGCTTCGAACATAAAAAGCCTCACCATCGCCGATGCGAACGTGGGAGAGGTGATGGCCAAACCCAATTCGAAGGTGACAAAAAAACTGATTAAAAACCTGAACCTGCCGCCTGACATCACCTTTGGAGCACTTATCAGGAATGGTGAGCCGATGCTGGTGGACGGAGATACGCTGATTGAACCCTACGATCAGGTGGTGGTTTTCTTTCTCAACAAATCACTAAAGAGTATCGAGCACCTTTTTAATTAATTTAAAGGATTATTTTACTGCCTTTACCACAACACGCAGTTTACGAAAAGCGTTGTAGATAAACCACGGAACATGCGGAGATTCAACTATCGATTTGTCCTCAACAGTATCGGTCTTCTTTTGATGATGGAAGCGCTCTTTATGCTCTTCTCCGCATTTGTGGGTGAATATTACAATGACAATGCAGTAACATCCATTTATACTTCGTCGGCCATCACCTTTCTCACGGGAGCATTGCTTGCATTCCTCGGAAGAAAACGGAACCGCAAAGGAGGCAATATCAGCAAGAGGGAAGTCTATCTCACTGTGACCATGGCCTGGCTGATGCTGGCACTATTCGGCACCCTTCCTTTTATGCTCAGTGGTGCTATCCCCTCTTTTACAAACGCTTTCTTCGAGAGCATGTGTGGTTTCACCACCACCGGCAGCTCCACCCTGATCAACATTGAAGCATTCCCCAAGTCACTTCATTTCTGGCGCAGTTTCACACAATGGATCGGCGGTTTTGGGATTATCATCTTCGTGATGTCCTTCATGCCCGTTTTTGGGGGTAACTCGGGACAGTTCTTTGATGCCGAAGCTTCAGGCATTGCTGAAGAGCAGATGCGGCCACGGATCAATGAGATCACGAAGAATATGGCACTCACCTACCTGGCGTTGACCATCATCGGTTTTTTCTTTATATGGGCCGGACCGATGGATGCCTTCGACGCAGCTTGTCACACCATGTCGGCCATCTCCACTGGTGGCTTCTCGACCAAGCAGGCAAGCATTGCCTTTTTTAACTCTCCCTATACTGAATATGTCATTACAGTGCTTATGTTTTTTGGAGGTACGAACTTCATGCTTCTCTACACCTTCTTCACCCGTTTCTCTCTATCGGCCTTCAAGGAAGAGGAGTTTACATGGTATCTAACGATCATTGCTATTTTCACGCTGGTTATCACAGGCTTACTGTTATTCACGGGCGAGATGAGCGGGATTGAACATACCCTCAGAACCGCTCTCTTCCAGGTGGTGGCAGCTGTCACCACCACAGGATTTGCCACGGTGGATTATCAGATGTGGGGACATATCTACTGGCTGATGTTTCTGGCAATGATCCTCTTCTGTGGGTGCGAAGGCTCCACATCGGGAGGAATGAAAATATCGAGGCTGGTGGTGCTCTCTAAAAATTCCCTCCTGGTATTTAAAAGGCAGGTGCACCCAGATGCGCTCTACAGGGTGAAGATCAACGGAAGAGTGATCTCAAGCAACACCTCTACCAAGATCCTGGCCTTTGTCTTTCTCTATCTCACTCTTGCGGCGTTCAGTGCTGTGATCCTGAGCTTTACCGGAATGACGTTCGATGAATCGATCGGTGTCTCCATCTCCTCCATCAGCAGCTACGGTTTCGGACTGGGTTCCTACGGCCCCAGCGGTACCTACGAATCGGCCTCCATTTTTGCCAAATACTACCTCACCTTTTTAATGCTCGTGGGCCGTCTCGAGGTCTTCACCGTGCTCTCCCTCTTCGTGCCGGGGTTCTGGAAAAGATAGGGTTTGGCGATCAGCTTTTGAGGGACAACGATGAAAATCGTATCCTAAGAAAAAGAGGTTGGGTAAATCTTTAAATCCTTTATTCATAACAACTTCAACT
>CAYUQE010000015.1:0-28915 GCA_964446805.1 uncultured Proteiniphilum sp. | reverse complement strand
AAGGTGTTTGAGCGATTCGAAAAGGTGAATGATTTCGCTCAGGGTACCGGACTTGGACTCCCCATCTGTAAGACCATCCTCGAGCGTCTGGGAGGAGATATCTCGGTCTCTTCACAATTGGGCGTCGGAACGCAGTTTACCTGCAGGATACCCTTGCTTTTGTCAGATGATGAGGATACCCATGAAGAGGTACAGCCACTCACCTCTTCAACTCCCTGGAATCAGGAGGGGGAGAAAGCCACTATCCTGGTGGCGGAGGACAATGAAGATAACTATGAGCTGATCGAGGCAATGATTGGCGACGATTATACGCTGATCCATGCGAAGGATGGTGCAATGGCAGTAAGCCTGTTTGAATCGATGCATCCCCACCTGATACTGATGGATATCAAGATGCCGGTGATGAACGGCCTGGAGGCTATTCAGGCCATCCGTCGTAAATCCCCCCTCTCACCGCCAATAATTGCAGTGAGTGCCTATGCCTTTGACCAGGATAGAAAGGAGCTGATGGAAAATGGGTGCAAAGAGTGTCTCACGAAACCATTCGACAAGGAGCTATTGATCGCCACAATCAATCAATATCTGTAGGTTGTGAGGAGAGGATACATAAAACGGGCTCTATCTCCTCCGGAAATGATTTATGCGTTAATGTAACACCGGGAGTGCAAAGCCAAAGGTGGAGCCCTCCTTCTCTTTTGAATGGAAAAAGAGACGGCCGTTGTTCAACTTCAGGAAGTTGTCCACAAGCAGTAGTCCCAGACCAGATCCCGATTCATTTTCAGTGCCATACGTGGTGTGCTGGGTCCCTACATCGAGGAGTGTTGTCTGAGCTTCCTCGTTGATACCACAGCCACGGTCAATCACCTTGTAGATTACTTCTCCGTTTTCTGTCTCCACAAGTATGTCGATTTCACTATTTCGGTAGCTATATTTGATGGCATTGCTCACCAGGTTTCGCATCACGGTCTTGATCATGTCTATGTCTACCTCTACTTCGGTCTCTTCTTTTGCGGTGGAGACAAAACGAATGGTAATATTTTTAGAGGCTGCAAGAATTGTAGCGGTCTCAACCTCAGCTTCTGTAAGCTCAGACAGGTTGAATGGTTGCCTGATCGCTTCCAGTTTGCCCAGTTGGGCTTTGGTCCACTTCAGCAGGTTGTCGAGCAACCTGAACAATTGCTCCGAGATCTCGTTGGCGTTCTGTATCGATTCCAACACCTCAGGAGAAATCATGGGCTCTTCTTTCATCTGGATGGACAAGACATTAAGAATCATCTTCATGGTGGACATTGGCATGCGCAGATCGTGGGCAATCACAGAGTACAAAACGTCTCTCCCTGCAATGGTGTGCTCCAGTTCCAGTTTCTGCCGCTCAATGGTTCGCTTGGCCTCCAGTAACGAGAGTTGATGACCTACACGTACCATCAGCTCCTCCTTGTTAAACGGCTTGGTGATATAATCATACGCACCCAGCTGGAATCCCTTCACGATGTCGCTCGAAGAATTCAGTGCGGTCAAGAATATAATCGGAATATGCTTATGATCAGGATGCGCTTTCAACTGTTTTGCAAATGTAAATCCATCGGTGACGGGCATGAGCACATCGAGCAAAATCAAATCCGGTTTTTCCCTCTCAATTTGTAAAGCCGCCCCTTCTGCATCATGTGCTGTCAATACCTTTAATCCCGATTGCTCAAGGATCATCTGTAACAACAGGGTATTGGTCGGGATATCATCCACAGCCAGTATCTTATAATTTGAAAAATCAATATTCATATCGTCTTTTCCAGGCGCATTGTTTGATGAACGCCGAATTTTAGTTAAATGTGAATGAGGTAAGCACAAACCAGCTCTTCAGGATCTCTCCATGAAACATTTTGTACTTACTAATGAGGAAGCTCCTGTGATTTGGGGGAAACACTTTGTTAATATAAGGGGGGTTGCAATTTTATTCGCAAAGATAAACATTTAAATCATCCTGCCCGTTTGAAAATTAACCTAATTAGTTGATATAATCTATATTTTAAGAATTTTTACGAATATCTCCACCGCCATAAAAAATCACCCTTTTTTTATTATCTTGGGTAGTGCTGGAAGGTCAATTTTTTCTTAAATTTGTAAATCAAAACTGTTTAATCATCATCTTAACTGATTCGTGGGGAGAATTGTCTTTTTTAAATTGCTGGAGTTGGTGTGGGGTATGTTGAGTCTGATACCAGCTTTGATGGCAGTGGTGGGATGCCATGTATCCTATCTTCATCCAACCCGCTATCCCGCCATACACTGGCTTGGAGTCCTGTTGCCGTTTATACTGGTGTTGAATCTCCTGATCCTATTTTTCTGGATATGGAGGAGAAGTCACTGGATGCTTGTGCCTATCGCAGCATTGATAATCAGTATTCCCTATTTGACCTCCGTTTTTCACTGGCCCATTGAGAAGGTGGCACCACCAATGCGGAAAGTCACTGTAGCAACCTACAATATCCATAACGAAATTGGGGAGAATATATTCCTCGACGGTCAACAATTTGCCGGCTTTGTAGAGAAGGAAAGAGTAGATATCATCTGTCTGCAGGAGTTTCCCGTTTCAGGTGCTGCGCGGGAGGGTTTGATCCAGGAGTTGTCGCATTTGTTGCCCTATTATAAGATAGCATCGCATGGGAGCGGTGCACTCAATGTAGCCATCTTCAGCCGCTTTCCCATTCTGGATATGAAACCGGTGGTCTTCGTGGACGAGACTGATAATTTCTCACTGTGGGTGGACCTGGATCTGGAGGGGGATAGGATACGTGTTTTTAATAATCATCTGCAAACTACCAATATAAATCAATACAGGATGCCCCTCACCCCTGATATCAGGCATACGATAGCTCAATTGAAAAAAATAAAACAGGTGGTAGAAGAGAATGGCAGCATCCGTACACGGCAGGCTGATGTTATCAGAAAACTGCTTGATGAAAGCCCCTATCCATTGATTGTTTGTGGTGACTTTAATGCCAGCCCCGCATCCTATACCTACAGGACCATCAAAGGGCGACTGAGAGACAGTTTTCGTGATATGGGAAAAGGGTATGGATATAGTTACAGATACCTGAGAAAACTTTATAGAATTGATTACATATTCTTTTCACCCGGACAATTCAGAGCAACGAACTATCTATCACCGGAACTGACGTATAGTGACCATAAACCGGTGGTCGTGACGTTTGATTTTACGCCGGATAATTAGAGACCCAGGGAAATATTTGCTTCAATTGACTCCTGCTGTAATTGTTCCCTGAAAAAACGGATCATTTTTGTCAGCCCCTCGTCGAGCCTGATTGTGGGTTCCCAGTCCAGTATCTCACGGGCAAGGGTGATATCCGGCTGACGCTGTTTCGGATCATCCACCGGTAGCGGCTTGTAAACAAGTTTTGAAGAAGAATCGGTCAGCGCTACGATACGTTCTGCCAGCTCCTTGATGGTGAACTCTCTCGGGTTGCCGATGTTGACAGGACCAATGAACCTTTCATCGGTCTGCATCATTTTCAGCAGCGCTTCTATCAAATCGTCGATGTACTGAAAGCTGCGGGTCTGGCTACCGTCACCATAAATGGTGATATCTTGGTGTTGCAGTGCCTGAAGAATAAAATTGGAAATCACCCTTCCGTCGTCGGGCAGCATCCCGGGACCGTAAGTATTGAAGATCCGTACAATCTTAATGCGCACCTTCTCCTGACGGTAGTAATCCATAAAGAGGGTCTCGGCGCACCTTTTCCCTTCATCGTAACAGGAACGGGGGCCGATGGTGTTCACATTCCCCCAGTAATGTTCCGGTTGAGGGTGTACCAAAGGATCTCCGTAGATCTCACTGGTAGAGGCGAGCAGTATTTTGGCGTCATGTCTCTTGGCCATACCCAGCGCATTGTAGGAGCCCAATACCGATATCTTCATCGTTTTGATCGGATCACGCTGGTAGTGTACGGGCGATGCGGGGCAGGCGAGATGGTATATCTCGTCAACTCTATCCATGGGGTAAGGGTACATGATGTCATGCTCTACCAGTTCAAAAAGTGCATTACCCGTCAAATGGGCAATATTCTCTTTCCGTCCCGTAAGAAAATTATCCAGACAGATTACCTTGTTCTCTTCTTTTAAAAGTCTTTCACATAAATGGGAGCCAATAAACCCTGCACCTCCGGTCACCAAGATTCTCTTCATCTATTCATTATTTATGAATGTTTTACAAAGCTACACAAATAAATAAATAAGTTGAATATCATTGCTCTTTTATTACCAGTGTGTGGCATTATTTGCCTTTTTTTGCTCTTGCTCTCTTTTTCTGCTCCTTAAAGTGCATCATGCGCGATGCTATTCCGTAGGCAGCGATATAGTTACGGATCAACATGAGAAATGGGGCACCGTAACGTTCCACCTTTATTTTTCCGAACCCGTCAATTTTGAGTAACTCCTTTTCTGTCGTTGGCAGGTAATCGGCCATCAGCACCAGCGTTTTGACGGAGGCGACGATATAGACAGGCAGGTTGGATTCGCTGCTTATCCGGTTGCGCAGTTGCACCAGCTCGCTGAGCAGCTCGGGATGGATCGATTTCAACTGTGCACCCGACGTGTCACGGCTATGGGAGGTGACTGCAAACGGAGGTTTCCTGAACAGGGTGCGCGCTTTATGGAAGGACTCCACGCTAAAATCGTCTGCTGTAGCGGTGATCAGCTCCTTCTTCAGCGCTGCAACAGTGAAAACCGAAGCGATACCCTCATCGTACTCCTTTGCATTGGACTTGCTGTCGGTGGTCGCCGTCGATTCCTGCAAGGAACGCAGCACAGTGCTTAACTTTTCGGCGAAATAGGGAGAGGATGCCCGGAGCCGTTCTGCCAAGAACGCCGTGTCGACAGGCTGCTGCTGCATGATACGCAGCAATTGCATCCTGAACCTGGCGGCCACCTGCTCCAGCTCCGACAGCTGATGGCATATACCTTCCACAAAGGGCAGTGTCTCATCGCTGAAGGATGATTCATTCTCCTTCGTCTCGGAGTGCCAGCCACGTGCCAGCTGAAGGAGCGGACCGAAGTCGTACAGTTGAAGTAGCAGGCTTGTCCTGTACTGTTCTTTTGCCGATTGCAGCTCGCGCAAGATAAGTGCTTCATCGGGTCTTGAAGAGGAGAAGCGGACCACCTGTGCATCCACACCGAGACTGTAACGGTTAATCTGGCTTTTCAACACCAGGCTGTGGAGCGAGCGGCAACGGCTCAGTGCCACATAGACCTGCCCCGGTGAAAAGGCTTTCCCCGCGTCGATGATCGCTTTATCGAAGGTGAGCCCCTGGCTCTTGTGGATGGTGATGGCCCAGGCAAGCCGCAGTGGAATCTGTTTGTAAGTCCCAATGATCTCCTCCTCCACCATGTGGGTCTCCGCATTGGTGGTGTAGCGGATATTCTCCCAGACCACGGAAGAGACGGGAATCTCATCCGTATCGCCCGGACACAGTACGGTGATCGTCTCCTCTTTGATGCGGGTGATAGTGCCTATCTTTCCATTGAAATAACGCCGCGGGGTCTCAGTGTCGTTTTTCACGAACATCACCTTGGCACCCTCTCTCAATTCGAGTACCCCGTCGACAGGAAATGCATTCTCCGGGAACTCTCCCTTCACTTCGGCTGTGAATTGATGCGGTGAGGTTTTGATCTTCTCCAGTTCGAGCGTGTTGAGCGCATCGGCACTGTGATTGTGGGTAGTGAGCGTGATATAGTTCTCGTCGGGTGATGGGTTGAAATGAGGATCGTAGCGACTTTGTAGCAGGCTGAACCCTTCCTGTGTGAGTGTATCGTTCCTCACCTGGTTCAGCAGATCGATGAAATGGTCCTCCGATTGCCGGAAGATCTTATCAAACTCCACATACACAGGGGGATGTTCCTGTATGATGCGGCTATGAAAAAAGTAGATCCCCTGGTAATAATCGGAGAGTATGCGCCATTCCTCTGCTTTGGCCACCGGTGACAGCTGGTACATGTCGCCGATAAAGAGCATCTGCACACCGCCAAATGGCTCCGAATAGCGGTGCCGCACACTGCGAAGCACCGTATCGATGGCATCCAGCATGTCGACACGCACCATGCTGATCTCATCGATCACCAGCACCTCCAGCTCACGGATCACACTCCGGCGTGATTGGTGCATCTTCATACGGCCGATCAGTGCCTCACGTCCCTGGGGCGTAGGTGTGAACGGTGTGAATGGCAGCTGGAAGAAGGAGTGGATGGTCACACCCCCGGCATTGATCGCCGCCACACCTGTCGGTGCCACCACGGCGATCTGTTTCGTCGTCTCGGATCGAAACCTGCGCAGGAAGGTTGTTTTGCCCGTACCGGCCTTACCGGTGATAAACAGACTCTTGTCGGTCTGGGTTGCAAATTCCTTCGCACATTCATAGGGGGAAGGGAAGGTCATACACAATGTCTGTTGAAGTTGGAAGGACAAATCTACGAAAAAATTGAGGACTTTTGAATTTTCGAGTGGGGATAATGTGATTGATCTTCTATCATATTAAGAAACTCACTTATACTGCTTTTCATTTTTCGCAGACAGATGCAGAAGCAAACAAACGCATGATGCAGCGGTTAGTGGTTTGTTATCCTGAATATGAATGAAAGTTTTATCACTTTTTTTGAAAAAATCGGTACACTTTAACTGTTTCATTTAAAAATAGATATAAACATATAGATAGTAAATATAAAATAAATGTAATAAAAAGTATACAAATATGTTTTAAATAAATCAAAATGATTATATTTGCGGCGTGTTAATTCCATTATGTAATATTAAATGTTTATAGGTTATGAAGAAAAAAATCTTTTTTACAGCCATAATGGTTGTTTTAGGTTCGGGCATCTTTGCCCAGGAGTCGGAGTCGCCGTGGACGGCAGGTGCCGATGTGGTAAGTGCGTATGTATGGAGAGGGTTGTATTTGTCTAATGCCGCAGTACAGCCGGCGCTGAGTTATTCATCGGGAGGTTTTGAAATCGGAGGATGGGGCTCGGCCAGTTTTGATGGTGCGCTGGAGGCTGATCTGTTTGCGGCTTACACGTTCGGTTTTGGTCTTACCCTTGGTCTCACCGATTATTATTTCCCCAGCATGGATGGAGGGAATGATTATTTTGATACGAGCAAGGCTACCGGTGCACATATTCTGGAGTTGAATGGAGGCTATGCGATTTCCGGTTTCAGTCTCGCTGCCAATTATGTGTTCAATGAAGCGGGTGGTGCCGGTTCAGTAGGGGGGGACAAATATTTCGAGGTGGGATATGCATTCAGGAACATTCACCTTTTTGTGGGAGGTGGAGATGGACTGCAGTCGGAGGAGGGTGACTTCAATCTTACCAATATCGGTATCGGTGTAACCAAGGAGCTTGCGATCACACCCTCCTTTACCTTACCGGTCACTTGTAGTGCTGTCCTCAATCCGGACAGGGAGAAATTCTATCTTGTGGCGGCTATCAGTTTCTAACGATATTAAAGATGCAGGAAGATGAAAATGAAAAGAATTGAAGCGATTATCAGAAAATCACATCTCGATGAGGTGGTAGATGCACTCCATGAGATAGGGATTGATTTCTTAACCTATTGGAATGTAACAGGGGTAGGAAATGAGAAAGCCAACTCCATTTATCGTGCCACCGTGTATGAGACAAGGCTTATTGAAAGAATCTACCTCTCATTTGTCTGTCGCGAGCTATTTGTGGATCTGGCATGTGATGCGATCATCAATGCCGCTAAAACAGGCGATATGGGTGATGGAAAGATATTTATCTCTTCGGTGGAGGAATCCATCAGGATAAGGACAGGTGAAAAAGGACCTGAATCATTGTATATCAAAATTTAGGAATTAACAATAAAAAATATGGATACAGCAACATTCACTTATGCCCTTGATACTTTCTGGGTTTTGTTTGCCGCGGTGCTGGTATTTTTCATGCAGACCGGTTTCGCGCTGGTGGAGGCAGGGTTCTCCCGCACAAAAAACACCACCAATATATTATTTAAGAATCTGATTGACTTCTGTATGGGTACCATCGCTTTCTGGGTGATAGGTTATGGAATCATGTATGGCACGGGAAGCGGTTTTTTTGGTGAGCTGGAGTTCTTCTCCAAGGTGAATCACGCGCTGGAATTAGGTATTCCCAATGCAGCCTTTTTCATTTTTCAGCTGGTGTTCGCTGCCACAGCGGCTACCATCGTCTCGGGAGCGATGGCTGAACGGACCAAATTCAAAGCTTATCTCATGTACAGTATCGCGATCACAGCGTTCATCTATCCCGTGTCAGGCCACTGGGTGTGGGGTGGTGGCTGGTTATCGGCAATGGAGACCCCTTTTCATGATTTTGCCGGATCAACCGTCGTCCACTCCATGGGAGGCTGGATGGCGTTCATAGGCGCGTCATTTCTAGGCCCACGCATCGGGAAATACAAAAAAGGGAAAGTGCACGCCATTCCCGGACACAGCCTTACACTGGCTGCACTGGGAGTTTTCATCCTCTGGTTAGGATGGTTCGGTTTTAACCCGGGCTCCACACTCACTCTTTCCAATCCTGAGCTGGTGGCACATATTTTTGTGACTACCAACGGTGCTGCCGCTGCCGGTGGTATTGCAACGTTACTGCTTACGTGGAAACGATATGGGAAGCCCACTTTCAGTATGACATTGAACGGTGTGCTGGCAGGACTGGTAGCCATCACAGCCGGATGCGATGTGGTCACCCCTGCTGGTGCCATTCTCATAGGGTTCATGGCCGGAATTGTGGTGGTCTTCGCGGTTGAGTTCCTGGATAAGAAGCTGAAGGTGGATGATCCTGTAGGTGCGATCTCAGTGCATGGTGTCTGTGGTGCTTTCGGCACGCTGATGGTGGGACTGTTCTCCGCCAGCGACGACTTGCCTGGATTGTTGTATGGTGGTGATGCCAGTGTGCTGATAAGCCAGCTCATAGGTGTGCTTGCCATCGCGGCCTGGGCAGGGTTCGCCGGCACAATCCTTTTTGCCACGCTAAAATACACGATCGGTATCCGCGTAAGTGCGAAGGAGGAAGAGATCGGACTTGACTATTTCGAACATGGAGAGAAAGCATACAATTAAATGATGTTAATTGGCTGTGATTGCATGTACTAATTGATCTGTTTTTGAAGGGGATGATAACCGTTTGTCATCCCCTTCGTCATTCATATTCAATAGATTTCGGTTGAAAGTTGGATGGTGTGAATCAATTTTTTACTGATTTTGTCCTTGTATTACAACTGTTGGATTAATTAAAAACTACAAATTATGAAACAGACACTAGGCGCACTGATCGGCATCACGGTGAATGCTTATTGGTATCCCTGCATATCCGGCGGGACCGAAAAGGATTACATCCGCTCAGGCACGTCGATACCGAAGAGCGACATCCCTTTCTTGATCGTTAACGCTACGTTCTTCGAGAGCAACAGACGGAAATCGCGCAGGGCGCTGTTCTCCTCCTTCAGGATGGGATAGTCGTGGTAGAACTGGTTGTACTCCTTCACCAGCTCATAGACATAGTTGGCGATAAGGGATACATTGTACTCGGCTCCGGCCTGCTGCACCACCGTTTCAAACTCAGCCAGCAGCTGCACCAGCCCCTCTTCCTTTTCCGATAATGAAACGGTCGGCTCAAGCGCTTCCGTCATTGTGATGCCCTGGTCGACTGCCTTGCGCAGGACTGACTGGATGCGGGCGTGGGTATATTGAATGAAAGGCCCCGTGTTGCCATTGAAGTCGATCGACTCCTTGGGGTTGAAGGTCATGTTCTTCTTCGGGTCCACCTTCAGGATGAAATATTTGAGTGCACCCAGTCCCACTATGCGGGAGACGGCTTCAGCCTCCTCTTCGGATATACCCTCCAGCTTGCCCAGCTCCTGTGAGGTCTCACGGGCGGTGGTGATCATCTCGGCCATCAGGTCGTCAGCATCCACTACGGTCCCTTCCCTCGATTTCATCTTCCCCTCGGGCAGCTCCACCATCCCATAGGAGAAGTGCACCAGTCCCTTGCCGAATTCAAAGCCAAGCATGTCGAGCAGGAGGGAGAGCACCTGGAAGTGATAATTCTGCTCGTTGCCTACCACATAGATCATCGTATGGATGGGGTAATCGTCGAACCGCAGCCTGGCGGTGCCGATGTCCTGGGTCATGTAGACCGAGGTGCCGTCGGAGCGGAGCAGCAGCTTGTGATCCAGTCCCCAGGGTGTGAGGTCTGCCCAGACAGAACCATCCTCTTTCCGGTAGAAGAGACCCTCTTCCACTCCCCGCAGCACCTCCTCCTTGCCGGAGAGGTAGGTCTGCGACTCGTAATAGATCTTGTCGAAGGTGACACCCATCTCGCGGTAGGTCTCATCGAAGCCGGCATAAACCCAGCCGTTCATCATCTTCCATAGGTTCACCGTGGCGGCATCATCTGCTTCCCACCTGAGAAGCATCTCGCGTGCCTCCTTCATCAGGAGCGAGCGCTCCTCTGCCTCCTCCTTCGTCAGCCCTTCAGCCTGCAGTGCTGCAAGCTCCTCTTTATACTTCTTATCGAACAGTACATAGTAATCGCCGGTCAGATGGTCGCCCTTCTTGCCGGACGACGCAGGTGTCTCACCCTCGCCCCATTTCTGCCAGGCGAGCATCGACTTGCAGATGTGGATGCCCCGGTCGTTCACGATATTGGTCTTCACCACCCGCTTGCCGTTGGCTTTCAACACCTCACAGAGGGCATGTCCCAGCAGGTTGTTGCGTACATGTCCCAGGTGTAGCGGCTTGTTGGTGTTGGGCGATGAGTATTCCACCATGAAGAGGGGTGCATCCTCTGCCACGGGTGTAAAACCATATTCGGGTACTGCATTGATCTGCGCCAGCAGGCGCACCCACACACCTGGTGCAATGGTCAGGTTCAGGAAACCTTTGATCACGTTGTATCCCGAGACTACGGGTGAGTGTTGAGCCAGCCAGCTGCCGATCTCCTCTGCCGTCTGCTCCGGATTTTTCCTTGAGATCTTCAGCAGTGGGAAGGTGACGAGGGTGTAGTGTCCCTTGAAATCTTTCTTCGTCTTCTGCAGTGTGATCTGTGAGGTGACTGCATCCGCCTTGTATAATTCTTTGATTGCGCCGGTGATGGCTTCCTGTAGTATCTGTTCGATGTTCATACGTTGAAGTTGCTGATTGAATGCGCAAAGGTACGAAAATAGTCTGTTTTCTCAATGATTGCGGGGTGATAAACCTACCCCGGTTATCTTTTTACGATATCCTCCATCACTAACCCCGAGAGGGTGAAGCCGAAGATGGCGGTTACATGCACCAGGGTGCCGTTCGTGCGGGCTTTGCGGAAGCTGCCCTGTTCGTCTGCATGGATCAGTGCCTCCTCACCCCTGTTCTCCAGCAGCTCCTCACTATAGACACACAGTATACGCTTCTGCAGCCTTTCACCTTTCCGCATCTGCTGGCGCAGTGCCGCCGCCAGCTTGCAGCCGCGTACCTTCCAGAACTCGTCTACCCTGATCTGCTGCGGATCCATCTTGAGTGCTGCACCCATCGAGGAGAAGACAGTCGCCCCGGTACCGGAGGCGGTTACCAGCAGGTGAATTTTGTGTGAGAGTGAGTCGATGGCATCGATGATATAATCGTACTGCTCCAGATGAAACGAATCGGAGGAGGATGCGCTGTAGATCTCGGGGATGATGGTGATCTCCGCTTCGGGGTTGATCTCCAGCAGCCGTCGTTTCATTACCGCTACTTTCAACTCACCCACCGTGAGGGTGGTGGCCGGAAGCTGCCGGTTGATATTGGCCGTGGCCACCCTGTCGGAGTCGACCAGGGTGAGGTGCATGATCCCGCTGCGGATAAGCCCCTCGGCACACCAGCTGCCCACGCCTCCCACGCCGAAGAGGATCACCCTGCTGGATGCCACGGTGCGCATCGACTCCCTGCCTATCAGCAGCTCAGTACGGGCAAATAGTTCATTGTATACCATCTTCTTCTTTACGATCATCTACATGACAAAGGATGAGAATCCCAAGCCGGCATGTTAGGCTGCAAAAATAATACAAATAGCTGAAAAATGCGTCAGTTTCTGCTTCTATCGTAATGAGAAGCATGAAGGCTTTAGCCCCTGGCATAGGGACATCTGTGAAAGGGTGATGTCACAAATGAAGTGACCCCCAAAAGTCAGATAAAAACAGTTGGGGGTCAATTCATAAGAGAGCGATCGGTTAATAGAACGTATCGTTCTTAGGCTCGAAGTAAGCTTGCGGGTGAAGGCAGGTGGGGCAGTTCTTGGGTGGTTTCTTCCCGGTAAACACATAGCCGCAATGACGGCACAACCACTCAATATCTACCTCACGCGAGAAGACTGTTCCATCGTTCACCCGTTCCAGCAGCTTCAGATAACGTTCTTCATGAATGGCCTCCGCTTTGGCAATCATGCGGTACATCGTGGCTATCTCCTTGAATCCCTCCTCCTCGGCCACTGCCGCAAAATGGGGATAAAGGTCTGTCCACTCTTCGTTCTCACCTTCGGCAGCTGCCTTCAGGTTCTCAGCCGTGGTGCCGATCATGCCGGCAGGATAGGAGGCAGTGATCTCCACCATGCCTCCCTCAAGATACTTGAACATGCGCTTGGCGTGTGACATCTCCTGGTCGGCGGTCTCCTGAAAAATGGCTGAGATCTGTTCAAATCCCTCTTTTTTTGCCGCTTTCGCATAAAATGTATAGCGCATTCTGGCCTGTGATTCGCCTGCGAACGATTTGAGCAGGTTTAGTTCGGTTTGGGTTCCTTTTATACTCTTCATAAATACTATTTTAACGGTTTAGTTGTTAAGTTCAGATGAATCACAAAAGTAATCATTTTACGGAACCGTATAAAATCAAAAGGCTCACAGAAAGCTATTTAAAACCTTTCTAAATTGTTTTCTCACTTAGCTCAATCCAACGCGCTGTTTTTTCATCAATCAGCTTCATGATATCCGAGAAACGGCTCGATTGCCGTATCAGTTCATTGGTCGGTAGGTTGCCCGAGGAGAGTGCTACATTGATCGTGTTCTTTTCAGCTTCAAGTTGTGCGATCTCCTTTTCCAGTGATTCCAACTCCCGTTTCTCTTTGAAGGTGAGCTTTACTTTTACTTCGGTTTTGATCTGAGCCTGTTCCGGCAGGGCTTTGGTTGTTTTGATCTCTACCGCCTGCTTCCTTTCCTGCAGCTCCTTTTTCTCCTCTATCTGCTTCCACTCGCGATACTGCGTGTAGTTACCGGGAAAATCCTGTATGCGGGCATCACCATGAAACACCAGCAGATGATCCACCACCTTGTCCATGAAGAAGCGGTCGTGAGACACGACGATAAGGCAGCCTTTGAATCCTCGCAGGTACTCCTCCAGAATATTCAGCGTGATGATGTCAAGGTCGTTGGTGGGCTCATCCAGCACCAGGAAGTTGGGGTTGGTGATCAGCACGGTGCA
The DNA here is from genome assembly GCA_964446805.1 of uncultured Proteiniphilum sp. Lineage (GTDB taxonomy): Bacteria > Bacteroidota > Bacteroidia > Bacteroidales > Dysgonomonadaceae > Proteiniphilum. The sequence continues at coordinate 15,422 of CAYUQE010000015.1, read as the reverse complement.
GAGATAGAGCCTTCGTTTCTCGCCGCCACTAAGCTTGTAGACGTAGTTATGCTGTTTCTCCGGTGCAAAGAGGAAATGTTGCAGGAACTGTGAGGCGGTGAGTTTGTTGCCGTTGCCCATATCGATCACCTCGGCAAACTGCTGCACCACGTCAATCACCTTCATCTGCTCGTTGAACTGCAATCCATCCTGGCTGTAGTAGCCAAAGTGGACGGTCTCCCCGATATCGAAGCTGCCACTGTCGGGCTTCACCTGCTCCAGCAGCATCTTCACGAAGGTCGATTTGCCGGTGCCATTGTTACCCACGATGCCCATCTTCTCGTAGCGCGTGAAGATATAGTTGAAATCGTCGGTGATGATGACATCACCAAATCGTTTGCTTACATGCTGCGCTTCAAAGATCTTGTTGCCTATATAGGCTCCCTTGGCCTGCAGACGGATGTTTCCCTCATCGGCCTGTTGTGCTGTTTTCTCCTCCAGTGTATAAAACGCATCGATGCGTGACTTTGATTTGGTGCCGCGTGCCCGCGGCTGACGGCGCATCCACTCCAGCTCCTTGCGCATCAGGTTCCTGGCTCTGTCCATCTCTGTATGCTGAGCCATCAACCGCTCCTCCCGCTTCTCGAGGTAGTAGGAGAAATTGCCCTTGTAGGAGAAGAGCTGTCGGTCGTCTATCTCCAGTATCTGTGTGCAGATACGGTCGAGGAAGTACCTGTCGTGCGTCACCATCAGCAGGCTCATCCTGTTGCGGGTGAGGTGCTCCTCCAGCCACTCCACCATCTCCAGATCGAGGTGGTTGGTAGGCTCATCCATGATCAACAGCTCCGGCTCACTGATCAGCACGTTGGCCAGTGCCACACGCTTCACCTGTCCACCAGAGAGCTCGCCGGTCTTCTGATGAAAATCGGTGATCTTGAGCTGCGACAGGATCTGCTTGATACGCTGTTCGTAATCCCACGCCTTCTGCATGTCCATCTGCATCAGCACTTCGTCCAGCCCTTCATGATCTGCGGAGGAGATGATCTCTTCGTAGCGGGCTATCAGCTTCACTGTCTCATTGTCCGCGTTGAAGCATGCTTCCAGCACGGTCATCTCAGGAGCGAACTGCGGTGACTGCTCCAGGCAGGCAAAGCGGATATCGTTACGGAAGACCACCCTCCCGTCGTCATAGGACTCCCTTCCCGCAATAATATTCAGCAGGGTTGTCTTCCCCGAACCGTTCCTGGCAATCAGCCCGATCTTATCGCCCTCGGCGATGCCGAAAGAGATGTCCCTGAAGAGCAGCAGGTCGCCGAAGCTTTTGGTGAGTGAGTCTATTTGCAGGAGAGGATGCGCCATATTCAATTTTCTATTTGAGGTCAAAAGTACAAAAAACAATTGATATCTCACTTCCGGCTATGATGCTGCATGCTTCTCAAAATTTCCATCTCAGGTAGAGCCAGAGATCTGTTCTGCTTTTCCCGGATATCTGTTCCGTGCCGCTGCCGATGCTGTTACGGTCGAGGTAGCGGGTATGTCCGGCTTTGAATGAAAGAGCGAGAGAGGGGTTGATGTCATATTTCGTGGAGAGAGCCAGGCGTACTCCTTTCCCATAGAAGGAGGGCATGTAGAACGTGTTCAGCAGATTTCGTTCGTAGGAGTAGAGACGGACATCATAGCTGTCCGCATTGAAGAAGGCAAGGTAAATATCGGTATGGATGTTTTCACTGACCCGATAGCCCATGTTCTGCGAGAGCATATATCCGATCGCGGCTTTAAAAGGTTTTTCCTTGTAGTGTGCCACATCGGCTGTGGTACGCAGACTCCAGCCACTCTGCAATGTTTGTGATAAACGAAGCCGGAATTTGTGGGTCGCATAGGGCAGTACCGATGTGGATTGCTCATCGGGATAGCGCATGTTTTTCTCTGTTCGTTTATACTTATAGCGTAGATCCATTACACTGTTACGGGTGAAGGTGTATGTACCCAGAAAATAGTAATCCAGCGCTTTTGAAGGTTTGTCCACCCCATATTTCAGCCAGGGATAACGCACAAAATCGATATAGCTGTTCACCGTGAACCGTGCGAAGAGCGTGAAGAGGGTGCCCATGAAAAGACCCTGTTCATTGCGTATATCGCTCCCTTCCGAGAAAGCCTCCGCATGAAGGGCATTGTAGGAGATGGGATAATAACGGTGCAACAGCGTGAATGATAGCCCCGGTGAAGGACGGTACTGTGCCATGTGTAACGTGGCCACTGCACCGTTCTTTGCAATCGCCGTCTCACCGGCGAGGATCAGTCCCGGCAGCTGCCAGGAGTAATCGATGCCGGCATTCAGGTTGGCAGAGTCTCTCAAGCTGTAAAGATTATACTTCTGCGGTGTGGGTGCATACATTCGGTTGTAGGTGTGGTACAATCCGCTTACTCCCAGCTGAAAACGATTCTTGCGGTAGTTGATATTGCCTCCCAGCACTTGCTCGCGGGTGTTCTTTTTCTTCTCCAGTTCTGCCGGAGTGCGATGGAGGCCGTCTGTCTTGATTGAGGTGAAATGCCCATCGTCAGTGAGGTTCGTGTCGATGCGCCTGTTGGAGTAGAAGGTGGTGACGGAGATGTTGCCTATGCCAATGACTACCGCCGCACCCCTGAAGAAACCACTCTCGGCCGTGGAGAAATGTCGTTTAGGCTGTATCGTTCGACGGGCAATATTATCGGCACTCCACGCTTTACTCACCATGAAATCGTTGTTCAGAACGAGTCCCTGTCCGAAAGAGAGCCTGTAATCGCCGAGGGCTGCCGTCTTCAGCAGTCCTATGTCACGAATGATAAGATGCATGCCATAATGATCATAACCCCGGGGATACTCTTTTTGAAGGAAGGGCTCGCCGGCATCCTTCTCGGCGGTGAATCCCATCTCCATGCTTTTGCCATAGCGAAAAGAGTAGCGCAGTGATTGATAGAAATCCTCACCCCGGTATTTACGGTTAGGGTATCGTTCCAGGATGCTGTCGGGAAAGTACCCGTATCCGGCACGTGGTGTGAGCGTTTTGTCCAGTCGCAACTGCAGCTCATGCTTTCCTCTCCCGAGCATTCGGGCACTCCATACTTCAGCCGCTCTTACTTCAGCCGCTCTTCGATCACTCACATCGGCATAGAAGAATGGAAGTATCCTCTCCACGGTCCTGATATCCAGATGAGGTACATTCCTCAACTCAAAAACCGTATAAATGGGTCGGTTTTTCTCCAGAAAAGTGATGATAGTGTTGATCTCCTCCATCGACAGCAGGGGTAGACGTTCCAGCTCGCCGCGCGAAACCCTGTTCAGATTCATAGGGTTGCTCTCCAGTTGGAGCAGCTCCTGGTACATGTTTTCAATGGCTGCCTCGTTCATCTCCCCCTCTTCGGCAAGCTGCTCGACAAACATGCGCCAGTGAGCGTCCTGAGCCACCATGTCAGTCATCATGCCGAACAGGAGGAAACAGAAGAGAGATGTCAGAAAATGTCTCATGATCTCTGTTTTGTCTTTGTTTGCAAAAAGTGATCGTCACAAAAATAAGTATATTTTTTATAATTCACAAATATGTGAGTATAAAACAGATAACTGATTTGTAATTGATCTTTTTTTGTATCTTTGCCCCTGTTTTAACTCTATGGGTGTATGAACGGTGTAACCAAAGCTATGTGTGTTCTCTTGCTTTTGCTGGCATCATGCCGTGGAGGAGTGAAGGAGCACGGAGAGGGGTATGATTTTCCTCAGATAACTGAGCATGATACCCTTCGTGTGCTGACACTCAACACCTCCACCTCCTATTTCATCTTTCGTGATCAGCCGATGGGTTATCATTACGACCTTATTCGCGAATTTTGTCGTGAGCATGATCTTGTGCCGGAGATCATTGTGGCCGGTAATATGGCAGGCATGCTGGTGATGTTGCAGCGTGGTGAGGGTGATGTGATTGCTTATAATATGCCGGTGACGAATGCACTGAGGGATTCGGTGCGCTACTGCGGACTGCAGCAGATCTCACACCAGGTGCTGGTGCAACGTGCTTCAAGAGGTGACACGCTCATTACGGATGTGACCGGTCTTATTGGAAAAGAGGTGATGGTGACTGAGGGCTCCAGATACCACGACAGGATGGTCAACCTCAATAATGAACTCGGAGGAGGTATTCTAGTAGCTATTGCCCACGAAGACACCATCGTCACCGAAGATCTCATTCGCATGGTGTCGCGTGGTGAGATCGACTATACCGTAGCGGATGATGATCTTGCCCGACTTAATCATACCTATTTCCGCAACTTGGATGTGAGTCTGCAGGTAAGCTTCGATCAGCGCTCGTCATGGGTGGTGAGGAGAGATATGCCGATATTGGCCGACTCGCTCAACAGCTGGTTTGCGCACAAAACCGATGAACCCGTACTCCTGCGTATTCTCAAGCGTTATTTTGAAGAGACCAAGGGATATATGGAGAGCGACAGACCTGCCTATAGTGATATCCTTGGACCCGGTATGATTTCACCCTTCGACCCTTTTTTCAAACAGCAGGGTAAACGGTTGGGGATCGACTGGCGTCTGCTGGCATCACTTTCTTATCAGGAGTCCTCTTTCAATACGGAGGGCCAATCGTGGGCGGGAGCCGTCGGGCTGATGGGCCTGATGCCGGCTACTGCTGCCTCACTGGGTGTTGAGGGGGATCATCTCTTTGACCCGGAGATGAACATACGTGCTGGGTCGGACTATCTGAAGCAGCTCCTCACCATTTTCAGTACGATTGAGGATTTTTCCGAGCGGTTAAAGATCTCACTGGCGGCCTACAACGGGGGTATAGGGCATGTCTCCGATGCCAGGGCACTGGCAGAGAAGTATGAGGCAGATAAGGATGTGTGGGAAGGCAATGTGGAGAAATTCATCCAGCTGAAGCGTCTGGAACAGTATTATAGGGATCCGGTATGCAGAAATGGTTATTTCAGGGGTGATGAAACAGTCGATTATGTACGTAAGGTGATCAGCCGATGGGAGGTTTATAAGGAGAAGGTGAAAGAATAGCTATTCTCATTAACGTTGAATAAAAAAATCATTATCTTTGTGATTGTGTCATTATAGCATGAAGGCTTAAGGCTAAAAGTGGAAATCAATAGAATCTGAACAAAATGTCAGTTACAATTAACAAAGTCATTACGAAAGATGAGTTGAGAAAATTCATCCAGTTTGGTATCGATCTTTACGAGGGCAATGAATATTTTGTTCCGCCATTGATTTACGATGAGCGTACCACGCTCAGCAGAACAAAGAATCCGGCGTTCGATCATTGTGATGCCGATTATTTTCTGGCCATACGCGACAATATCATTGTCGGCAGGATAGCTGTCATCATTAATCACAAAGCGAACGAGATATGGAATGAGCGGAATGTACGTTTTGGTTTTGTCGATTTTATTGATGACAATGAGGTGGTAGACACGCTCTTCGGTGCTGCTGAAAGCTGGGCACGCTCCAGGGGTATGGAGAAGATTCACGGACCCCTCGGTTTCACTGATCTGGATCATGAGGGTATGCTGGTGGAAGGTTTCGACCAGATCGGCACCCTCTCCACCATCTATAACTATCCCTACTATAGGGAACATATGGAGCGGCTTGGTTATGTGAAGGATCAGGATTGGGTGGAGTTCCTCATCACCATTCCCAAGGAGACACCTGAACGGTTTGAACGTGCGGTGGAGATCGTGAAGAAGCGCTCCGGACTGGTGGTGAAGCACCTGCACAGCAAGAGTGATGTTTATCCCTACGCCAGGGAGATCTTCAGGCTTATCAACCGTGCCTATAAGGATCTCTATGGATTTGTGGAGCTGACGGAGAAACAGATCGACTTTTATGTGGATATGTATATACCGATGTTGCGACTTGAGTTCCTCACCCTCGTGATACGGCAGGAAGACAACAAGCTGGTGGGTATGGCCATCGGGCTGCCCAGCCTGGCAAAGGCACTGCAGAAAGCAAAAGGGCGTTTCATCCCCTCAGGATGGTACCATATCTACAAGGCGCTGAAGGGCAAGGAGAATAATGTGCTGGATCTTATGTTGGTGGCGGTGGATGCAGAATACCAGGGAAAAGGTATCAATGCGTTGATCTTTAATGAATTTATCACTGCTGCCAGCCGGTTAGGTTTTGAATATGCCGAGAGCAATCCCGAGCTGGACCTGAACCATAAAGTGAAGTCGATGTGGAACGATGTGGAGACGAAACAGACAAAAAGGCGCAGAGCCTTTATTAAAAAACTATAGAGGAGATATAACATCACGTGAACGATACAGAGAGAGCATTACAGTTACTACAGGACAATTATCAGGAAGAAAACATCGTTACCCTCGAGTGGCAGGAGCATATCCGCCGCCGCCCGGGGATGTATATCGGGAAGCTGGGCGACGGCTCATCCTATGATGATGGTATTTATGTCCTACTGAAAGAGGTGTTGGATAACTCCATCGATGAATACATGATGGGCTTCGGGAAAACGATCGATATCACGATCGACGGGAAGTGCGTCACTGTGCATGACCATGGGCGGGGAGTGCCTCTGGGAAAGGTGAAGGATGTCTGTTCCAAAATGAATACCGGTGCCAAGTACGACTCGAAGGCATTTAAAAAATCGGTTGGCCTGAACGGCGTGGGGATCAAGGCGGTGAATGCCCTCTCCTCCGAATTTTATATGGAGAGCTCCCGTGAGGGTCAGACCAAGAGGGTGGCTTTCCGACAGGGTATCCTCGTGAAAGACAGCGATGTGACGCCCTCGGACAATTCAAACGGTACAAAAGTAGGATTTACACCCGATCCGGAAATATTTGGTGAGTATCATTACCGCGATGAACATATTGAGCCGTTGCTGAAGAACTATGTGTTCCTCAATATAGGGCTGACCATCATCTTTAACGACAAGAAGTTCACTTCCAAGAACGGACTGGAGGATCTCCTCAATGAGAACATGACCCAGGAGGAGCTCTATCCCATCATTCACCTCTTTGGTGAAGACATTGAGGTGGCCATCACCCATACCAACCAATATGGAGAGGAGTATTATTCGTTTGTCAACGGACAGCATACCTCGCAGGGAGGCACCCATCTCACCGCTTTTCGTGAAGCAACAGCGCGCGTGATCAAAGAGTATTTCAACCGCAATCTTGAATATTCCGATATCCGCAACGGGATGGTGGCAGCCATCAGCATCAAGGTGGAAGAGCCGGTGTTCGAGTCGCAGACCAAGACCAAGCTCGGCTCAAAGGAGATGGCTCCTAACGGCATCTCGGTGAGTAAGCATATCAACGACTTCCTGAAGAAGGAGCTCGATAATTACCTCCACAAGAATATCGAGTCGGCTGATGCCCTGCAGAAAAAAATTCTCGATTCCGAGAAAGAGCGGAAGGCGATTGCCGGAGTGACCAAGCTGGCACGAGAGCGTGCGAAAAAGTCCAATCTCCACAATAAGAAATTGCGTGATTGTCGCATCCATTACAACGATCTCAAAGGTGATCAGCAAGAGAAGTCATGTCTGTTCATCACCGAGGGAGATTCAGCCAGCGGCTCCATCACCAAAAGTCGCGATCCCAACTATCAGGCGGTGTTCAGTCTCCGGGGAAAGCCGTTGAACAGTTTTGGCTTGACCAAGAAGATTGTATATGAGAATGAAGAGTTCAATCTGCTGCAGGCGGCACTCAACATTGAGGAGAACATGGACGGGTTGCGTTATAACAAGGTGATTATCGCCACCGATGCCGATACCGACGGGATGCATATCCGACTGTTGTTGCTCACCTTCTTCCTGCAGTTCTTCCCTGATCTTATCAAGAAGGGGCACGTGTATATCCTGCAGACACCTCTTTTCCGTGTCCGCAACAAGAAGAAAACCATCTATTGCTATAGCGACGATGAGCGGCAGCACGCTATCAGGGAGTTGACCCCCTCACCCGAGATCACCCGCTTCAAGGGGCTGGGTGAGATCTCACCCGATGAGTTCCGCAACTTCATTGGTGAGGATATCAGGCTCGACAGGGTGACCATGCGCAAAGAGGATCTGCTGAAAGAACTGCTTGAATTTTATATGGGTAAGAATACGCCTGAACGACAGGTTTTCATCATTGACAATCTGGTTGTTGAAGAGGAGGATGTGACATGAATAAAGTGAGCCCCACCACACAGGCAAAGAAAACAGCCCTTTTCCCGGGCACCTTCGACCCTTATACTGTCGGTCATGAGTCGCTGGTACGCAGAGGGTTATCGTTGATGGACGAGATTGTCATCGCCATAGGGGTCAATGAATCAAAGAGATCCTACTTCTCACTCGAAAAACGACTGGAGATGATCCGCGTTTTATATATCGACGAACCCCGTGTAAAGGTGGAAAGCTACGATTCACTCACGATCGATTTCGCCAGGAAAGTGGGTGCAGGGTACATCCTGCGTGGTATCCGGTCGGTAGTCGATTTCGAGTATGAGAAAACCATTGCCGACATGAACAGAACCATTTCGGGGATAGAAACGTTTGTATTGTTTACAGAACCGGCACTCACACACATCAGCTCTACCCTGGTCAGGGAATTACTTCGTTACGGGAGCGATGTCAGCAGCTTTATCCCTGAAGGGATGAAGCTATAATAACGCAAGAATAAAAATGCAAAAACAACTATTGATTTTCCTGACAACTGTCTTCATCTTTACGGGAAATGTTTTTTCTCAGTACAGACCCTCCACCGACGGGATCAAAATAGAGCGTACCCTTCAGCTTATCAACGGTCTCTACGTGGACGATGTGGATTCAAAAAAGCTTGCCGAGGCAGCCATACGTGGCATGCTGAATGAGCTCGACCCTCACTCATCCTATCTCAACGAGGAGGAAGTACGTTCCATGAACGAACCGTTGCAGGGCAATTTTGATGGGGTGGGGATTTCATTCAACATGCTTACCGATACGCTTTACGTGATGGAGGTTATTGCCGGCGGACCCTCACAGAAAGTAGGTCTCATGCCGGGTGACAAGATCATCTACGTGAACGATACACTTATTGCCGGGGTAAAGATGAATAACCAGGATGTCATCAAGCGTCTACGCGGACCCAAGGGTACCATCGCCAACGTGAAGCTCTTTCGTCGCGGCGTGGAGGGGTTGATGCAGTTCAGGATTGTCAGGGATAAGATACCTATCACCAGCATCGATGCTGCCTACATGGTTACCAATGATATCGGCTACATCCGTTTGAGCCGCTTTGGTGTTACCTCTGCCAAAGAGTTCAGGCAGGCGGTGAATGCGTTGAAGCCGCAGGGCATGAAACATCTCATCTTCGACCTTACCGATAATGGAGGAGGCATCCTGCAGACAGCCAATGATATAGCCAACGAGTTCCTGGGTGACGGCAAACTGGTGGTTTACACCGAAGGGAAGAATCAGCCCCGCTACACGATGGAAGCCACCGGCAAGGATAATTTCGAGGGGGGTAACCTGGTAGTGCTCGTGAACGGTAACTCTGCCTCGGCCAGTGAGATTCTGGCAGGTGCACTGCAGGACTGGGATAGGGCTGTCGTTGTCGGTCGCAGGACCTTTGGTAAAGGGCTGGTGCAGCGTCAGCTTCCACTTACCGACGGCACCATGATCCGCCTGACGGTAGCACGTTATTACACCCCCACGGGACGAAGTATTCAAAAGCCGTATGAGATGGGGAATATGGAGGCATATAACAAGGATATTCTGAATCGCTTTAATCATGGAGAGATGTTTGTTGCCGACAGCATCCACTTCCCTGATTCATTGAAGTACACCACACTGGTGAACAAACGTACCGTGTATGGCGGAGGTGGGATCATGCCCGACTATTTCGTGCCAATAGACACTACATCAGGAACCATGCTTCATATGAACCTGAATGCGAAGGGTGTGATCAACCGCCTTGCAGTGGCTGAAGTGGATATCAATAGAACAGGGCTTGAAGGGAAGTATCCCGATGTGCTCACTTTTGCGAATGATTACCGGATAACACCCGAGATGATTGCCCGACTCAAGCAGATAGCCGCGGATGAGAGTGTGGAGTGGGATGAGGAGCAGTTTGCTACCTCCCGTGAACTGATTCTTCTTCAGCTGAAGGCTTTAATGGCTCGCGATCTGTATGATGCGTCGGCATTCTTCCGCATCATCAACCAGGAGAATGAGATCTTCAGGGAAGGAGTAAAGATTCTCACCGACCCTCATCGGTATAATGACTTGCTGAGAGGTATAGGCAGTAACTTTGCTCAACATAAATAGAAAGGTATGCATTTCGATTACAGTAAACTCCGTGTGGAGGAGGGGATGAAAATCAACCTGAAGGATTTTTCCACCAGTGAAGATGGCGGTTTTAACAAGAAGACGGCCAAGGAGGAGATCAAGGAGAATATCAATGAACTGAAGAAATATCAGGAGAAGTTTTACGCCGACGACCGTTATTCGCTGCTTATTGTCTTACAGGCACGTGATGCTGCCGGCAAGGATGGCGTGATCCGTCATGTGATGTCGGGCATCAACCCGCAGGGATGCCGTGTGCACAGTTTTAAGACACCTACCAAGAACGAGCTGGAGCATGATTATTTCTGGCGTCATTATGCAGCTCTGCCCCAGCGGGGGATGATCGAGATCTTCAATCGATCCCATTATGAGAACCTGCTGGCAACGAAAGTCAATCCGCAGTGGGTTCTCAATGAACGCATCCCCGGTTATGACAGTGTTGGCAAGATGGATCAACCGTTCTGGGATAACCGGTATGCATCTGTCAACGCCATTGAGAAACATCTTCACCAGAACGGGATGCGTATCTTGAAGTTTTTCCTGAACGTCTCGAAAGAGGAGCAGAAAGAGCGTTTCCTCGCACGTATCAACGAGCCGGATAAAAACTGGAAGTTCAGTGCTTCCGACCTGCAGGCCCGTGAACAATGGGATGACTATGAAAGAGCATTTGAAGAGATGCTGGAGAAAACATCCACCCATTACGCCCCCTGGTATGTGATCCCTGCCGACAAGAAGTTCTTCGCCCGTGTGGCTGTAGGTGATCTCATTGTCGAGCTGTTCAAATCACTCGATCTGCACTTCCCCCCGGCCGAATCGCCTGAAGTGCTGGCTATGGCTAAGAAGCAGCTGCTGGAGGAGTAAACCTATTTTTTCCTTGCTTTCAATTTGGCTTCAAGACGGGTCATCAGCCAGAAGAGACTGAAAACGGACGCTACCAGCACTACCGGGCCTATAAACTGGGGTGTCAACAGGAAATCCTCACCCTGTAACAGATAGGCACCGATGACCATTGCAGCAAGTACGGCATACATGGTGCCGAATATTGCTCCCATCTCTCTTACCACGTTACCTGACACTTTCTTCGGCTTTGTCTTCTGGGGAGTGAGTGCTTTCCTGGTTTCAATCTGATGCATGATGCGAAACTTCAGGTTCTCAGGTGCTTTTTTCATCTCCGATTGCATCATCTGCCGGATGATCATCTCCTCCTGCTCTATTTTGTTCTCTTTCATTGTGATTTTGTATTGGTAATTTTGTGAAGACTTCCGTCTTCCGTGATTCCATCGTCGTTATCGTGATCAACCGAATCCCACATCTTCCATCCTGTAGCATGCTGCCAACTGCTCTTTAAACATTTTCCGTGCTCTGAAGAGCTTCACCTTCACGTTTGGTTCGTTCAAACCGGTGATCTTGGCAATCTCTTTCACCGGATTGTCCTCCATATAGTACAAGGTGAGCAAAAGTGCGTCACCCTTTGGCATCCGCTGTAGTATATCCGACACAACCTCTTTGCGATCCATCTCCTCCAGATTGATCTCCAGCGTGTTCTCCCCCCGGTCGTATGCATGTTCAATCTCCGTCTCCTGCATTCCCATCCACATTCTTGTTTTCGAGTGGGTGATCGCCGTGTTATATACAATGCGGTAGAGCCAGGTGGAAAATTTACTCTCGGAGCGAAAGGTGTGTAGGTTCTGGTATGCTTTCACATAACTCTCCTGCACGACATCTTCCGCATCCTGCATGTTGCCGCAAATCCGGTGAGCGATGGTGATCGCCATATCCTGATAGGTCTCGACAAAATATGCAAACGCGGAAGTGTTGCCTGAAAGGACTTGCTGCACACGCTGATTTTCGTTCATCACAAGAATTTATTCCTGTTCAGTATCTTCTTTTTGCTGCGCCAATGGCATTCTTTTGGTTACCGAGAAATAAACCAGATAGCCTACCCCCAGGAAAAAGACCACACTGGCACCGGTCATCCAGAACTCGTTACCCTGACCAATTTCAAGGTATTCCGAGCAGAGGAACCCCACCATGATGCCAATGCCCAGAGCCACCAGCACAATGCCGTTTCTTAATGAGACGAACCGGTTAGGGGTACTTTTCGACTTTGATTTGTTCGGAGGAATGATTCCCTGACTGATCAGTCCCATTCGTTCCTTGTGGTCGTTTTTCACAGAAGTAAGACCAATTACCAGCCCAGCTGTGATGGGGAGCCCGATGGTACAGAGAATGGCAATTATAGGTATCAAATCTTCCATATTCTTTCGTTTTTAAATGGTGAATAATTTGTTGTCATCCATAGGACAATCCATCACAACGACCGGTTACAAAAATAGAGAATTATTTTTTATTGATACAATCATATCTTGACAATCAGAATGTTAAAAACTTGTCAACACTCCTTCATTTTTAAGCGTTCACATGCATGAATATGACTACTATTTCTTTACTTTGTGAAGATTACTCAGCAGGTCGCAGCTCAAACCTGCACCTTTTATAGATCACGGATGAACCAAGAAACATTGCAGAAACTAAGCATCCTTGCCGATGCCGCCAAGTACGACGTGTCATGTGCCTCGAGCGGTACCACCCGCACGAATGTGAAGGGAGGTATAGGAACAGCTACCGGTTGGGGTATCTGTCACAGCTTCACGCCTGATGGTCGATGTATCTCACTCTTCAAGATACTACTCACCAATCACTGTATCTACGACTGTGCTTACTGCAGCAACCGCCGCAGTAATGAGGTGCAGCGCACTGCCTTCACTCCGGCGGAGCTGGCTGAGCTGACCATTGCGTTTTACCAACGCAATTACATTGAAGGTCTTTTCCTCAGCTCCGGCGTGATGCGCAATCCCGACTATACGATGGAGCAGATGCTGCGCGTGGTGAAGCTATTGAGGGAAGTACATCGCTTCAACGGGTATATCCATATGAAAAGCATTCCCGGGGCAAGCAACGAGCTGGTAGCACAGGCGGGAAGATATGCCGACCGTATGAGTGTGAACCTGGAGATACCCACTGAGGAGAACCTGAAGCTGCTGGCGCCGGAGAAGAATTTCGCCGATGTGTTTGCCCCGATGCGATTCATTCAGCAGGGGATGCTTGAGAGTGCCGAGGAACGAAAAAAATTTCGTTCCGCACCCCGGTTTGTGCCTGCGGGACAGAGTACACAGGTGATCATCGGCGCCACCCCCGACACCGACAAGCAGATACTCACGCTCGCATCAGCTCTCTACAAACGACCCTCCTTCAAACGAGTCTACTATTCCGGTTATATCCCCGTGAACAGGAACGACAGTCGTCTGCCCATGCTTGCTGCACCACCGCTGGTGCGGGAGAACCGTCTCTACCAGGCCGACTGGTTGATGCGTTTTTATGATTTCAAAGCCAGTGAGATTGTGGATGAGCTGCATCCCGACCTGGACCTGGATATCGATCCCAAGATGGGGTGGGCACTGCGCCATCCCGAGTTCTTCCCAATAGATGTGAATGAAGCACCTTATGAGATGATCCTCCGTGTGCCGGGCATCGGCGTGAAGTCGGCCAAAATGATCATCGTTTCGCGGCGTTACGGGCGGTTGAACTCCACGCAGCTGAAGAAGATAGGCGTGGTGATGAAGCGGGCACAGTACTTCATTGCCTGTCGAGAACTGCCCTTGCAGACGGTGAATGAACTCACCCCTCAGTATGTGCGTCGTCAGGTTACACAGAAACAGAAGAAGCTGGTCGCCGGCCTGTTGCAATATTCAATCGACTGGGGGGAATAGGATGATACTTTTTATCTACGACAAGACATTCGACGGGCTGCTGACGTGCATCTTTTTCGCCTACGAGACAAAGACATTCCCCGATATCATCCTTACTGAATCGGATCAGATGCCTCTCTTTGCCGAGGAACAGTTTCACATCCTCACTGACAAGGAGCAATCAAAACGTGTATGGAACACGCTCATGAAGAAACTATCGAAGGCAGCACGCAACATGATGCTAAGTGTCTGGCTGTCGGAGCTGCCGGAAACGGAGCTGCTGTTATTCAGATATATCCGCAAGAATATCGATCATCCTGAAGGGGTTGAGCTTAATTTTGGAGATGAGGATGTCCTTCGCGTGAAGGAGATCGCGCAGAAGGTAGGCAGTGAAGCCCACAGGCTGATCGAGTTTGTACGCTTTCAGGAGACGGCCGATGGCATCTGGTTCGCGCCGGTTACCCCCGTTTATAATGTACTTTCCCTTATTGTGCACCATTTCAAATCTCGTTACGCCGGTCAGCCATGGATCATCTACGATACGGGACGCAACATCGGCATCCATTATGATACACAGCGTGTGGAGGAGGTCTCCTTTTCACGCAACGACATGGCAGACTTGAAAATAGGTAAGCTGCGGGATGATCAGCTGTCGGATAAGGAGGCTTTTTTTCAACAGTTGTGGAAGGAGTATTTCCGCAGCATCACCATCAGGGAACGCCTCAACCTGAAACTGCAGCGGCAGCATATGCCCCGACGCTACTGGAAGTATCTGACTGAACTGCACTGATCTCAGTGATCGTCTCTCTTCAGCTTCTCCGTGATCAGTAAAAAAAATCCATTCCGATGATACGTTTTAACACCTCTTTCCGTCGAATAGGTTGAGTATGGATATTGCCGAATACAAAAGAATAATCGTCAGGTTGCGCCCATCATTGCTTACGGTTGCCCGAAAGATCACCGCTAACAACGAGGATGCGGAGGATGTGGTGCAGGATGTATGCCTGAAAATTTGGCATCAGCGTGACCGTTTCGAACAATTCAACAATCTGGAGGCATACAGCGTCACAATGGTGAAACATCTGAGCATAGATAAGATCAGAAACCGCCGCTCAATAGTTGGAGAAGGATCCTTGCTCACGCAAGAAAGCGAGGAGTTGTTGCCCGATTCTATCCTTGAGGAAAAGGAGGAGAGTGAAGCCATTCGCTCCTTGATAGGAATGTTACCACCGTTGCAGCAACGGATCTTTCAACTGAAAGATATCGAAGGATATGAAACGGACGAAATCACGCAGATCATCGGCATTACCGCAGAAGCTGTGCGCAACAATCTGTCGAGGGCACGTAAACGTCTGCGTGAACTGTTTGGGATCTATTACCACTTGCACCG
>CAYUQE010000014.1:0-29178 GCA_964446805.1 uncultured Proteiniphilum sp. | reverse complement strand
AACCTACTAACCTACTAACCTACTAACCTACTAACCTACTAACCTACTAACCTACCAACCTGTTTTAATAGCTCTCCTCCATTGATGGAAAATCAGCCGATTTGACATCTTTGATATACATCTGCACGGCTGACTCCACCACGTCGTAGAGATTGGCATAGCGCCGCAGGAAACGGGGTGAGAAGCCCTTATTTAGTCCCAGCATGTCATGCATTACCAACACCTGTCCATCGACATGGGGGCCGGCTCCTATACCGATTACCGGTATGGTCAGTCCTTCAGCTACCTTCCTTGCAAGGGTGGCAGGTATTTTCTCCAGAACGATGGAGCAACATCCGGCCTCCTGCAGGAGATGGGCATCATCAATCAGCTTGCGAGCCTCCTCTTCATCCTGTGCACGTACGGCATAGGTACCGAACTTGTTGATCGATTGAGGCATCAGTCCCAGGTGTCCCATAATGGGGATACCCGCGCTCAGAATACGCTGTACCGACTCGAGTATCTCCTTCCCCCCTTCCAGCTTGAGACAGTCTGCCTGCGTCTCCTTCATGATTTTCACGGCGTTGGAAACCGCCTCCACAGGGTTCCCCTGGTAACTGCCAAAAGGCATGTCAATCACCACCATGGCTCTACTCACGGCATTCATCACCGACTTACCATGATAAATCATCTGGTCAACCGTCATAGGCAGTGTGGTGGTATTACCCACCATGACGTTGGAGGCGGAGTCACCCACAAGGATCACATCCATACCGGCCTGGTCGATGACAGAAGCCATTGAATAATCGTAAGCCGTGAGCATGGAGATCTTCTCTCCCCGTTGTTTCATCTCCAGCAGGCGGTGAGTCGTCACTTTCCTTTTATTGTCACTTGAGATATAACCTTTTGTCTGTTCCATAGATCTGTTTATTATTGATTGTTGCAGTAGTGCAAAGATAACTCTTTTTACGAAGAATGGCTACAAAGAAAGCCGGGCATGATCTGCCCGGCTTACGTATGACTGAAACAAATGGAGCTAAAACTTGTATCCTAATGTCACCAATCCTCTGATGGACTGATTCTTCAGTGAAAAGGGAGAAGCATCAATCACCAACTCATCCCGATCTTCTGTCCACAGGTTCGGAAAAGGATAGAGTTCATCGGTCTCTGTTTTGTAAACTACTGCCAGATCGAGGAAGAAGTTCCTGTTGAAACGATAGCCAACACCGCCGGTAAAGTAATTGGTATCACCCTCAATCCTATACACGGTATTGGAGTTTCTGATAAAAGCATCACCTTTCTCGGCAAAGGTTGATTCAAAAGGATTTTGCATCCAAGCATAACCCACTCTCCCGGAGAATTGAGGCGTAAAGCGATATTCCATTCCCACCCTGACGGTTGAAGCCGGTTTGAAGTCCATGGCTATATAATCGTTGTCCGCGTCATACCAGCCGCCCCCATCAATAGAGCCGGAAGGAACCGAGAGTTTCATCTTACTGTAATCGATCAATTCATAATCCACACTGGCAATAAAATTGTTTCCCAAGACGCCGGCCATGCTTGCCACCCATTTGCCAGGGGTCTTCAGATCGTAATCATTCGAGAAACGCTTTGAAGAGGTTACTGCCGCCTCATAGTCAGGATCAGTAACATAGGCACCCATGTCATCATCGATCTGGGCCTCATAGGTCTCACTCATGGCGTACCATGTTGGAGTATGATATGCCAGCCCAAACCGGATCGCATTGACAGGTCTGTAGATGGCCCCTATCTTGGCACTTACACCGGCTCCACTGGTGGTGAGCCAGTTGGTAAGCGTATAACCGCCATTGTTGAAATCTTCCAGATAATCGGATGTAAGGCTGTAGGAGATATCCTTGATCGATAGAGAGAGCCCCAGGTTCAGCACATGGTTGAAGGTCGTCCCCACCGTAAAGTCGTAATTATCAATATAACCCCGTTCCTGTAGGTGAATCTGATTGATGGCTCCACTTTCGTTCGTCACGGGGTCATAAAAGGTTCCCTTATCATCCACCGGATTAATCAGCCAGGAGTTATAGCCCAGGATTGTTAACCAGGGTTGATCACCCATAAAGGGGTCAGGTAAATTATCTCCCATTTGTAGAAGGTCGGGATGCACACCGGCACTCCTGTCGGCGATATAATCCAGCATCGTGCTGTTCGGACTGCCTACAGCCGAGATATTCTTGTTGAACGACTTGAGCTTGTTGAAGGAAAAGCCGAAATTGACGAGAGGCATCACATCGTTTCGCAATGGAAAATAACCCACAAACCCGAGGTTATCCATATCGAAACGGGACTTGTCCGCATCGCGGCTCCCTACTGTGGACCGTTCCTGTGACAGGTTCACGGTACCAACCACTTCCGAACTGCGATAGACGGCGATACCGGCAGGGTTAATGGATACACCTGTCTGATCACCTCCCAGTGCTCCAAAGGCGCCACCCATCGAGAGGGCACGTGCTGTTCCGTGCAGGTCTTCCCGGGAAAACCGAACTGCATCTACCTCACCCTGCGCGAGTAGAGGTGCTGCAAGCAGCGCTAGTGAAAAAAGAATATAAGTGAATTTTTTCATACGGATTATCAATTTATTCATCCAAGGTTATGTAGGCAACATGCTTTCATCTGAAGGTTGTGATGAAAAAAATGCCCGTTACATACATACATTCTTTATTTAGTTATATAGAAAGAGTACCCCACGCTGTAATCTCACGAACCGGTTGAGATACTCTTTCTTATTAATAGATTCAGTGAACGTCAACCTTTACCTGCGACTTCCGCTGGAAGAACGTCCGCTGCTGCCACCACTACTGCCGCCGGAACTACGGCCACTGCTGCTCGAACCGCTTGAGCTGCTGGATGAGGAGCTCCTGCTTGGTGCCGAGTAGGTAGAACTTCTGCTTGAGCTTGAGCTGCTCGACGGTGTGGAGTAGCTGTTACTTCTTGTGGTGCCCGAGCTCCTGGAGGGGGCTGAATAGCTATTGTTCCTTGTGGGAGTCGTCGACCGCTGATAGGTGTTTCCGCTTCTTGACTGAGTGGCCGTGCCCCTCTGATAAGTGCCTGAGGTAGTCTCCCTGCCGCTGTCATAGCTCCCCGACCTGGAGGACTCAATGGCTCTGTTGATGGAGCTGGACCTTGAGGTCGTTCCTGGACGGTCAATCAAGCGACCGGTTCTGGAGTCGATCGTTCTCCCGGAATTATCAATGATTCTTGTTCTGGAACTGTTTGCCGAACTACGGTTGCTGACACTCGTTCTAGTGTTTACGCCAGTACTCCTGCTGCTTACATTCGCACTTCTGCCGGAGACAGCGGAGCGTCTGTTCTGGGTGGATGATCTACCGGAGAGACCTGCCAAGGTGGAGGTTGTTCTGTTGGCAGCACTTCTTCTATAATTGCCTGAACTTCTTCCCGATCGGTTATGCGTCATACTGCTGTAATAACCGTCATGAAACCCGTCAGCGTAACCGCCGCCATAGAAGCCGCCATAGTAACCGCCAAATCCGGAATACCAGGGGCTATACCAGGGACTGTACCAACTGCTGTAATACCATGGATTGTGCCATCCGTAATAGCCTCCATAACCCCCATAATACCATGGATCATACCATCCACCGTAATACCAGGGGCTACGCCAGCTGCTGTAGTACCATGGATCATACCAAGGGTAGTAACTGCCACCCCATCCCATGCCAAAGTAAAGGTTGGTGTTCCAGCCACGGTTATTGTAATTTTCATACAGATCATCATCCACGTACACAATGACCTCATCGGCACCGGTGATTTTGATGCTTGATTCAGGATCGTGAAAACGGACTATCCGATCGGTATATGCATATTCCTCATAATCAGCGCTGTCGCTGGTGAATGCTTGTTCCTCTGACCTATTATTTTTATCACCCCGGCGATTGTATTCGTCGACGTCCCTGCCATTAGCTGTTATCTCCATGCTGGATGCATCACCCTGCACAACAACCACTTTCTTTTTCTGTGGTTGCGTGGGTGTTTGTTGAACCTTTACCGGTTCTCCCCGTGTGGGGTCAGCATAAATATCATCCCATTCCTGGGCGAAACCGAAGAAGGGTACAGCTATTAATACAACTGTAAGTAAGATTTTATTCGTTTTCATAGTTTCTCCCCATAATTATGTCTGTTAGTAAATAATTTTAACCTCAATTGATCTGACTGAATTCATTGCTGAAAGTTTAATACATTCAAAGAAAATTTATACCCCAAGTTTACACCTTTCACCTATTTTCATCTATCACCGGTGAATCGGTCCAATGGATCATATCGATAATTCAAGGCCGTCATACGCCAGATGCACGTTAGAAGGCAGTTCTTTTTCAACCACTGCATGTGGTCCCATCTCATGGCTCATATGCGTAAGCCAGGTTGTTTCAGGCTTTATCCTGTCGACAATCTGTAAAGCCTGTTCAAGGGAGAGATGCGAGATATGCTCCGACTTCCTCAGCGCGCTGATAACCATCACCTTTACTCCTGTCATTTTCTCGTACTCTTTTTCCGGAATTGTTTTCACATCGGTGAGATAGGCAAAATCGTTCAAACGAAAACCCATAATCGGCAGTGTATAATGCATTACGCGTATGGGTATAATCGCTACGCTTCCAATAGTAAATGAATGATGCTCGTCAATTTGCTTCACCGCTATATCCGGTATGCCACCATATTTATGTGCAGAAAAACAATACGGCATCTTTACTCTCAGACTCATCTCCAAACGCTTTTCCATATAAAGGTCCACGGCACCGAAAACAGCGTAGGGACGCAGATCATCGATGCCCCCCATGTGGTCGTAATGCTCATGCGTGAAAAGAAGCCCGTCAATCTTTTTGAAAGGGAGCGGTAAGGCCTGTTGTCTGAAATCAGGCGTGCAATCGATCAGGATGAGCTTGTCATCCACTTCGATCGCGACAGATGTCCTCAGTCTCTTATCGTGCGGATCAGGTGAGCTGCATACCGCGCAGTGGCAACCAATCTGTGGTATACCGGTGGAGGTGCCTGTACCTAAAAAATGAATCCTCATATCCTCAATCATGAAGAAAGCCACCACATCACTGTAACGGGTAGCTTTCAATCTTATCAATTAGTCAATCGCGAATATAAAAACAGGAAGTCTGTCGAACCACTCATTTCATTCCCGACAAGGGATGTATCAGTATTGTCTTTCCAGAATCCACAAGTCGTTGAAAGGAACACCATAGGTTTTTCTCAGATAATCCGTATTTCCTATCGCGGAATATTTGTTGTAAATCTCCTCGCGTTTTGCTGCTGCCTGCCCTTTATCATCATAGCTGGCCACAATCACACGGTACATGCCCTGTTCATTCTGTGCCAGGATCACCTGATGTCCTTCATTTTCCATGCGGCTTTTCAAAGATTCAGCATTCAGCTTCACGCTCAATGAAGCGATGACTACGCTGTATCTTCTTAATCCTGCTGCATCGGTGGGATATACTGGTTCCACTTTTTCTTTTCTTACGGACACTTCAACCGGCGGAAGCGGTGAGGCATCCTTGACCACTGTTGACGGTTGAGATGCAGTCTGTTGCATTTCTTTTTCCTTTGCGGCTTCATAGACCTGTTTGTAAGCACTTTGTTTGGGTTTGCAGGATGTACCTAAAACCATCAGTGTGGCTAATAACAAAGCAAAATGGAATTTTTTCATTTCTGTTCAGTATTTATAATTATTCATTTAGCAATCAAATCTGAGATTGTTAATGCAAAGATAATAAAGTTGGTGATGAATGTGTGATTGCTGGTGTGAAAATAAATTAAATTCTTATTGTTCTCCCCGGCAACCGATATCAGCTGGATCGATGAGCGTGCGATAGGAGAAAAATCATGATCCAGGAGTGACCGGCTTCAGACGTATCGGCTTGGGTGTGATCTCAGTGATCTTTCCCTGCTCAATGCTGTCTGTAAAAACTGTATCCCTGAAGTTAGAGAGTGGATGGGCTTTCACATGAACCTCCCAGACACCGGGGTTCAATCCTGTGAACAGGAACATGCCTCCTTCACCTTCAGGCAGTGTCAGGAACGTATCTGACTCCTGCACAATTGCCACGAACGCATCCGCTTCAACAGGTGCCACATAACCGCGCAGAGAGCCGCCGAATGTTTCAGGGAATGCTCTCGCTACCGGAAAGAAGAAATAATTGCCATTCATCTCGGTGACCGATAATGCCGCATTCACATCGATCACAATGCTCGTGATAATATTTGCCTGAAGATCGGCATTCACATTTTCGATAATGATACCATCTGCCATTAAGGGTGGTATATTTAACACTACAATCGAGTCAGTAGTGGTTAGCAGCCGATTATTATTGCCCAGCACCATCCTGATCGCCTTAAGCTTCTTACCTGCAGGGAAGTACTGATCCACAAGTTGCACGCTCTTACCATTCATCAGTTTCAACAGATTATACGCTCCTCCTGTGAACTGAAGCGATTCCCACTCCTCCTCAACGGCGGAAGAATCAGTAACCAGGATGTCGATCTGTTGGATATCTATATACAATTCTTTCATCACCAGTGATGCGGCATCAGTCAGTTTGATGCGTAAACGTGTCGCATTCTCGCTTGGATCCGTTTCACCACACGACAGGAATGAGCATGTGCACACTAATAGGAGCAATAGATATTTAAAAGCATTGTAAAGCATGACAAAAAGGGCATTTTAACTGGTTTATGCACAACAAAGATAGATAAATCTCATCAAACAAAAGTGCTGTTTATCTGTTATAATCGAATTCGTATAGTTGTAATAGTTAATTCAAACAAATGAAAACAGACAGATACACAATCCTGGTTATTTCCGCATTCCTTCTAATTTCTGCGAGTTGTAATCAGCCGAAGAAAAATGCCGGGGCCTCACCCACCGAAGCGGCATCTGCCACAAGTGAGACCGGAACTGCTGCCGGCAACAATAAACGCGCGATGGCCTATCATGAGAAGCTGATGGAATACTTCAGTGCCGACTGGATGGAGAGAGAATCGGACCCCGACCTTTATCCCGATTATTATGGCGGTTCATTTATCGATAACAGTGGTACGTTCGTGATTGCCGTCACCGGTAACTCCGAAGCATACCGACAGAAACTGGCTACTATTCTCGGGAGTGATGATTTTAAAATGGAGACCGTACAATATTCGTACAAACAGATGATGCAGGTGATGGATAAAATTGATGCATTCCTCTCCGATACATCTGTCTCACCCGAGCATCCCGTGATGCTTCGCTTTGCAGGTGCATACCCCGATGTACTCGATAATCGGGTTAAAGTTGTCCTCACCGAGGTGGATCAGACAGTGCTCAATGCATTTAAAAAAGATATCTCCGCCTCACCCATGCTGCTTTTTGAGAAAGGTGCAATGCCTGAACTGATGTAATCACATCTCACAGAGGCAGGAGACAAGGTTCCTGTCACCATAAGCATTATCTACCCGGGCAACGTTGACCCAGAACTTGTTCTCAGCTACAAACGGTAAGGGATAAGCAGCCTTGCTCCTCGGGTAGGCATGCGTCCACTCGTCACCGACCACCTCATATTCCGGATGTGGTGCATTCACCAGCACATTGTCCGCGAGGGTATATATCCCCCTGGAAACCTCAATAATCTCTTCATGAATCTGCATCATGGTTTCCACAAAACGGTCAAGCTCCGCAAGGCTCTCACTTTCAGTCGGCTCCACCATCAGCGTGCCGTGCACCGGAAAAGAGAGTGTGGGGGCATGATAGCCATAATCGATCATGCGCTTGGCTATATCTGTTTCAGTGATTCCTGAAACCTCTTTCAGTCCGCGGCACTCTAAAATCAGTTCATGGCCTACCCTGCCGTTTTCACCACGATAGACAATCCCATAGATGTCACCCAGCTTCTCCGCCAGATAGTTCGCATTGAGTATTGCTGCCTCCGTGGCCTCTCTCAATCCCTCGGCACCCATCATCCGGATATAGGCATAAGAGATCTCCAGCACGCCTGCACTGCCATAGGCAGCGGCTGACACACTGTTTTCATCTGCCGGCAGTGAAACGGGATGTCCCGGAAGGAACGGCACCAGATGCTCGGCAACACAGATGGGCCCAACGCCCGGACCGCCCCCCCCGTGTGGAATGGCAAAGGTCTTGTGCAGGTTGAGATGACATACATCAGCACCGATAGTTCCAGGGTTAGTGAACCCCACCTGTGCATTCATGTTGGCTCCGTCCATATAGACCTGGCCACCTGCCTCATGCACCAACCGGCACATCTCCTTGATCTCGGTCTCGAAGATCCCGTGGGTGGAGGGATAGGTGATCATGAAGGCTGCCAGATCATCTTTGTATTGTTCCACCTTACTACATAGGTCTTTCATATCCACATTTCCTTTTGCATCGCTGGCAACAGTGACCGGTATAAAACCGGCTTGCACGGCGCTCGCAGGATTGGTTCCATGTGCCGATGCCGGAATCAGTACCGTCTTACGGTATCCCTGATCGTTGCTCTCGAGGTAGGCGGCAATGGTGATCAAGCCAGCATACTCACCTGCTGCGCCTGAGTTTGGCTGCAGGCTTGTTGCTGCAAAACCGGTGATCTCAGCCAGCATGTCTTCCAGCTCATCAATCATCTGTGTGTATCCTTCCGCCTGTTCCACTGGTGCAAAAGGATGCATACGCTGGAATCCGGGAAGGCTCAGCGGCAGTAGTTCCGATGCGGCATTCAGCTTCATGGTGCAGGAGCCGAGTGAGATCATGGAGTGTGCCAGGGAAATATCTTTTCTCTCTAACCGCTTGATATAGCGCATGAGTTCTGTTTCGGTGTGGTAGCTGTTGAAGGTGGGGTGTGTAAGAAAGGTGGATTTTCTAAGCTGTCCCTCTTTTAGCGTCATTTTCTCCGGCAGCTCGTCAATCATAAATACCTTCGCGCTTCCGGCCGCCATGGCAAACAGCGCCAACAGCTCATGCACCCTGTAATCATTCGTTGTCTCGTCGATGCTTATACCTATCTCACCCGTGTCGAAATAACGCAGATTGATCTCTCTCATCTCGGCGTTGTTGCGTATATCCTGTGTGGAGACCTCTTTAGGCAGTTCAATCTTAAGGGTGTCGAAAAAGGCAGCGTTCACCTGTCTATAGCCCATCTCACTCAACTCAGCAGTCACATGTGAGGCGATGGAGTGAATACGTCGGGCAATTTTTTTCAACCCGTCACATCCGTGATAAACGGCATAGAATGATGACATGGTCGCCAGCAGTGCCTGGGCGGTACAGATGTTGGACGTGGCTTTCTCACGCTTGATATGTTGTTCACGTGTCTGCAGCGCCATGCGCAGTGCTTCTCTTCCGTATACATCTTTGGAGATGCCGATGATGCGTCCCGGCATGGCACGCTTGTACTCTTCTCTTGTGGCGAAGAAAGCTGCTGAGGGGCCGCCATAGAACATGGGAACACCAAAGCGCTGACTGCTTCCAAAAGCAATGTCGGCACCCCACTCTCCCGGAGGGGTGAGTAGCACCAGTGCCATCAGGTCGGTAGCCACAGCCACCTTTGCGTCGGCAGCATGTGCCTTTTCCACAAAAGTGCGGTAATCCGCCACATTGCCGTTATTGTTTGGATATTGAATGATAGCACCGAAGCATGGCCTATTAAAATCAAAACTTTGATAGTCTCCTGTAACGATGTCAATGCCTGCATAACGCATGCGCGTGCGGAGGACGGCCATCGTCTGCGGGAAGAGCTGCTCATCCACGAAGAGTGTTTCCACATTGTTCTTCACCTGGTCACGACTACGAAGGCCATACATCATGGAGGCAGCCTCGGCCGCGGCTGTTGCTTCATCCAGCAGGGAGCTGTTGGCAAGCGGTAACGCAGTAAGTTCACTCACCACCGTCTGAAAGTTGAGCAATGCCTCGAGCCTTCCCTGCGATATCTCAGCCTGGTAAGGTGTATAGGAGGTATACCATACCGGGTTCTCGAACACGTTCCGGTAAATAGGTGCAGGAGTGATGGTATCATACCAGCCCATACCGATATAGGAAGCTTTGATGCTGTTAAGAGAAGCAATATGAGCGATCTCTTCCGCATATTCCTGTTCCGACAGTGCCGCGGGAAGTGAGAGTGGTTTGGGAAGTCTTATGTCGGCAGGGATTGTCTGGGCGATCAGTTCTTCGATGCTTGACAAGCCAATGGTTTCGAGCATTATTTTTTGATCGGCTTCATTGATACCGATATGACGATTTTTAAATTGTTCCATTTCCATTATTTTGAACGATAGAGGTTATATCAAACGATATAACGATATGAATGATTATTTTATTTTCAACGTCAGGCACACACCCCATCAATGTGATCTTACCTATCCATTCCCACGAAAGGATTGTGCTTCTTCTCAAATCCTATGGTGGTGGTTGATCCATGACCGGCATAGACCACAGTTTCGTCAGGCAAGGTGAATAGTTTCGATTGAATGTTCTTTACCAATTCATCCTGATCACCACCCGGGAGATCCGTACGTCCAATACCGGTATAAAAAAGGACATCTCCGCCAAAAAGAGTACCCGCCACTTCGTTATAAAAAACGACACTCCCGGGTGAATGTCCCGGCACATGGATCACTCTCAGTGATTGATGACCAAAAGTGACGATATCATCCTCATTGAGGTAATGACCAATCTCGGGTTTAAAGTTGGTATTGGTGGAGGGGAGCCCGAACAACTGAAGCTGTCGGGGAATATCTTCCAGCAGATACAGATCTGCCCGATGACATTCCAGTTTCAAATCGAAATGGGAAGCGAGAAAATTGATCCCGAAAAGATGATCAAAGTGGAGATGGGTATTGATCAAATGTTTAACCACAAATTCGTGGTCGAGGATATAATTAAGCAATAACTCTCGCTCATCGGCATAGAAAGCGGAGGCGTCGATAACAACGCATTCTTTCGTTTCATCAGAGAGAACATAGGTATTCACTCCTAAAGGATTGAACTCAAACGTTTTGATTTTAGCAAACGTACTCTTCTGGATCATATTCTACTCCCATGTTTATTTCGGAACCGCTGTCTGGTGACTGAATGCGTACAGACAATACAAAAATAACGCTTTCATTTTGATTTTCCCTATTTAGTTCGCAGATAAAAGATCAACGCTGGGGTACGTAAATCAATTTCTTGGTATGGAAAAAGGGGTCGGCAAAGTAAGTGGATAGGGAGACCTCCTCGGCGATCAGCCTGTAAGGTGCAATCTCTGCCGACAGATTACCCCCTTTAAGGCAGATGAAACCGTTGGGTAAAGCATTTATCTCCTCTTTGGTTATATTTTTCCGGGTGATCCTGATCAGCTCGGGTAACGTCATTACCGCACGACTCACCACAAAATGAAATTTCTGCTTCATCTCCTCCACACGTGAATGTACCACCTCTACATTGGTCAGTCCAACAGCGCTGGCAACCTCCTGGGCCACTTTAACTTTCTTGCCGATACTATCGAGCAATAAAAATTGCACTTCAGGAAAATAGATCGCTAGAGGTATACCGGGGAACCCTCCACCTGTGCCTACATCCATAATGGTGGTGCCGGGTGTAAAATGGATGTATTTGGCAATGGCAAGTGAATGTAACACATGATGCAGATAAAGATGATCAATATCTTTACGCGAAATCACATTGATTTTGCTGTTCCAGTCGGTATATAAAGCAGATAAAGCATCAAACTGATTCTTTTGCTGCGCTGTAAGTGCGGGGAAATAAGTTTCTATATTTTTCACTTTAAATCTGCCAGTTTTGCCGCAATACTATTTTCTCTCAACAGATAGCGAATAGCTTTATACGGGATAAATACTTCCGGTGCGTCAAGTTGGTATGCTGAATATTCTCCCTTGTTAAAGGTGTAAATGATCCCCTCTCTCTTTAAGAGGAAGTTTTTGTTGGGTACGATCTCCTGAATGCCGAAAAAACCAAGGTCTTCAAGTTCATCGACTGTCTTAACGCCGTTTTGTTCCAGTAGCGAGGCAACGATGAGACCCTGGAGGGCAGTATCATACCCGGCATTAAAGATCTCATTCTCGTTCACCTGCGCCCCCCTGTTCAGGCTAAAGACATAATTACGCAGGGAGGTGTAGGATGTAGCTCCCCCTTTATTATTGGACTGCTTCACCTGGAAAGAGAGGAGTTCATGTTGGTTATATACGATGGAATTAGAGAGATCTTCAAAATAGGAGTAGAAGAGTTCTTCAGTGGTTTGCTCGTTGTCGGTGAGATCCATATAGGGTATCCGTTCATTGAGTTCATGCATGTCACGCACTATTTCACTGTATGTTTTCGCATCGTACCTGTAATTGTCAATATAATTCTTCCTGTATGTCTCCACAGCAGCTGCAGGGCGGAGTGAATCATAGGAGGTGCCGAACATGCTCCGTACAAAGAACTGCTGCAAGGTATCCAGATTGGTCTTATGACTACTCTCAGGATAAACAAACTCGATCCTTAAATCACAATAAGGATTGGTTGTGTCCTCTTCCAGATAATTGCGTGAAATCAGACTGATCGTATCGAACACCACATTATTGCCCGCCTTGTCCATGCTTCGTCCGTTGTAACTGCACGACACAAGTAACAAGGATGCAAGCAAAAGCAGTGCGTAAAACGATCTTCTATTATGCCTCACCATAGAGCACGTTATTATAAAAGTATATTAAGCAGGTACAAAATTACACTTTTTTATTGAGACCACATCTTATCCATTGACGAAAAATGTCCTTTATGCATTAAAAAGGAGGATGTATTTTGCATACATCCCCCTGTTTATGAAAAAGAAGTTGTTTAATAAGTGTGGCCGTCGGAGTGGAGATCGTCCAGACTTAATCTTTTTTTCTCCAGTGCTCTCCAGGCATAGAAGATATATGCCATAACGACAGGCACAAAGAGAGAAACGACCGCCATGGCGGAGAGCGTAAACTCACTCGAGGATGAGTTTTGAAGTGTCAGCGAACTTTGCAGGTCTACTGATGAGGGATAATAGGCGGTATTGTTGTAACCTGCCACCAGTAGTAGCATGGTAATCGCGACGACTGTTCCTGCTCCGGAGAACCATATCCCTTTTTTAAATCTCGCAGTGAAGACAGTATGGAGGATGCCATACAATACCGCCACAACGCCAAGTAGAAAAAGAATCATCACCAGAGGCATCTCGATAAAATTATGCAGGTACTTCATTTTCTCCAGATAAACCATATCAGTCATAGGGTCAACAGCATAACCTTCACCAAGCAGGGTCCAGATAAGGAATATCAAAAAGAACACCACAAAGGGAGCTCCATTATACAGGACAAACTTGCGCGATCTCTTCTCCAATACCTCATGACTGAGCCGGTTCACAAAGAACAGACTTGCCAGCGTACGTGATAGAAATAAAACAGCCAATCCAAGGCAAAGGTTACGTACACTGGAAAAGAGTTCCAGCCCGTGCAGCGGGTTTTGCCATTGACTGATTACAGGACCCACCACGCCCAGGCCTGCAATGTTCCCTTTACCTACCGTAAATTCCGAGCCGGTAAAGAAAGTAGCTACCAGCACACCGAGGATAAACGTTCCCAGTACACCATTAATGAAAAGAAAAGCACGGTATACATTCGCCCCGTAGATATTACCCGGTTTGGATTGAAATTCGTAGGATACTGCCTGCAGCACAAAGCAGAAAAGCAAAATCATCCATGCCCAGTAGGCACCTCCGAAGCTGGTTGAATAGAACAGTGGAAATGAGGCGAAAAAGGCACCACCGAAGGTCACCAGTGTTGTAAAGGTAAACTCCCATTTACGTCCCAGCGCGTTCACCAGCAGTTTTTTCTCATCTTCCTTTCTTGAGAGGGAGTTGATCATTGACTGTCCTCCCTGCACGAAAAGCAGGAATACAAGTAATCCTCCGAGGAGTGACATTATAAACCACCAATATTGTTGAAGAAATTCATAGCTTATCATAGTTGTTTGCTTTTATTCTGTTCATTTCTGTAGTTTGATCAGACCTTATCCGTTGTAATGGTATCGGGACCTTTCTTAATCTGTTTCACCATTATCGTCACCTCTGCAATGAGTAAGCCGGTGAATAGCACCGCAAACATAAAGAAGGTGGTCTTCACATTTCCTGCAGAGATGGCCGATGCAGCTGCCTGTACTGGTAGGATATCCTGAATGGTCCACGGCTGCCGTCCGACTTCAGCAACAATCCATCCCAACTCTCCCGCAATATAGGCCAGCGGTATGCTCCACAAAGCCACGTACTGCAACCATCTGGTAGTGCTCATGCTTTTCTTGTAAATGAAATAGAGTACAATCAGAAAGAAAAGTATAAAGTACATTCCTATGATCACCATCAGATGGAAACTATAGAAAGTGAGCGGCACATTGGGTATAAGATCTTCTCCCTGCTGCAGATAACCATATCCGAAGTGAGCATAGTTTTCACGTAATATGGTTTCATGATTGGCAGCATCGGTATCTCTGCCCTCCTCTTTGGCCACCTGGTAGTCGGCGAGTGCCTGAATGGCCTTACGCCCGCGAGCCTGTCTCTCTTCAAAAGACAATGCCGTGGTTCCATCCTGAAGGGTATAGCCTCCATCCACTATATCGGCGATGCCGGGTACAAATGCATTGATGTTTCTATAACCAAGCAATGAAAGAAGCTTCGGCAGTTCGATCTTAAAGATATATGGATCCACCTCATCGTTATATACCTTCTTGTCAGGATTCAACATCCCAATGGCAACCAGACCGGCGCCCTCTTTTCCTTTGTAAAGGCCCTCCATGGCTGCCAGCTTCATCGGCTGTTTTTGTGCCACATGATAGGCAGAACCGTCGCCGGTCACAGCCAGCATTACAAATGCCACCAACCCTACCAGTGCACTTATTGTTATACTCTTGACAGCAAAATCGGTATGTTGTTTTTTAAGCAGATACCAGCCTGAAATGCCTGTGGCAAATGCTGCACCTACTGCCCAGCAGGAGAATGTGGTATGCAGGAATTTATTGTATGCGACAGGCGAGAAGGCCACAGCCCAGAAATCGTTCATCTCGTTACGCACCGATTCGGGATTGAATTCCATGCCTACGGGGTACTGCATCCAGGCATTGGCTACCAGTATCCAGAAAGCGGACAATGAAGCACCAATAAATACAAGCCAGGTAGATGCCAGGTGCATTTTCTTGCTTACCCGGTTCCATCCGAAGAACATGACAGAGATAAAGGTTGCCTCCATGAAAAAGGCAAAAATACCTTCAATCGCCAGGGGTGCACCAAAAATATCACCCACGAACCAGCTGTAGTTAGACCAGTTTGTGCCAAACTGGAACTCCAGGATAATACCTGTAGCCACTCCAATGGCGAAATTGATGCCGAAGATCTTCTGCCAGAATTTCGTGGCAAACTTCCATTTCTCGTCACCTGTTTTCACATAGAGTGTTTCCATGATGGCCATGATAAGCCCCAGGCCTATGGTAAGAGGTACAAAAAGCCAGTGATAACCGGCTGTAAGGGCAAATTGGGCACGTGACCAATTAACGGCAGATGCACTTAATAGATCCATATTATTTATTTTTTCAAATTATTCCGTTTCCGGAGCTTTATTATACAATTCTGTACGCACATGTTGCGCCTTGTCGGCGTCATTTTCATATTTTGTATTCAGAAGATTGGGGAAGAAGAAAGGTTTCAGAATAAAAAACATGATGATCAGCTTCACGATCGCTACGATCCATAAAGTCTTGCTTAAGGGGCTCATAGTGGTGAAACCTGTCCAGAACATCTTAAACCAGTTGAATCTCTCCTGAGGTCTCTTTATCTCAAATTCCATAAACTGTGTGATTTTTAACAGCTTCCATGCTCAAGCCTGACCGATGCCACCTATAGGCGGCATAAAACCGGGATCGCTGTGAACGCTGATAAATCCGTTTTGCTGTTCGAACTTTTCAATATTGTCTTTCAGCGCCATGATCAATCGCTTTGCATGCTCAGGTGTGAGGATGATGCGTGATTTTACTTTTGCTTTTGATACACCAGGAACAATACGGATAAAATCAACAACAAATTCCGACGATGAATGGGAGATAACTGCCAAGTTGGAATATATACCCTGGGCAATATCATCGGTTAATTCAATTTGCACCTCTGTCTCTTTGTTTAATTTTTCCATTGTTAGCTGTGAATTGGGGTTAATTTAAAAATGTTATAAATAACTTAAACAAAGAAAAATAAATTTTCCCTATTTACAAAAGAAAAAAGAGTTAATCTTAGTGATCCAACCCTTTTTCTTACTTTTAACGCGTAATTCATTATGAATGCGTATAACTGAGCAGCAGAATGGTTTTTGAAACTATACCTTAATAAAAGGACAACTCTTTGAATGGTAGATGCAACGAGTCGGCAACACTCTTAAACACCAGGTCACCCTTCACAATATTCAATCCGGATCTCAGATCCTGATACTGTTCAGATGCTGCTTTCCACCCATTTTCTGCCAGCGTGATCACATAGGGCAGCGTGGCATTGGTGAGCGCACGGGTAGAAGTCATTGGAACCGCCCCGGGGATATTGGCCACACAATAATGGATGATCCCATCCACTTCATAGACAGGATGTAAATGGGTTGTGGGATGTGTTGTCTCAAAACAACCTCCCTGATCAACCGAGACATCGATCATCACCGTTCCGGGAGTCATCTCTCCCAACATCTCACGTGTAACCAGGTGAGGTGCTTTCGCCCCCACCGACAGGGTTGCCCCGATAACCAGGTCGGCCGTTTTAAGTGATTCCCTGATGGACATATTTGTAGAGTAAAGGGTCTCCACATTGGGTGGAAGAATTTCAGAAAGATAGCGTAGCCGGTTCAAGTTGATATCGAGCACCTTCACCTGTGCACCCATGCCGGCAGCCATCTGCGCGGCATTAAGTCCCACAACGCCCGCACCAATGATCACCACATTGGCCGGCTTTACACCCGGTACGCCACCTAACAGGATTCCTTTACCACCCTGTGGTTTTTCCAGGTATTTCGCTCCCTGCTGCACGGAGAGACGGCCTGCCACCTCGCTCATGGGCGTGAGCAACGGCAACGTACCGTTCTTGTCGATCACTGTTTCGTAAGCAATACAGACGGCACCGCTGGAGAGCAGCGCTTCAGTGAGTTTTTTGTCGGAGGCAAGGTGGAGATAAGTGAACAGCACCTGATCTTTTCTGATCAGTCCATATTCACTTTCCAGCGGTTCCTTTACTTTCACAATCATATCGGAAGCGGTGTAGACCTCTTCAATAGTCTCAAGCATCACGGCACCTGCTTTAAGGTAGGTTTCATCCTGCAGGTAGCTTTCCTCCCCTGCCCCTTTTTGAACATATACGTTGTGTCCTCTGCGGGTGAGCTCAAACACGCCATCGGGGGTCATTGCTACTCGCCCTTCCTGCACTTTAATTTCCTTAGGTACTCCTATAATCATTATAGCATTTGTAAGATGTTGAAATTTTGTAATATTAGAATAAGTAATAAAAATGTATTCAACAATGAGCAGGCGAATGGATCAACGCTTTGACCATAGTTCTGTCTACAAAAATAAAAATAAAAAACAGAAATGCAACCTACTTGAGTAGAAATATGCAAGGGTTCAATTTTGTTTTTTTCACGTATCAATAATCATTTTTATAGACTCTTTCGGATAATAATTTCTTCAATAACATAATTAATCGTATTTTTGTAATATAAATTAAGATTTTCAACCAAATTTAAAACAATTAGCACAATGGTAAGTTATAAAGAATTGGGTCTTGTAAACTCAAGAGATCTGTTTAAGAAAGCTGTTGACGGTGGCTATGCCATCCCCGCTTTCAATTTCAACAATATGGAACAACTGCAGGCCATCGTTTCGGCATGCGTCGCAACCAAATCTCCCGTGATCCTGCAGGTGTCGAGTGGTGCACGCAAGTATGCCAATCAGACATTGTTACGTTACATGGCACAGGGTGCAGTGCAATATGCAAAAGAACTTGGTTATGAGATTCCAATCGTACTTCACCTGGACCATGGTGACAGCCTGGAACTCTGCATAGATTGTATTGAGAGCGGATTCTCCTCAGTGATGATCGATGGTTCACACCTCCCTTATGAAGAAAACATTGCATTGACCAGGAAGGTGGTTGAATATGCGCATAAGCATGATGTGACAGTGGAAGGTGAGCTCGGCATCCTAGCTGGAATTGAAGATGATGTGGAGGCGGAACACCACACTTATACTGAACCCGATGAAGTGGTTGACTTTGTTACACGCACCGGTGTAGACTCGCTGGCTATCTCTATCGGCACCTCACACGGCGCTTTCAAGTTCACCCCTGAACAGTGCACGCGCAATGAAGATGGTGTGCTGGTACCCCCCCCGTTGCGTTTCGATATACTGGAAGAGATTGAAAAGCTTTTACCCGGGTTCCCCATTGTATTACATGGTTCCTCCTCCGTTCCTCCCCAATATGTGGAAACAATCAATCAATATGGAGGTAAACTGAGTGATTCCATCGGTATCCCCGAGGAGCAACTGCGTAGAGCTGCCAAATCGGCTGTTTGCAAGATCAACATCGACTCTGACGGACGTCTGGCGATGACTGCAGCCGTGCGGGAAGTATTTGCCAAGAATCCCGCCGAGTTCGATCCCCGCAAATATCTGGGACCTGCACGCGACGAGTTGAAAAAGCTCTACATGCATAAAACCGAGAAAGTACTGGGTAGTGCAGGAAAAGCATAAAACCAGGCTCAACCATACCAATAAGAGGCTGTTCGATCACGAACAGCCTCTTTCATTTTCCCGTTAAGCTTGTTTGCTTGTGAGGATCAACGGCTGCTTAATTCACCGATCAACGCATTGAAACCCTCTTCAGCCAGCAGCTCGTCGAGTGAGAGATGCATCCGGTAATTCCAGTAATGCTCGGGATTTGCCGGAATATTGATGCGTTCTGCTCCTGCATCCGGGTTACGTAATCGCTCATCCAACGATAACCAGTCTTGCCAGGGAAGGATAACCCACATGGCAGACGATTGCAGATGATTGTAGATGATCTCCCTGCATAGCTCCCTGCCGCACTCTTCCGGTGCTTCACCCTCGCGATGCAGCTGATCGTTGAAATACCGTTGTGTCACCGCTCTGTTCTCGGCCCACCAAGCACGAATGGGTGACATATCATGCGTGGAGGTGGTACACACAGCATGATAAGGCAGCGTAAGCAGATCGGTAAACATTACCTTTGGATCTTTGGGCATACGTTGAATCTCCAGACTCAACATCTGCAGCTCATGCAACACCGAGGGCACACAGTCGGGAACCATGCCCAGATCTTCACCACAAACCAGCATGCTGGTGGAAGAGATGAGTACGGGCAACTTTTTCATTGCCTGTTCACGCCAGAAGTAATTATGGCGATGATAAAAGAACTCATTATAGAGGCGGTTGTAAGCCTCTTTCACCCGATCATCCAGAAAACGGTACGAATAGGTGTATTGCGCTGTGATGCGAGGGTGAAAGCGATGTTGATCGTGGGGATCCCTGACAAAAAGCACCTCTGCACAAAGTGCGTAGAGGCCGTCGCAGATGCGCCTGCTCTTCTCATCACTGGATCCATTGAAAAGATGTTTGATCTTTTGTTGTGTATCACAGCATGAATTCAAACGGAACTGCTGCCATCCTGAGATATCAAGGTAATTGTTTTTCACCTCTTCGGTATATTCACCGAAAAGATCTGTCAGGAAGGACTCATGGATAAATGGTTTTACCATTCGCTCCTCATCAAAAGGAATGCCTGCCCTGTTGATCTCCTCTGACCAGTAAGGCAGTGCCGGACTAAAGTAGCCTAGCATACCCTGCACAGCATGAAGGGGTATCTCCCATATGCGGAAGAAGCCCAGGATATGATCAATGCGATAAGCATCAAAATAATCCGCCATCTTGCGGAAACGGCTGATCCACCAGGCATACCCATCCTCTTCCATTGCCTGCCAGTTGTACGTGGGGAATCCCCAGTTCTGGCCAAAGAAGGAGAAGTCGTCGGGAGGTGCGCCACTTTGGGTCTCCATATTAAACAGATGAGGCGAGGTCCAGGCATCGATGCTGTCACGGTTAATACCGATGGGAATATCTCCCTTGAGTGTGACTCCTTTATCATGTGCATACCTCTTCACCCCTGAGAACTGTTTATGCAGCAGAAATTGCACAAAATACCAATACCTTAATATCACATTCACCTCCGGATAAACCTCCGTCATCCGCTCCAGCCGCTCTTTATCGTAGTTGTTAAACTCACCCCACTCCCTGAAGTTGGCGCTGTGATGCTTGTCACGTAAATAGCAATAACAGGCATAGGGGAAAAGCCATGATCTGTTTTTCTCAAAAAAGGTGATGTATTCGTCAGAAGCGAGCACGGTATCTCCATCCTGCAAAAACAGTTCGTGGCTGTAGTCACTCTTCAGTTTCAACACTTTCTCATAATCAAGTGCAGACAATCGGTTCAATTGTTCCGCTTCGTGGATGTACCTCTCATATCTGCTTCTATTTTTCAATGGGAAATCCCTGCAGCCCAGGTAGACAGGATGAAGCGCATAAATGCTGATGGCGCTGTAGGGGTAGGAATCACGCCATGTTTTGGAGGATGTGGTATCATTCACAGGCAGCAATTGTATCAGCTGCTGGTAGGTAAGTGAGGCCCAGTCGATCATTTTACGAAGATCAGCGAAATCACCCACGCCAAAACTCTCGTCGGTCTTGATGGAAAACAGCGGTATGGCTGTGCCCGTACCCTTGAAGGTGAAATGATGATACTGATAGTGCAATGCCATCTCCACGAAGAAAGATGTATGAAGGTGTGCCTTTTCCGCAAGAAGAATCCTGTCACCGCCATCCTCCCAGTGAACTGCTTCTCCGTTTTTACTGTCTACGATAACAAACTTATAGGAAGTCGACGGGGGAAGCTTTCTCGCATCCAGTACAATCTGCCACTCTCCATCAGCCACACAGGTTAGAGGGATGGCTTTTTTCAAATCCCACCCTCCCAGTGCTTCACACTCGCCGCTGACAACCAGATGCTGCTCCCTGCTCACATAGGGACAAAGAACGTTCAACAGTACTGCTTGAGCATAATTGGGCGAAGGATAGGCATCTTTCTTATGGAAGAAAATGCTATCGGTGAAAACTGAGGAGTAGAGATAGGTGTGATAGGGTTTATCTTTCCAGTGGTCCTGAATCAGGAAATCTCGCTTCACCTTGTGGATGCGTATCCGTCTGCGGTTACCCCATTCACGACGAATAATGGTGTTACCCTGCCGGATGAAATAGGAATATTCAATGTCGGTTGCGACCGCCAGCGCTATCTCTACATCCGTAAACCAGCTGTCACCGTCGTTTGAGAGCATGATAGCCCTGGACTCGTCGAGTTGTCCCAGTTCAGGTGTGGACCCACAGAGGAAGACTTGCTGTCCCCAGGTCGTATGGTAGTTAAGTTGAAACGTTAGAAGAGCCATTCAGATCCTTTCGTTATGTCCATCCAAAGGAGAAAAGTATCTCCCTATTGATGTGCGTATTAAATTATTGCAGATGAAGAGCAAATCTACAACGTTTTATAAACGCACTGGCTTAAGTGATGGATCTTTTGTTCAGATTCCAGTGCAAACGATTGCGAATGTGTATGAGGTGTGCATGTTATTCTAACAATTCAGTTACAGGAAGATAAGGATCAGCAATTGCGCCGTAATCACTCTTAGAAACATGGTCAACGGGTATACGGTGGCATAACTCACGGAGGGAATATCGTTTCCGGCAGATGAATTGGCATAGGACAATGCGGGTGGATCGGTCATGCTTCCCGCAAGGAGTCCCATCAACGTGAAATAGTTAAGTTTACATCCTTTCCTGCCAATAAAACCTATGATCAGTAGTGGAACCACAGTAATGATCACCCCGTAGCCTATCCATATATACCCTCCATTCATCACTGTCTCCACGAAATTTCCTCCGGCACCCAATCCCACGCAGGCAAGGAAGATGGCAATGCCGATCTCGCGCAACATCAGGTTGGCACTCATGGTAGTGTAAGTGACCAGCTTGTATTTGGGACCGAACTTACTGAGCAGGATGGCCACAATCAGGGGCCCTCCCGCGAGACCAAGCTTCACCGGCTGTGGTATACCGGGAAACATGAACGGTATGCTCCCCACCAATACCCCCAAAGCTATACCGATAAATATGGAGATGAGGTTGGGTTCTCTCAGGCGTTTCATTGAATTACCCAGGAACTTCTCCACGTTGGCAATATCCTCTTCGGCACCCACCACCGTCACACGGTCACCAATCTGCAGATGCAGCCTTGAGTCGGCTATCAGATCCACACCCGCACGGTTCACACGTGTGATGTTGATGCCGAAGAGGTTTCTCAGGCGCAAGCTACCAATAGAACGACCATTGATCTCTGATTTAGTGATGGAGATCCTGCGGGAGATAAGCTGAGAATCGAGCTTGTTCCACTCCTCCCTGTTCATGTCGAGACGCTTGCCTATCAATGCTTCGATCATCTCAATATTCTTCAGGTTGGAGACAACGAGCACCTTGTCATTCTCATTCAATGGTGTGTTTGTCTGTGGCACAGCCAACGTTCCCGTACGGGAGTGCAACACCCTGGAGATGACAAATTCCTTCTCGATCAGTTGCTTGATATCCTTTATGTTTTTCCCGAAGATGGAGGGGTTCATCACCTGCAGTGAGAACATATGCGCTTCGGACATCTTCGATTGATCCTGCTCATCAAGGATGCTGTTCTCTTTGGCGAAATTGATGCTGAAAATATAACGGAACAGGATGAAGCTCATGATGATACCCACAACCCCAAGGGGATAGGCCACTGCATAGGCGGTAGCGATGTTGGGATCCAGACCACCAGTAATATCGGTGTAGGTCTGCTGTGCAGCTCCCAGTCCGGGGGTGTTGGTGACTGCTCCCGACAAGATACCCACCATGGTTGCAATGGGTACACCAGTGATAAGATGGATCACAACAGTCGTGATCACACCCAGAAGCACTACACCCGAGGCAAGCAGGTTGAGCGTGATGCCACCCTGTTTGAACGATGAGAAGAAGCTTGGTCCCACCTGCATCCCTATTGAAAAGATAAAAAGAATAAGACCAAACTCTTTCAGAAAATGCAATACGTTGTGATCAATCTCGAGCCCCAGATGTCCGAGGAAGATACCGAAAAAGAGTATCCATGTGGTACCAAGGGAGATGCCGAAGATCTTTATTTTCCCCAACAGCAACCCGATAGAAATAACCAGAGCCAGTACCAATATCGAATGAGCTATACCCGACCCGGTAATTAATTCAACAAACCATTCCATTTTTTGAATAACCTAAAATTGTGAATAAAAAAGTGGTACAAAGGTAGCGCTTATTTTATGGAAACAAAAGAAATCACTTCACAAATGTGACTGCTACCCACTGATCCATTTCAGTAAAATGGCTGAATGTAAGACCCTCTTCTTCACTTTTCAATCGTATGGGAGTGAGATCTTCCTTATAGAATCCACTCATGATGATCACACCATGCTTGTTCAACACATGGCTGTAAGATGGTATATCTCTTAAAAGAATATTTCTGTTGATGTTGGCAAAGATCACATCGTAGGTCTCCTCACCCAGTAGCTCTGCGCCACCCATCAGCACACGGATATGCTCTGCCCTGTTCAACTGCACATTTTCGAGCGCATTGTTATAGGCCCACTCATCGATATCGATGGCTGTAATGGGTGAAGCCCCTCTCATCGAGGCAAGTATCGCCAGCACCGCCGTACCGCATCCCATGTCGAGCACCGCTTTCTGACGTAGCTCCATCGAGAGGATCTCCTTCAGTATCAGCCCGGTGGTTTGATGATGTCCCGTACCGAATGCCATCTTCGGATCAATAAGGATGCGATAGTCATAGGTTCCTTCCAAAAGATGAAAAGAACTGTGAATGCAGCATACATCATCTATCACTATCGGCTCGAAAAAGTGCTTCTCCCACTCTTCGTTCCAGTTTTTGTCCTCCATCACCTGAGAAATCCAGTTGATCTCAGCTTTCATGGGAAAGCTGGAGAGAAGGGCATCAATTTTTTCCGGTGAGAACAGTGTTGCAGGAACATAAGCTTCCAGCACATCATCCAGTGCCACGAATGTTTCGAACCCAATATCAGCCAGTTGTGCGGCAAGTATGTCTGCAATGATCTCTGTGAAAGGAAATGAGTGGAACTGAACTTGAATGTATTGCATCTGATATTTGATAATGATTTGGTTGTGAGTGAAGTGTGTTGT
This sequence comes from uncultured Proteiniphilum sp., assembly GCA_964446805.1. Lineage (GTDB taxonomy): Bacteria > Bacteroidota > Bacteroidia > Bacteroidales > Dysgonomonadaceae > Proteiniphilum. The sequence continues at coordinate 4,826 of CAYUQE010000014.1, read as the reverse complement.
AATCATCTTGAAAAATGTCTCTCAATCTGCTACATCACTTCAACTTGTCGGGACAAAAGTAATACAATATTTTCTTTCGAAGAATGTAAAAAACCATTTAATAATGACTGTATAGTGTTTATAAGTGTTACAAATAGCCCTATTTATCTCAATTCAAACTGAAGATTCCATTTTTTTATTTACTTTTAGCCATCAAAAGAATATCAGCGTTTTTATACAAAGCATCTTTCTGACACAAAAGTATTGCTTTCCACGTTTAAAAACGTTCATGCACCGATTACAATGAAGAAAACAATCTTACTTATCACTTTCATATTAGCCTCATTTTCAATACTTCTGCACGCACAGCAGCCAGAGGCACAAAGACTCATTCAGGAAGGAGTGACATTGCATGATGATGGTAAATTTAAAGAAGCCATCGAAAAATATAATGAGGCGCTGAAGCATGAACCAAAAAGTATGCAAGCAATCTACGAATCATCATTGTCATATCTTGCACTGCAGGATTTTAAGAATGCCGTAAAATACAGCACCATTGTGATCAAGTCAAATGATAAGCAGCTCTCTTCGGGTGCCTATGCCGTGAAGAGCGAAGCCCTTGTTGAGATGGACCGAACTGACGAAGCGATCAAACTACTGCAGGATGGATTGAAGGAGAATGGAGATGAGTACCTGCTTCATTTTAATATGTCACTCAACTATTACAAGAAAGGAGATGCTGAGAAGGCATTCAATCATGTAAAAAAAGCCATTGACCTTGACAAAACACATAGCGGTGCGTTTCTTTTATACGCATACCTGTTAAATGACAAAGGGTTATGGGTTCAGAGCGTGCTCTCTTTTCAAATGTTCCTGCTATTGGAACCCGACAGTAAACGATCAAAAAATGCGTTTGAAGAGATGCTTCTTACTATGCGTATCAAAAAGAAATCAGCACCGGTGAAACGATCATTTATTCAACAGCAGATGATGCGAGATCTGCCCGACAGTACACTGTTGAGCAGTGACGTTCCTCCCTTGAGTACCGAGGAAGGATTGAATCGTAAGATTGTTTATGACGTCATCACCAATACGCTTGACTCATTAAGAATCACCCCTGCAGAGGAGGATGAATACACCCAGTTCAAATCGGTAAACAGGGAGATGATGAACGTACTGGAGAAAGAGAGCAAAGAAACCAGAGAGGGTATTTTCTGGACATTTTATATTCCGTTTTTCACCCATATCAAAGAGTCTACATTTTACGATACTTTCTGCCGATACATCAGCGTCTCCTATTATCCTCAATCCATGGAGTGGTGGCAACAAAACAGGGTCTCTGCCTCCAATTTTGTGAATTGGTTCGAAAATGGAGACAATATCTGACTCAATAGTTAAATAAAACCTATACCTTTGTGCTGAATTCCACATTTATGGAAATGAACAACGAGGAACTGTTACTGGAACAACTACGCAACCACGGCACAAGAAGAGAAGGGTTTGCCCGTCTTGTATCTGAATACAGCGAAAGACTATACTGGCAGATACGAAAGATGGTGCTTTCACATGATGATGCCAACGATATTCTGCAGGATGTATTTATCAAGGCATGGACCAACCTGGAGAACTTCAGGGGCGATGCCAAACTAACCACCTGGTTGTACCGTATTGCCATCAATGAAAGTATCACCTTCCTGAACAAGAAACGGAGCCAGCACCATATCTCCATCGACACTGATGACTCATTTCTGATTAACACGCTCGAAAGTGATGAGTACTTCGACGGGGATGAAGCACAAGTTCTTTTACAGAGAGCAATTGTCACGCTCCCTGAAAAGCAGCGTCTTGTTTTTCAGATGAAATACTTCGAGGAGATGAAATATGAAGAGATGTCCGACATCCTCGGCACCTCTGTGGGAGCACTGAAAGCATCCTATCATCATGCGGTGAAGAAAATTGAAAAGTTCTTAGGTGAACTCAATTAAACCTTTTACCCTTCATCATGTCTATGCAAGAGTAGAGCGCAAAAAAAGGAAAGGTATGAAAACTAAATTCAGCAAATTGGAAGAGATTGAAAAGAGTAAATATCCTTTTAAAGTACCCGAAAATTATTTCGCGCAATTCAATGAAGAAATAATGAGGCGACTGCCTGAAAAGGAGATCGTTAAGCCTCACACCGTATCCATATGGGATAAGGTGAAACCGTGGGTTTACATGGCAGCCATGTTTATTGGCTTTTATATCACCATTCAGTTTCTCACCCGTGATAACGGGGAAAATAATAGGGGAACCGGAGAAACAGCTACTCGGCAAACATTGACAGGATCAACCCAGGCTGACAATTACTGGTCCAGAGTACAGATAACTGAAGAGGAGTTCTTTGAGTACCTCGAAGAACAGATCATCGATGACGGTTATTATGATTATATGTATAATCACTACTATTTGAACTAAAAGTATCGTACATCTTTATTAGAAAACTTGCTATGAGAATAAGTATTATATTGATTTTGTATCTCCTGTTACTACCAATACAGCTCTCCACCCTCTCTGGCCAGAACAAAAAAATGGATATGGCAGATTTCGAGAAAAGGAAGATGGAGTTTGTAAAGAAGGAAGCAGGACTTACTCAGAATGAAGCCAACAACTATTTTCCACTTAGCACCGAGTTGACGAAGAAAAAATTCGACCTTCACAAACGCCATAGAGACAAAGCACAAAGAATCAAGGACAACAGCAATATCACCGATGAGGAATATAGAAGGATGCTGGAAGACGATGTCGATGTGAAGCTCAAGGAGGCGGCGCTGGATAAAGAATACGCTTCAAGATTTGAAAAGGTACTCACCCCTGAGAAATTGTTCAAGGCACAGCAGGCAGAAAGAACCTTCATTCAGAAAGAGGTGTCCAATTTCAGAAGCGGCCAGGGTGGTAACTCCAGAAGATAAACACCCAAACGAACTCGAACAATCAGGAACGCGGAAATAATCTGCGTTTTTTTATGTGCATTTATTGCTTTTGCTCTCAATCTCTCGCAGGTATTCCATTTTCTTTTTAGCAAGGAAACCATAGATATCTTCCAGGTGTTCATTCACTTTCCCTTGTCCGAATTCATATATTTTCGTGACAAGACCATCCAGGAAATCACGATCGTGTGACACCACGATCACTGTCCCGTCAAAATCGGTCAGTGCCTGCTTCAGGATATCTTTTGTGCGCATATCGAGGTGATTGGTAGGTTCATCAAGGATCAACAGGTTCACCGGCTCGAGCAGCAGCTTGATCATTGCCAGCCGGGTACGCTCACCTCCCGAGAGCACCTTCACCTTTTTATCAATATCGTTCCTTCCAAACATGAATGCACCCAGTATATCCCGTATCTTCGTGCGGATGTCACCCACCGCGATGTCATCAATCGTCTGGAAGACAGTGAGCTCTTCATCGAGCAGCGAAGCCTGATTCTGAGCAAAATAACCGATCTTCACGTTATGACCCAATGTAAGTATGCCCTCATGGTCGATTTCGCTCATGATACATTTCACCATGGTCGATTTCCCCTCGCCGTTACGTCCCACAAATGCCACTTTTTGTCCCCGTTCGAGGGTAAAGCTGGCGTTGGAGAATACATTTTTCTCCCCATATTTTTTCCCTACATTGTCGGCTATCACGGGATAGCTCCCTGATCGGGGTGAAGGTGGAAACCTTAACCGCAAGGCGGATGTATCAACCTCATCCACTTCAATGAGCTGCAGCTTTTCCAGCATCTTTACCCGTGATTGTACCTGCAGTGTCTTAGAATAGGTGCCCTTGAAACGTTCGATAAACTCCTGCGTGTCGGCAATCATCTTTTGTTGCTCTTCAGCCTGCTTCTGTTGTTGTTCACGTCGTTCCTGACGGAGTGTAAGGTAATGAGAGTAAGTAGCCTTATAATCGTAAATCTTGCCCATGGTCACTTCGATGGTACGGGTGGTTACCTGATCCACAAAGGCACGGTCGTGTGATATCAACACTACTGCCTTGGCACTCTGCACGAGGAAATCCTCAAACCACTGCACTGAGTCGATGTCAAGATGATTGGTCGGTTCATCGAGCAGGATCACGTCGGGATTTTGCAACAGTATCTTTGCCAGCTCAATACGCATCCGCCATCCTCCGCTGAATTCGGAGGTGGCACGGTTGAAATCATCTCTTTCAAAACCCAGGCCGAAGAGTGTTTTCTCAATATGTGCATCGATATTGGTATCCTCAATACTGTAGAATTTCTCACTCAATGCCGACACTTCCTCTATCAATTGCATGTAGCTGTCACTATCGTAGTCTGTCCGTAGGGTCAATTGCTCGTTCAGGTGCGCTATGCTACTTTCCATTGCCTGTAAATGGGTAAAAGCCCTGGCCGTCTCCTCGAAAACAGTCAGGCTATCCTCCGTCTTGATATGCTGTGGCAAATAAGCGATGTTGAAATCCTTGGGTGCGGAGACCCTACCGCGGGAAGGAGTGCGCACGCCGGCGAGGATCTTCAACAGGGTTGATTTACCCGCACCGTTCTTGCCCATCAGCGCAATCCTGTCTTTGGGATTGATCACAAAAGAAACATCCGAAAAAAGGGTCGTTCCTCCGAACTCAACCGCTAAACCATCCACTGAAACCATACACAATGTTGTTATAATTATGAACCACTCACTAGAAAGCATCTTTCTGAATGGAATGGTTGCTTGTCCATCCAGATTCTTTAAAATAGATAAGCCTGTAAATTAAATATTTACAGGCTTATACCCGATAATGATAGTATTCTGTGGAGCTGGAGGGAGTCGAACCCTCGTCCAAACGAGGAAGCAATTTGCTTTCTA
>CAYUQE010000013.1:0-29442 GCA_964446805.1 uncultured Proteiniphilum sp. | reverse complement strand
TTTCTGGACAAAGCCAAAAAAGAGCAACGCACCCTGATCTTTTATCACGATGCGTTTACTCCTATGGCGACATTATAACTATCCTTGTGTATTGCTGCCCGGGAGCCGTAGAGTCCGGACATCTCCACCACAGGAATAGTTGAAAAGTCCATCGGAAGATTCTCGACTACGGTTTTTTTTATTATCTCCGGGATAAGTTTGAAACGAAAAAAAGGAAGTACTGTTGCCATAACCGCTATCAATAACAGTAAAAAACGATTGATGTGATGAAACGTGTTTTTACCGAAAAACAGTTTGTAGAAAGCATAAAATAGCATCATCACCACAGATGCCTGCAGAAGGAAATAAAGAAATGGTTCCATGGCTCTTACTTTTTATTGTTCAACTTCTCCACTTCATCCAGCATTTTTCTCACTTCATTCACGGAGAGTTTCTGTTCCTTTATAAATGATGAGACCACACTCAGATAAGAATTTTCGAAATACTTCTTCACCACATTCTTCAACGTGCCGTTACGATAAGCCTCTTCACTGACAACCTTGTAGTAACGATAGGTGGTACCGAAAGATTCGTGGAACAGAAAACCTTTTTCTTCCAAGGAACGGACATAGGTGGAGAGTGTATTGAAATGCGGTTTGGGATCGGGATACATCTCCACGAGTTGTTTCACGAAAAGTGCTTCATTATCCCAAAAATAACGCATCACCTCTTCTTCTCTGGCTGTTAACTCTTTCATCTTTTTTAAATCTTTATTGATTGATGCTACAAACATAACTAATATTCTTCGTTGTACAACTATATTATATAGTTAATAAACGAGTTTTGATAGTTAAATAAAAATAAAGAAAAAACCGGCTGTAATTCAGCCGGTTTAAGATGTTAATATCATTGCTTCAAACGTCCATTTTTCTTGAGCGCCTGATCCAGTATCCACTGTATCTGTCCATTCACGCTGCGGAATTCATCGGCAGCCCATTTCTCAATAGCCCCCATCGTCTCCGAATCGAGTCGCAACGCGAAATTCCTGGTTGTTTTCTCTTTCTTCGGCATCAATCTCTCCTTTGGTTGTTAATTATTCTACTGGTACAGCGACCCGGTATTCAATACCGGCTGTGCCGCTTCATCGGCACAAAGTACCACGAGCAGGTTGCTCACCATCGCTGCCTTCTTATCACTGTCAAGTGTGACGATATTTTCATCCTCAATACGATCCAGCGCCATCTTTACCATGGTCACGGCTCCCTCCACAATTTTCTCGCGGGCCGAGATGATGGCTTCAGCCTGCTGGCGACGAAGCATCACCGCTGCAATTTCCGGTGCATACGCCAGATAGTTGATGCGTGCTTCCACAACCTCGATCCCGGCCATCTCAAGACGGATGTTAAGCTCCTTCAGCATCTCTTCATTGATCTCCTCCCCACCCGACCGCAACGTCTGTTCATTATCCGAGACCACATTGTTATCGTAAGCATAGAGACCGGCGACCTGTCTCAGGGCAGCATCACTCTGTACTGCCACGAAGTTCTCGAAAGCATTCATCTGTTTGGAGACGTTGTAGACCACAGTACCCTCTTTCGTTGAAGCCAACGTCTGTGCATCAATTTCGAACATCGACTTATAGGTATCTTTCAGTTTCCATACCAGCACCAATCCGATCAATACCGGATTACCCACCTTATCGTTCACTTTTATCGGATTCACGTTCAGGTTGCGTGCACGCATGGATAGCTTCTTTTTCGTCATAAAGGGATGCACCCAAAAGAATCCTGTCTCCTTTAACACCCCGTTGTATCTCCCGAAAAAGATCATTACGATCGCTTCATTGGGTTCCAGTTTGGCAAAACCGAACAAAAATATGAACCAGAGGAGTGAGAGCACGATACCGCCTATTATCCCCCAGAAACCCAGCGAGAAAAGCCAGGCACATGCACCCAACATGAACAGCAACATGAAAAGCATCAAAAATCCGTTTAGTTTTAAACCCTTAAAATTGAATTCTTTTGTTCCCATAATAATAAATTTATAATGATATTAATTTGATATCACAAATGTAAGCTGTAATTTTTAAACAGCAAACGAAAACCGGATAATATTTACAGATTTAACATTTACATAGCGGAGGTACAAGTGAGGAGACCGGATAACAAGCAATTTCTACTTGATTTTGTGTTGATTATACTTTATGAAAAAGGAAAAATGATTAACTTTGCAACTTAGTCAGTAGAAGAACAACAGAACATAGAACAATAAATTAGTCAAAAAATTTTATATTGAATGAAAAAACTTTTTTTAATCTCAATTGCATTTATGGTATTAGTTGCGTGTACCAAGAGTGAAAAGGCAGCTGAAAAGGGGGCTATCTTCCTGACCGAGTTTGATACACCTTTCGGAGTACCACCATTCGACAAGATCAACGTGGATGATTATGTTCCTGCATTCGAAGCAGGGATGGAGCAACAAGCGGCGGAAATTGACTCGATCGTCAATAATCCTGAACCGGCCAATTTTGAGAATACTATCTTGGCACTCGACAACAGTGGATCAGTACTGAATCGTGTATCGGCTGTATTCTTCGGGCTGGAAGGCACCGACACCAACGAGGAGATGCAGAAAATCAAGTCAGAGATGTCGCCCCGGCTCACCACGCACAGTGACAACATCAACCTGAATGAACAACTGTTTGAGCGGATAAAATCAGTGTACGACAATGCTTCGTCCCACAATCTCACTCCCGAACAATACCGTTTGCTGGAGGTCTATTACAAGGATTTTGTCCGTTCCGGCATTATGCTCAACGAAACCGATAAAGGAACGCTTCGTGAGATCAACAAACAACTATCAGCACTGACGATTCAGTTCAACAATAACGTGCTGGCAGAGACCAACAACTACACGCTGGTCATTGACAATGAAGAAGATCTTGCCGGCCTGCCGCAGAGCGTGGTCAGTGCAGCAGCTGAAGCTGCGAGTGCAGCAGGGAAAGAGGGCAAATGGATTTTCACCCTGCACAAGCCAAGCTGGATTCCTTTCCTGCAATATGCCAACAACCGTAACCTGCGTGAAAAACTGTACAAGGCGATGTACATGCGTGCCAACAATGATACCGAGTTCGATAACAAAGCACTGATCAACCAGATTGTGAATCTGCGCCTTGAACGCTCCAAACTGCTGGGATTCGAATCATTTGCCCATTATGCACTGGATGACCGAATGGCCAAGAACAAGGAAAATGTGTATAAGCTGTTGAATGATGTGTGGCAGTATGCTCTTCCGCAGGTAACGAAGGAAGCTGCAGAGCTGCAGAGACTTATCGACAATGAAGGAGGCGACTTCAAACTGGCATCATGGGACTGGTGGTATTACACCGAGAAACTTCGCCAGGAAAAATATGCACTCAATGAAGAAGAGCTGCGACCCTATTTCAAGATGGAGAATGTGCGTGAAGGAGTATTTATGGTTGCAAACAAACTCTACGGACTCAATTTCAAGAAATTGGACAATATTCCTCTCTACCATCCCGAGGTGGAAGTGTATGAGGTGACCGATGCTGACGGTTCACATGTTTCACTTTTCTACACCGATTACTTCCCCCGTGCCAGCAAGCGCGCGGGTGCATGGATGAGCAGTTTCCGCAAGCAGACAACCAGAAATGGAGAAGATATCAGGCCCATCATCTACAACGTGGGTAACTTCACCAAGCCCCTGGCCGACACCCCTTCACTTCTTTCGCTGGATGATGTGGAAACACTCTTCCATGAATTCGGACATGCACTTCACGGGATGCTGTCGAAAGTAACCTATAGCGGATTATCGGGCACCAGCGTTGCGCGCGACTTTGTGGAGCTTCCTTCCCAGATCATGGAACACTGGGCTTTTAAACCCGAGGTGTTGAAAATGTATGCAAAGCATTTTGAATCAGGAGAGGTGATTCCTGATGCACTGGTTGAAAAAATCGAGGCTGCGGGCAAGTTCAACATGGGCTTCACCACTGCCGAGTTTGTGGCGGCAGCGTTGCTCGACATGGATTATCACACCCAGACATCAAAACAGGAGTACGATGTAAACGCATTTGAAACAGCATCGATGAAAAAGATCGGCATGATCGATGAAATCATACCACGGTATAAAAGCACCTACTACTCCCATATCTTCAGCAGCCCCGAAGGCTATGCATCTGGCTATTACAGTTACCTATGGTCTGAAGTGCTCGATGCCGATGCTTTTCAGGCGTTTGCTGAGAAAGGTATCTTCGATCAGGAAACGGCTACACTGTTCCGCGATCATGTGCTCTCGAAAGGTAACACGGAAGACCCAATGGAGCTGTACAAGAAATTTCGAGGGGCTGAACCAAACCCTTTATATCTGTTAAAAAACAGGGGGTTCATTGAATAATCCACAACGCTGAGTTATCAGTCAACTGGTTATCGGGGAGTGTCCCTCATTTTAATGTCGCCGGATGAGATTGCAGAAAATTATCCGGCGATATTGTTCTTAAAAAGATAAAAAAAACGTATATTTGCACGCTCAAAACAAGGGGCATGATATGCACCTTAATTTTTTTACACGTGAATATCGGTCAGTAACCTGAAAAAGAATGTTTTCGTCACATTGGAAAAACATGCAATAACCTGGTTGGGGTGATTTCACAAAAAAACGATTAAATTTTATTGAATAAATTGTAAATAAAAAAGTAATATTGAAATGCAAAACAAAGGATTTATTAAAGTTTTCAGTATTATCCTGACAGCTATCTGTTTGTTCTATCTCTCCTTCACTGTAGTGGGAAGACAGTACAACAAGAAAGCGGATCAATACGCCAATGGAGACTTAGCCCTGAAGAATCATTATCTTGATTCATTATCCACCGAGAAAGTCTATCTTAATTACACACTTAAGCAGATCCGTGAAAAAGAGATCGGCTTAGGTCTTGACCTGAAAGGTGGTATGAACGTGGTTCTCGAGATCGATGCAGCACAAGTACTCAACTCGCTTGCAAACACCGATGATCCCCAGTTCAATCAGGCATTGAGGGAGACCATCATTCAAAACCGCCGGGGCAGTTCGTCTGACTTCATCTCGCTTTTCCAGCAAAACTATGAAAGGATTAATCCGGAGGGAAAGCTGGCCAACATTTATAGTGTAACGATGAGTGAAAGGGTGAGCCCTACTATGTCCAACAGTGATGTAATTGCGATCTTACGCAATGAGCTCACCAGTGTAGCCGACAATTCATTCAATGTACTTGCAACCCGTATTGACCGTTTCGGTGTGGTTGCTCCAAACATACAAAAGTTAGACCGTGCAGAACGCATACTGGTAGAACTGCCTGGCATCACCGAGCCGGAACGTGTACGTAACCTCCTGCAGGGAAGTGCCAACCTGGAATTCTGGAAGACCTACAATGTCAACCAGCTGGGCACCTTCTTCAATGAAATGAACTCCCGGTCAGGTGAGTATGCGATGGCTAAGAGAACTGAACTCACTGACACCAGCGCTGTAACCGAGGTTGCACAAGATTCACTCACGCTGGCTGCACCCCTCTCAGTACCAATAATGGAAGAGGAGGAGAAGATCGTTATTGACAAAAGTTTTGTTGAATATTTCAATGAACCCTATTTTGCGATGAGTGGTGCAGGCGGACCAATGGTGGGTACTGCTTCAAAACTTGATACTGCAGCCATCAACTATCTGTTGAATCGCTACAAAGATATTTTTCCTGCGGATGTACGCTTTAAATGGGGATTCAAGCCCATTGATCAGCGTGATACCTATTTCCAGCTTTTCGCCCTCAAGGGTGACGGCAGCAAGCGGGGACCGGCTCTTGAGGGAGATGTGATCACCAATGCACGTGCCGACCAGGGACAACAGGGATCGGCCTGGGAGGTGACCATGTCCATGAACTCTACGGGTGCCAGCCGCTGGTCTACCATCACCGGCACCGAAATAGGAAACTCCATCGCCATTGTGCTGGATGGTTCCGTCTATTCGGCACCCACGGTCAACGGACGTATCGATGGTGGTCGCTCTTCCATCACAGGTAATTTCACGCCGCAGGAGGCACAGGACTTGGAGAACGTGCTCAAGTCGGGCAAGATGCAGGCTGGCGTACGTATCGTGCAGGAAGATGTGGTGGGTCCCTCACTGGGACAGGAAGCGATCAACGACGGATTTATCTCTTTCATGATAGCATTGGCGGTATTGTTTATCTTCACCATGCTGCTCTACGGTGTAATTCCGGGCCTGGTGATCAACTCGGCATTGTTGCTTAACTTCTTCTTCACATTAGGTGCCCTTGCAGCCTTCCAGGCGGTGCTCACCCTCCCCGGTATTGCGGGTATGATCCTCTCACTTGCCATGGCAGTAGATGCAAACGTACTGATCAATGAGCGTATCAAGGAGGAGCTGGCAGCAGGCAAGACATTGCGACGTGCTGTGGAAGACGGGTACAAGAACGCCTTCTCCGCCATTTTCGACTCAAACCTGACGACGATCATCACCGGTATCATTCTGGCCCTGTTTGGTGCAGGAGCCATCAGGGGTTTTGCCATCACCCTGATCATTGGTATCACCGCCTCCTTCCTTACAGCGGTCTTCATCACACGTATGGTGTATGAAAACCGTCTTGCCAAAGGCAAATGGCTCCATCTTGATTTTAATACTGCCTTTTCAAGGGCTATTTTCAAGGAATATAATTTCGACTTCATTCACAATAGCAAGAAGATCCTGGTGATTATCGGCGCCTTTGTCATCATCAGCATTCTCTCTCTCATCGCTATCGGAATGAACGTGGGTATTGACTTCTCAGGTGGACGCAACTATATCGTTCGCTTCGATCAGCCCGTAAGTACCGGAGATGTACAAAATTCACTGACTCCCTACTTTGGTGAGTCGGTACGTGTCATCACCATCGGATCGAGCAATCAGGTACGTATCTCAACCAATCATATGATTGAAGAGGATAATGATACCATCGAAGAGGATCTGCGTGATCTGTTGGGTAAGGGACTGCAGGAATACATCACTCCGGGACAAACGATCGATGCTCATATCCAAAGTTCACAGAAGGTGGGACCCAGCATTGCCGAGGACATGATCAGAAACGCCTTCCTGGCACTGATATTCGCACTTATATGTATGGGGCTCTACATCCTGTTCCGCTTCCGCAACTGGTCGTTTTCACTGGGTACGGTGGCTGCACTGGGTATCGACGCCTTTGCCGTGATCGGTCTCTACTCCCTGTTATGGAAGGTGATGCCCTTCTCCATGGAGATTGACCAGACGTTCGTGGCTGCCATCCTCACCATTGTAGGGTACTCTATCAATGACAAGGTGGTGGTGTTCGACCGTGTGCGTGAATACATGCAACTCTATCCCAAGCGAGGCCTGAGAGCGTTGTTCAACGACTCCATGAACGCCACACTGGCACGTACCATCAATACAGGGTTAAGTACGATCCTGGTAATCATCTGTATTCTCTTCTTCGGTGGTGATGCAGTGAGAAGCTTCGTATTCGCCATGCTTATCGGTGTGGTCGTTGGAACGGTGACCAGTTTGTTCGTCGCCTCACCCGTAGCCTACCTGTTCATGCGCAACCAGCAAAACAAAAAACAATTGGAAGTGAAGAAATAAGAGCGTCAATCTCCAACTTATCAAAACGGGTGGCCATTTAGCCACCCGTTTTTTATTATGATAAAAAGCGGAAACAGATTGGGCGATATCGATATTTTTTTTTACTTTTGCACTCTCTTAACGCCACAATAGCTCAGTTGGTAGAGTAACGCATTCGTAACGCGTAGGTCGCGAGTTCAAGTCTCGCTTGTGGCTCTTTGGTAACCATTGCTAATAAAGTATAATTCTCCTTTTTCCTCTTTAATTTTAGTATCTTTGTGATGGGTCTGCAGGCAATGCGGGCTTACATTTTTATATTTCTACACATCAATGACTATATTAAGAGGACACATTTCCCAGATCATTGGACCCGTTGTGGATGTGCGCTTTGATATTTCCGAATCACTGGAGATCAGAATGCCATCCATTCACGATGCCCTTATAGTAAAGCGTGCTGAAGGAGAAGAGGTTTTCCTGGAGGTACAACAGCATATCGGAGAGAATATCGTGCGAACCGTGGCAATGGAGAGCACCGACGGACTAAGCCGCGGTCTTTCCGTCAAGTCGTTGGGACGACCCATCAGTGTACCTGTAGGAGAACAGATCAAAGGGAGGCTTCTCAATGTCATCGGCAGACCGATCGACGGACTATCGAAACTAAGTCGTGAGGATCAATATCCCATTCACAAGGAAGCCCCCCGGTTCGAGGACCTCACCACTACCGAGGAGATTCTTACTACCGGTATCAAGGTGATCGACCTGTTGCAGCCCTACCTTAAGGGAGGGAAGATAGGCCTCTTCGGCGGGGCGGGGGTAGGCAAAACGGTCATCATCATGGAGCTCATCAATAATATTGCCAAGGGACACAACGGTTATTCCATTTTTGCCGGTGTGGGTGAACGTACCCGTGAGGGGAATGATCTGCTACGGGAAATGATCTCGTCAGGTGTCATCAGGTATGGGGAAGAATTTAAGAAAGAGATGGAATCAGGGCACTGGGACCTTTCAAAAGTAGACTATGAGGAGGTGAAAAAATCGCAGGCCACACTGGTCTTCGGTCAGATGAACGAACCTCCGGGCGCCCGTTTGTCGGTTGCCCTCACAGGACTGGCCGTAGCCGAGTCGTTCCGTGATGCGGGTGGTGAAGGCAGTGACACGCTCTTCTTTATTGATAATATTTTTCGTTTTGTGCAGGCAGGATCCGAAGTATCAGCACTACTGGGACGTATGCCTTCGGCAGTGGGCTACCAGCCGACGCTCGCCTCCGAGATGGGTGCGCTCCAGGAACGTATCGCCTCCACCAAGTACGGCTCCATCACCTCGGTACAGGCAGTATATGTACCCGCCGACGATCTCACCGACCCGGCACCGGCCACCACCTTCAGCTACCTCGACGCCTCCACCGTCCTCAGCCGCAAGATCGCCTCCCTGGGGATCTACCCCGCGGTCGACCCGCTGGAGTCATCGTCACGCATCCTCGATCCCCAGATCGTGGGTGAAGCACATTACCATACCGCCATGCGGGTGAAACAGATCCTCCAACGATACAATGAGCTGCAGGACATCATCTCTATCCTCGGCATGGAGGAGATCACCGACGAAGATCGCCTCACGGTACATCGTGCCCGCAAAGTACAGCGTTTCCTTTCACAACCTTTTCATATGGCAGAGCAATATACAGGGCAACCCGGTGTGATGGTATCGATTGAAGAGACCGTGAAAGGGTTCAGTATGATCCTCAACGGTGAACTGGATCAATATCCTGAAGCAGCCTTTATGAATGTGGGCACTATTGCTGAGGCCATTGAGAAAGGGGATAGTCTGATGGAACAGAGCAGGAAAGTAGAAAGTGAAAAGTGATGAGAGCGTATAGCTATTCGAACAGAAGAGAGGAAAAACAATGAAACTGGAAATCATCACGCCCGAGTCCACATTCTTCAGCGGTGAGGTAGACGCTGTCACGCTCCCCGGCACACTGGGTTCATTTCAGATACTAAAGAACCATGCACCGCTTATATCGTCGCTCACGAAAGGCATTCTCTCCTTTATGGCTGACGGGCGCAACAGGGCAATGGAAGTAGAGGATGGATTTGTTGAAGTATACAACAACAGGATCACTGTCTGTATCGATTCGGTGAAAGGAAAATAAAAAGGATTCAAAGGGTTCCTTTTCTTACACAGTTATCATTTTATCTTATGCAGAAGCTGACAAGATATTTTTTTATTTTTCATACCGCGATGCTCCTTATCACCGGTACAGGAATGTGGTTGATGCTAAAACTGTTCTTCCCCTATCTGCTGGTGAGAAGCTACATCGTTATCCCGCTCTTCTTCTATCTGATGGGGCTCATCTTCATCTGGAAGTTCAGACACACATCGCTCAACAAGCCGGCAGAAGTGGTAAACCTCTATATGCTCATGCGTATGATCAAGATATTTGTCTCCTTCATACTCATCCTCATCTACTGGCTTATAGACAAGCCCAATATCCGTAGTTTCGCCATCGTCTTCATCGTCTTCTATCTCATCAACCTGTTATGGGAGACCTATATCTATCTGAGGATGGAGAGATATATAAAATACAAGGGAGATCAACATAAACCGCCAAGAGAACGCATCGATCAATGAGGCAAAAGATAGAAAAATATGGTCTGCTGGTGCTGATGATGTTGTTTTATGCATCCATCAGCGTTACTGCACAAGAAAATAGTCCTATGCAGGAGGAGCTGAATGTGAAAGAACTCATCCTGGATCATCTGTCTGATTCATACGATTGGCAGATTGTAAATAATGGCCAATGGGATATCACACTTCCGTTGCCGGTAATTCTTTACAGCAAGACCTCCGGATGGCACTTTTTCCTTTCAGACAGAGTAAGCCACGGTTCATCCTTCAACGGTTTCAGGATATCAGCCGAGAGCAGCTACAAGGGAAAGATTGTGGAGACAGCTACTTCTGGAGTGGTGTCGCGTCCTCTCGACCTCTCAATGACGAGAAATGCATGCTCACTTCTATTGAGTTCATTTGTGCTCATCCTGATGGTGTTGGGGGTAGCCCGTGTGATGAAAAGAAAACCGATGGAGGGCCAGGGAGGATTTGTGGGGATGATGGAACTCTTCATTCGGATGATCTGTGATGATGTGATCAAACCTGCTGTGGGTAAAGACTATCAACATTACACCTCTTTTCTGTTGACGATATTCTTCTTTATCTTTATCAATAACCTGCTGGGGCTGGTCCCCTTTTTCCCGGGTGGAGCCAACACTACCGGCAATATTGCCGTGACTCTCGTGCTGGCTGTCACCACTTTCCTGGTGGTGAACCTCACAGGAACGAAAGCCTACTTCAGGGAAATTTTCTGGCCCGATGTGCCGTTATGGCTGAAGGTGCCGCTGCCCATTATGCCGGCCATCGAGTTCGTGAGTCTGTTTACCAAACCTTTTGCTTTGATGATCCGTCTCTTTGCAAATATCATGGCAGGGCATGCGATTGTGCTGGGACTCACCACCATCATTTTCATGACGGTGAGCCTCGGCAGCACCATCAACACATCCATGACAGCCGTTTCCGTGATTTTCATGATTTTCATCTATTTTGTGGAGCTGCTGGTGGCCTTTATCCAGGCTTATGTATTCACACTTCTCTCTGCGGTCTTCATCGGTCTTGCACGGGTGAGAAACAGGGAGGAAAATAAAAATAAAGGCCCGGAGGCTATTCACATCAACAAGTAAGAGAAACAAGTTATTTACACATAAAAAAAAAGAGAATGGATTTACTTTTCGTATTATTACAAGTCACCGGTGGCGATATAGGTACACTGGGTGCAGCTTTAGGAATAGGATTGGCGGCAATTGCCGCCGGTGTGGGAATTGGGAAGATAGGCCAGTCGGCCGTGGACGGTATTGCCCGTCAGCCTGAGGCAGCCTCCGACATTCGCACCACGATGATCATCTCAGCCGCCCTGATCGAAGGGGTCGCCTTGTTCGCAATCGTTGTGAGTGGTTTTATTCTCTAATACATTGATACTATGTCGTTACTGACACCTGAACCGGGACTGCTGTTCTGGATGGCACTTTCATTCGGTATCGTGCTGCTAATACTGGTAAGATACGGGTTTCCAATCATTCTCTCATCGGTGGAGAAACGAAAGAACTATATCGATGCATCCCTTCTTGCAGCACGGGAAGCACACGAGGAACTGGCCCTGGTAAAAAAGGAGGGTGAAGCACTGCTGGCCGAAACCCGTAAAGAACAGCAGCGTCAGCTGAAGGAGACATCGAAGCTTAAGGAGAAGATGATGGTGCACGCCAGGGAAGAGGCTGCAAAGGAAGCAGACAAGCTGATTGCTGCCGCCCGTGAACAGATACGTACAGAGAAAGAGGAAGCCATGCACCAGCTGCGTGAGGAGGTTTCGCTGTTGTCACTGTCTCTGGCGGAGAAAATCCTGCGCGACACACTCAACAGTAAGGATAAGCAGATGCAGATGATCGATCGTCTGCTGGATGAGATTGAGATTTCAAAATCGTGAATCAAATGAACAGCGGACTGATTTCTACACGTTATGCCAGAGCTCTCCTCGAATATGCAGCCGAAATGGGAGAACAGGAGGAGGTCTATGAAAAGATGAAACTCTTGTCGGAGATTTATCTGGAAGTGACTGAATTACGCTATGCCATTCAGAATCAGTCTATCTCCACCTCCGAGAAGAGAGCTGTCATTACAACAGCCTGTGGAGGTAGTCTGCCCTCGTCGTTCAGCAAGATGCTTACCCTCATTCTGCGGAATGAAAGGCAGGAGCATCTCCTCTATATTGCCCTGCGTTATGTCGAGCTTTATAGGGAGAAGTTCCATATTCAGTACGGGAAGCTGATTACTGCTGTTGATATGGGCAAGGAGAAAGCGCAACAGTTAACCACCCGCATTGAAAAGATTGTGGGTGGAGAGCTGGAGGTGGAGAGTGTGGTTGACCCAGCCATCATTGGCGGATTTGTATTGAATCTTGACGGTTTCAGGTGGGATGCCAGCATCTCGGGTGAGCTCACCCGGATCAAAAGCAGGTTCGCCTGACGAGTGTGATCCTGCATATAAAGGAGGATTGAACAATTGAAAATGAAAATGAGGAAGGTACTACATGGCGGATAATGCAATCAAAATAAGTGAGGTTTCTGAGGTGTTACGGATGCAACTCAAAGGAATTGACACCCATGTGAAGTTCGAAGAGACAGGGGTGGTTATCAGTGTCAGCGACGGTGTGGTACGCATCTTCGGGTTACGTAATGCCGAGTCGAATGAGCTTCTTGAATTCGACAATGGCATGCAGGCAATCGTGATGAACCTCGAGGAGGATAATGTGGGTGCCATCCTGCTGGGTAGCTCCAGTGATATCAAAGAGGGATTCATCGTGAAACGTACAGGGCGCGTAGCATCCATCTATGTGGGTGAGAGCATGCTCGGCCGGGTCATCTCACCCATTGGTGAGCCACTTGATGGGAAAGGACCCCTGACGGGGGAGCTGTCGGAGATGCCGCTGGAGCGCAAGGCGCCCGGCGTGGTGTTTCGCCAGCCGGTGAAGAGACCACTGCAGACCGGTTTGAAAGCTGTCGACGCCATGATACCCATCGGACGGGGCCAGCGTGAGCTGATCATTGGTGACCGGCAGACCGGCAAGACCAGTATCGCCATCGATGCCATCCTCAACCAGCGTACCAACTACGAGAAGGGAGATCCAGTCTATTGCATTTATGTGGCGGTAGGACAAAAAGGGTCGTCGGTGGCGTCCATCGTGAAAACGCTTACTGACGGAGGAGCCATGGATTATACGATTGTCATCGCATCCAACGGGTCGGACTCTGCTGCCATACGCTATATCGCCCCCTTCGCCGGTGCTGCCGTGGGCGAGTTTTTTCGGGATACGGGCAGGCATGCCCTTGTTGTGTACGACGACCTCTCAAAGCAGGCGGTAGCCTATCGCGAAGTATCACTTATACTGCGTCGTCCCTCAGGACGTGAGGCTTATCCGGGGGACATCTTTTATCTTCACTCCCGCTTGTTGGAGAGAGCTGCCAACATCATCTCACAGGAGGAAGTGGCCGTGATGATGAACGATCTACCCGAGAGCATCAGGAAGAAGGTAAAAGGAGGTGGTTCCCTCACCGCCCTGCCCATCATCGAGACGCAGGCAGGTGATGTGTCGGCTTACATCCCTACCAACGTCATCTCCATCACCGACGGGCAGATCTTCCTGGAGGCAGACCTCTACAACAAGGGGATACGCCCCGCCATCAATGTGGGTATCTCCGTCTCCCGCGTTGGGGGCAACGCCCAGATAAAAGCAATGAAGAAGGTCGCCGGCACGCTGAAGATGGACCAGGCACAATACCAGGAACTGGCAGCCTTCACGAAGTTTGGTGGTGATATGGATGCTGTGACTGCCATGGCTATCGATAAAGGACAGAAGAATGAGCAGCTGCTCATTCAACCCGTACACACCCCCATGTGTGTGGAACATCAGATCGCCATCCTCTATTGCGGTACACGGGGTTTATTGAAAGATCTTCCGCTGGAGAAAGTGTTCCGATTTGAGCAAATGTTCCTTGCAACGATGGAGCTTACTCATCGTCACGATCTGCTTGACCAACTGAAAGAGGGGATTATTAACGACGAGATGTGCAGCATCATTGAGACAGTAGCTGCAGACACCATCAGGGCAATGAATCAGTAAGATCATGGCACAACTCAAAGAAATAAAGAGCAGGATTCAGTCGGTGCGCTCCACACAAAAGATCACATCTGCCATGATGATGGTCTCCTCGGCAAGGTTGCAGAAAGTGCAGCGCACGAACCAGAACCTCCTTCGTTATGCGCAGAAGTTGACCAAGCTACTGCAACTGTTCCTGAATCAGGAAGAGAGGATTGAAACAACCTTCACGGAGGCACGGGCTGTCAAGCGTGTAGCCATTGTCGCCTTTGCCTCCAACACAGGCTTGGCGGGGCGTTATAACACGAATGTCATCGACAGGGTGAAGGAGGTGGTGGAGAGCTACCAATCACTGGGTCAAGAGAACATCCTCCTCTACCCGTTGGGTGAGAAGTTGGCAAAAGCAGCCGGAAAAATGGCGTTGAGCCAGCATGAAGAGTACAAAGATCTTGCCGACAAACAGACCTATGAAGCAACGAAGCGTCTGGCCGAGGTGCTGATGGAGATGTACTGCCGTGGTGAGGTAGACCGTGTGGAACTTATCTATCATCATTTTAAAAACAAGGGGTCGCAGGAGTTGATCCATGAGCCGTTTCTACCCATAGAACTGCAGGGCGTAGCGGATGAAAAACAGGCAACCGATTACATTGTTGAACCGGACAGGATCACTCTGATCTCACTATTAATACCCAAGGTATTGAAGATGAAGCTCTTCACAGCCCATCTTGATGCAATCACCTCAGAACATGCCGCCCGCATGACTGCAATGCAGCTGGCTACCGACAATGCCGAAGAGCTCACTGACGAGCTGACGCTTGAATACAACAAGCTACGGCAACAATCAATCACCAATGAGCTCCTCGATATTGTGGGCAGCTCTTTCGGCCAGCACTCCTAAATCGTCTTATTGATCCCTTCAATAAAATCGAGCAGTTCCTCCCTGCCCTGCCCCTTCTCAGCCGAGGTGACAAAGATGGGTGGCAGCTCTTCCCATGTCTCCAAAAGCGTCTCCTTATAGGCATTGACGTTCATCTGCAGGCGTCCCCCCGCCTGCTTGTCCCCTTTGGTGAAGACAATGGTAAAGGGAACATCGTTCTCACCAAGCCACTCCATGAACTCCAGATCAATCTTCTGCGGCTCGTGACGTGAATCGATCAGCACGAAGAGGTTCACCATCGCCTCCCGCTCCATGATGTAATCTTCAATGATGATCCTGATCTTGTCTCTTCCCTCTTTCCCCCTGCGGGCGTAGCCGTAACCGGGTAGATCCACCAGGTACCACTCGTTGTTGATCAGAAAATGGTTGATCAGCATCGTCTTTCCCGGTGTGGAGGATGTAAGTGCCAGCCCTTTACGGCCGGTGAGCATGTTGATCAACGACGACTTACCAACGTTGGAGCGACCGATGAAAGCATACTCCTTCTTCCCGTCGTTCGGACACAAACGGTAATCGGTATTACTAATAATGAATTCGGCAGATTGAATTATCATATGTTCTATTTATTATGTTTTTTTCTGAGGGTGATGATCCAGAGACCTGCTCCGGTGATCAGGCCATTCAACAGCAGCAACTCATAACCTACCTGATAACCTACAAGTTGTTTCAACGCGAACTCAAAGACAAAACAGAGCAGTGGGGCCACGATAGCCACAAAGGGTACATAGCGGTCCACCGGTTTCACGCGGGTGTAGAGGCCGAAAACATAGAGCCCCAGTAAGGGTCCGTAGGTGTAGGATGCAAGCTTGTAAATAGCATTGATGATGCTGTCGGAACCTATCGCCTCAATGAGCATGATTATCAGCACGAAAACAATGCTGATAGCCACATGCACCGTTCGTCGCGTGTGTACATCCTTTTTCGCCTGCACCTCTGATTGGGTCGTCGCCTTCATATCCAGGATATCCACGCAGAAGGAGGTCGTGAGCGCCGTGAGCGCTGAATCGGCACTGGAGAATGCAGCTGCGACGATACCCACCACGAAAATGCCAAACACCACTGAGCCGAGATAATCACTTGCGATCAATGGCAAGATATTATCCGATATGGCAGGCAGGGCGATACCGTTCTGTTCGGCAAACACAATCAGGAGTACACCCAGGCAGAGAAAGAGAAAGTTGATGGGAGCAAATGCAAACCCGTAGGAGACCACGTTCTTCTGTGCATCTTTCAACGTGCGGATGGTCAGGTTCTTCTGCATCTGGTCCTGATCGAGACCGGTCATGACGATGGTGATGAACATACCACTGAAAAACTGTTTAAAGAAATGCTGCGTACTGTGCCAGTCATCAAAAACAAAAATGCGTGAATGAGGGCTCTCTTTTATTGTCTGCACTACCTCGGCAGGGTTCAACCCCATTTTCACAGCTGTCTGCCATACAATCAGTACCAGTGCGGAGATGAAAAGCAGTGTTTGCAGCCAGTCGGTCCATATAATCGTCTTGATGCCGCTCTTATGACTGTAGAGCCAGATGACAAGGATGATGCCCACCACCGTCACCACGAAAGGCACTCCCCATGCATCAAACACCAGCTTTTGCAGGATGAACGCCACCAGATAAAGTCGGGCTGCGGCCCCAATAATTTTCGACAGCAGAAAGAACCAGGCACCTGTCTTGTAGGATTTAGGTCCGTAACGTTGATCCAGATAGCCGTAAATGGTAGTAAGATTCAACCGGTAATAGAGAGGCAGCAGGATGTAGGCTATCACCAGGTATCCGAAAAAGAAGCCAAACACCATCTGCATATAGGTCATGTCCATGTTTCTCACCATGCCAGGCACAGAAACAAAGGTGACACCGGAGATCGATGTACCAATCATGGCGATGGCTACGATATACCATTTGGACGACTTATTGGCGCGAAAGAACGCATCATTGCCTGCGCTTTTCCTGCTTGTAAGCCAGGAGACAAGCATCAGCAGGGAGAAATAAACAACAATGACCGTTAAAACAAAAGTGGGTTTCATTGTTTCTTTATTGGTTCAGAAAATAGCTTTTCAACGCGGTAAAGGAGTCAAACTTGAGCATATAGTTGTCCGTCACACCAAAACCGTACGACACGAAAATAAAGGGTACCCCTGCCAGCATCGACTGATAGCTGTCAGCATCGGTATCACCTATGTAGACAGGTGCTTTCAATCCATGCTTCTCCATCAGCAACCGCAGGTTGTGGTGTTTGGGTTGCTGATTCATTCCATGTTCCATATAATCAAGGAAAAGAGGTGTTGTCTTTGTATGATGCATGAAATTTACCAGTCCCCCCTCCTCGCAGTTACTGAGAAGAAAAAGAGGATATCTCTCCGACAGCTGCTGCAAGCCTGTTTGCACCTCTTCATAAATAAACGGGTTCATATCATCAAGCAGCTTCTGATATTCTTCAATAACTGCATCGAATAAGAGATCCTGCTCATTGGTTGTGGCCCCGGGAAGGATCGACTGGAGCATCACACGGGCTTCCTTACCCATGAGTCCCAGTATATTATCGCGGGAGACCTGTTTGAGATAACCTCTTCTTTGTAATCCGTTGTTCCAGGAGATTACATACGTATCCACATTATCCCAAAGGGTACCATCCATATCAAAGATCAAGCTGTCGGGTTTCAACATAAGCCACACCTGTTTTTTGTGTGCAAAAGTAAGCAACAATGGATGAAGCGACAAATATAAAGGGTTAAAACAAAAAGGTAGCGACGATTGTTCTA
Source organism: uncultured Proteiniphilum sp. (assembly GCA_964446805.1). Lineage (GTDB taxonomy): Bacteria > Bacteroidota > Bacteroidia > Bacteroidales > Dysgonomonadaceae > Proteiniphilum. The sequence continues at coordinate 11,436 of CAYUQE010000013.1, read as the reverse complement.
TTAAAAATAGCTGTTATCGCCTATGAAAAAAGAAAAAGTGTGCCTTATCATCAACCCAGTATCGGGCACGGAATCCAAGAAGAACATTCCGGAGGAGGTCGCTGCCGCATTCGATCAGACTCAATTTGACGTGATCATCCGTATCACAGGCTATCCCGACCATGCCACCGAGATTGCCAGGGAAGCAGTGAAGAAAAAGTTCCACTATGTGCTCACTGCCGGTGGTGATGGCACAGTGAACGAGGTAGCCAAAGTGCTGGTCAACACCGACACCACGCTCGGCATCATCCCTTTCGGCTCCGGCAACGGGCTGGCCCGAGAACTCAACATCCCTATGGATGCCGAGAAAGCCATCGACATCATCCTTAAAGGTTACAGCCGCACCATTGATTATGGTGTAGCTAACGACCATATCTTTTTCTGTACCTGCGGTTTCGGATTCGATGCTTTTATCAGCGACAAATTTGCAGAGGAGAAGAAACGGGGTCCTCTGGGCTATGTGAGGAACATCCTGGAAAGTGCCGTTGATTTCAAGTCGGAGGAGTATGAGATCACCCACGATGAGGGTACCATCACAGAACGTGCTTTTGTGCTTACATGCGCCAATGCCTCCCAGTATGGCAATGAGGCTTACATCGCACCGGGGGCGAGCATGGATGACGGCAAGATGAATGTCTCGATCCTTAAACCGCTCAATGCACTGGAGATACCCCAGACAACGTTGCAGCTCTTCACGAAAAACATCGACAAGAACAGCAAGATGACCACCCTTATCACGCGTGAGCTGATGATCAAACGTGCCCAGGCAGGGCTGATGCATGTGGACGGTGAGCCGGTGCAAACCGGCAAGGATATCAACGTGAAGATCATTCACAAGGGTCTCAGGGTGCTTGTCCCTTCTAAAAATAAAAAAGTGAGAAAGAGAAACGAAGTCGAGAATGTTTTCAACGCGCTCACCCGCTGGTTTAATGAATAATTAACCTCTCTTCTTCCACACTGTCACCTGCACCGCTCGTTTTTCGGTGGTGCGGGTAGACTTTTTAAGCGATAAAGGAAGATCCTGCGGTTGACGGCATAGATCGAAATGAGGTGCCAGCACCTCACTGATCCCGTCGAGCGATGTCACTGGCTCACCATCCTTCTTAAACCCTCCGGGCCATTTATCACGAGGAGTCTTCACAACATCCCATTCGTAGTCTGACGCCAGCAGCAGAAAACCATTCTCATTCAGCCGTGCATGAATGGCTGACAGGAACAGTAACGGGTCACTCAGCTCCTCCAGGAGGCGGGGGGCGATGATCAGGTCGTAACCTGCATAGTTGGGTTTCAGGTTCATCGCATCGGCCTGCATGAAAAGGACATGCGCTTTCGTCGCCGAGAGACCATGATCGGACAACACCACATCCCGGTAGAAAACAAGCTCACCCTCATCCTTCATCGTGTAACGTACATATCCCTGCTCCTGTAATTGAATGGGTACGCGTATCATGCGTGCAGTGAAATCGAGTGCCGTCACATCAATGTAGCTCCTTGCCAGTTCAAAAGCCAGTCGTCCTGTATCGGCATTGAGATCAAGAATACGTGCCCCGGCATTCTCCGGTAACAGTTCAACGACCAGCTTCGCCAGTTGCTTCGCAAAGATTGGATCAGTAGTGAAAGCATCCCCCCAGTTGGTCTCACAGGAGAGGGTGACATCCTCCTCCGTCACATAATCGGCCTGTTGAATATGGAGTGGAGCATCCGACTCGATATAGCGAAACCCCGCATGCTGGTAGAAATGTCTGCGAAAAGCATAACGGGCGTGGATGGTGGCCTCATTGCCCGTAGAGATCCATGAGCCTCCCTTCATGAGGTTGTGCTTGCCATCGAAGGTGGGTGTGGAGAAATCATCATACATGGGATGGACCCTGAAGCCGGGGTAACCGGTGATAGGTGTCTCGGTCCACTGCCATACATTACCGATCACATCAAAGAAACCGCCCTGATCAAAGGTATCCACCGGACAGGGTGACGTGAAATATTCCAGGTTAATGTTGCCCGGAGCCTGCTCCCACGCCGTCACCTCGGTCAGCTTTGCCGCTTGGTGCAGGCGATACCACTCCGCCTCCGTAGGGAGTCGGAAATTTTTGCCTGTTTTGGCGCTCTTCCAGTTACAGAAAGCTTTTGCTTCGAGGTAGTTCACCTCCACCGGCCAGTTCCAGGGCATCGCGATCTCTTCGGCCACCAGCCTCAGCCTATAACCATCCTCCTCTTTGCGCCAGAAAAGGGGCATCGATGCTTCTTTGAAGTTACACCAGTGCCATCCCTCCGCAGTCCAGTAGCTTTCCGTTTCATAGCCCTTATCCTCCACAAACTCCAGAAACTCACCGTTGGAGGTCAAATATTTGGAAGCGCTGAAACCGGCAACCTCCTCTTCATGTTTCCCGTATTCATTATCCCATCCGTAGAGCGGATGATGGAATGGTTTCCCTAAACTCATCAACGCTCCCGCTACAGGAATAAGTTCATTCTTCGGTGCCTCGCCCGCTGTGGGACATCGCTCACCGAACAGGTCAGGTCGCACAAGATCGAGCGGCAGCTGACGAATAAGTACCGAAGATGTCTCCAGGTGTATGCGTTCGTGCTCAATCCCCATCATCACAATCCAGAAAGGGCTCTCCCAGTTGATCGGCATTACCAGCGGCGCATTGTCGATCACACTGAGGATCAACTTCTTTGCTTCATCACGGTAGGCTTTCACCTCAGAGACAGGTGGCCAGTCGTAGTGGTTGTTATCCAGATCATCCCAGCTCATCTCATCCACACCAATGGCAAATGTAGATTCAAACAACGGGTTGAGATGCCGCTCAATGAGCTTTGCGAGATAGAGCTTGTTGATGAAAAATACGGCCGTATGGCCCAGATAAAAAAGGATGATGTGCCGCAACGGATCACCGCGATGATAAAACACCTCGTCCGCTTTCAGCTGACTATATAAATGTTCGTCTATCGTCCATGTTTTCAGAAAATAGTCACGTATCTGCTGACGCTTCTCTTCTGCCGACCCTGCGCCCAAATCGATTGTTCTAGTGATTAACTCTTTGATCATGATTGAAATATTTTTTTACACTGTGAATGTTACTCGATACTGTTGTTTTTTCTCAATAGACTATCTTCCCCGTGGAGCAGGATCTTGTGCAGGTAGATCTTCTTCATCTCGAACGTCTCTTCAGGCGTATGGTGTTTCAGCTGTGTGAGGAAATAAAATGGTACAAAGCCCAGCTTCCTGTAAAGCGATAAAGCGGGTTCGTTCTTCTCCCACACGCGGATGACGGCATCGGTAAAGGTTTCGGGAAGAGAGATCAGCAGGTCGCCGATCATCATCGAAGCAATCCCTTTACCCCGATCATCGGCATGTACCATCACTTCCGAGATATAGATACTCTTCGCCACCGGGATATGGGGAAAGTCACCAGCCGGAAAATCCCTGTCGTACGTTAAGGGATGGCAAAGTAGCAGCCCCACCAGCCGGTCGTCCATGAAAGCCATCCTCCCGAAGCCTCTGCGCACCAGCTCATCAAGGGTGCTCTCTGCGCGCTCAGGGTTTATATACTGTGCATACGCACCCGTGGTGAAGGCATGAAGGTACAAATGGAGGACCTTACCCCTGAACTTGGGATAGATAGATTCATCCAGCTTTTGTATACGAATTGATGCCTGTTCACTTTCCATCCTGAATGATGAACAATTAATATTTGTGGATGTTCAAAGATAACAAACAGAAACCATAAAATAATCAGATAATAAAAAAGAATGAAGAACTTTATCTTTCAGAATCCGACCAAACTGGTATTCGGAAAAGGGCAAATTGCGAAATTATCGGAGCTGCTGCCCGAAAATATTAACTTGATGCTCACCTTCGGTGGGGGCAGTATAACAAGAAATGGCATCTATGATCAGGTAAAAGAAGCTCTGAGAGGACGCAATTATGTCGAGTTTTGGGGTATTGAAGCCAACCCGCACGTGGAGACCCTCAGGAGAGCCATCCAGACAGGCAAGGAGAACAATATCACTTATCTTCTCGCCGTGGGTGGTGGTTCGGTACTCGATGGCACCAAGCTCATTGCTGCAGGTATTGCCTCAGAGCAGGATGCGTGGGCCATTGTGAAGGGTGTGGTGGCTGAAAAACAGATCCCCTTCGCTTCGGTGATGACCGTCCCCGCCACCGGCTCGGAGATGAACGGAGCGGCTGTCATCTCCAGAGCGGAGACACAGGAGAAATATGGCTTCTTTGGCAATTATCCGGAGTTCTCGATCCTCGACCCGGAGGTGACCTATTCACTCTCCGACCATCAGATCGCCTGCGGCCTGGCTGATGCGTACACACATGTGTTGGAACAGTACCTCACAATAGCAGGAGAGTCGCGCCTGATGGACCGCTGGGCCGAAGGGGTCCTGCTTTCGGTAAAGGAGATTGCACCGAAGATAAAGAAAGATCCGCGAAACTACAACCTGATGGCCGATTACATGCTCTCGGCAACGCTGGCATTGAATGATTTCATCCGCATGGGCATCACCCAGGACTGGGCCACCCATCAGATAGGGCACGAGCTCACAGCGTTGCATGGCACTACCCACGGTCACTCACTGGCCATAGTGATGCCGGCAACAATGAGGGTACTGAAAGAACAAAAAAAGGATAAGCTGTTGCAGTATGGTGAACGTATTTTCGGCATCACTGAAGGATCTGAAGATGAACGTGCAGAGAAGGCGATAGAGATGACCGAAGCCTTCTACCGTTCACTGGGACTGACCACACGGCTGTCGGAAGAGGGTATCGGCAAGGAGACCATCGAAACGATCGCCCGCCGCTTCAACGAGCGGGATGCGGCCTATGGTGAGAATCAAAATGTGACCGGTGAGGTGACCCGCGTGATTCTATACAGCTGCCTCTGAAGAACGGAAATAGAACCATCTGATGAAAAAATTGATCTTTCTTCTTGTTGCAGGCCTCACCGTGTTACAGGCTGCCGCCATTGATGACGCACGGATGATGCGTTATCCCGATATCAACGGTGACCTGATCACCTTTGTCTATGCCGGAGATATCTGGACGGTAGCAGCTGCCGGCGGCACCGCCAAAAGGATTACATCGCACAGCGGTATAGAGCTGTTTCCAAAGATCTCACCCGACGGAAAGTGGATCGCCTTCTCTGCCGAATATTCGGGTAGCAGACAGCTATGGGTGATGCCCTCCGAAGGGGGTACAGCACGGCAGCTCACCTTCTACAACGCTGTAGGCGAGATGCCTCCAAGGGGTGGGTACGACCATGTAGTGCTCGACTGGACCCCTGACAGCCGCCGCATCCTCTTTCGTGCAAACCGCACCAGCTTTGGTGACCGTAATGGTCGTTACTTCACCATCAGCATTGATGGCGGGTTTGAGGAACCCCTCCCCATCGTGAACGGCGGGTTCGCCACCTTCTCTCCCGACGGAAAGCAGCTATGCTTCACTCCGGTAGACCGTGAGTTCCGTACCTGGAAACGATATAAAGGAGGACGTGCCACAGAGCTCTGGAGCTATGACCTCGCCCGCAACAAGGCGAAGCAGCTCACTCACTGGGCCGGCAGCGACCAGTGGCCGGTGTGGGAGGGTGACTATATCTACTACGCCTCCGACCGGGACACGCGTCTCAATATCTGGCGTCACGACCTGCAGAGTGGTGAAGAGGTGCAGGTGACCCATCATGCCGATTTCGATGTGATGTGGCCCTCGGGCGACAATGGCAGACTGGTTTACGAGAACGGCGGTCAGCTCTACCTGCTCGATCTCACTTCGGGCAACAACAATAAGATCTCCATCAACATCCTGTACGACAACCCCAACCTGCAACCCTATTACAAGAATGTGAAAGCATTCATCGGCAGCTTCACCCTCTCGCCAACCGGCAAGAGAGCACTCTTTGAAGCACGAGGTGATATCTTTTCGGCGCCGGTGGAGAAGGGTGAGATACGGAACCTCACGCAGACACAAGGAGTGCGGGAGCTCTCACCCGCATGGTCGCCCGACGGGAAACAGATCGCCTACTACTCAGACGCCACGGGTGAGTATGAGCTATACCTGTTGGAGAACAGCGAGGGTGCACTGCCGAGGCAGATCACCAGAGGCTCTGCTGCCTGGAAGCATACGGCTGAGTGGTCGCCACGCAGCAACCACCTTATTTACAGCGACCGCACCATGAAGCTCTGGCTGGTGGATATCATCTCCGGCAGTCAACGCATCATTGATGAAGCCACTGCAGAAGAGATCAACGATTACACCTTCTCACCCGACGGTGAGTGGGTAGCCTATAGCAAGCCATCACCCAACTACCAGTCGGCACTATGGCTCTATCATCTCGCCACAGGTGAGAAACATCAGATAACCGATGCTACTTACTCAGACGGCAACCCTGTCTTCAGTCGTGATGGCAAATATCTCTTCTTCCTCTCTAATCGTGAATTCAACCTTGCTTTTAGCAGTTTCGAGTTCGACTACCTCTATAACAACGCCACGCGCATCTTCGCGCTACCGTTACATGATGACGGCACCACCCTCACCCCCTACAAGGAGGATAGTGAACCCCTCGGAAAAAAGGAGGTAGAGATTGACAAAAAGAAAGATGACAGCAACGATTCATCCAAGGAGGTGAAGGTGGTGATTGACCTCAATTATATCCAACAACGCATTGAGGTGTTGCCCATGGAGGCGGACAGTTACCGCATCATTGGTGCCGTGGAGGAGGGGCTGATCTTTAGTCAGGGCAACAAGCTCATGCGCTACAACATCAAGGAAGAGAAAACGGAGGAGATACTGGATGGTACTTCCAGTGCCATCCTCGCTGCTGATGGTAAATCGTTCATCTATCGGAAGGGATCAGACTATGCCGTTGCCAAAAACCAGCCGGGACAAAAAAGCGATCATGGAGTAATCGATCTGGACAACCTCACCATGAAGATCGATCCGCGTAAAGAGTGGAACCAGATCTACAAGGATGCCTTCCGTATATTCCGCGATTACTTCTATGTGAACAACATGCATGGACTGGATTGGAAAGCGATCGAAATGAAGTACGGGGCATTGTTGCCGCATGTACCCAGCCGGTTCGATCTCGACTATATCCTCAACGAGGTGGTGAGCGAGACCAACACCGGCCATGCTTATGTGGACTGGGGTGATATTGACCGGGTGGAACGTATCAATGGCGGTCTGCTGGGAGCGGAGCTCGAGGCAGATCTCTCCACGGGGCGCTATCGGATTAAAAAAATCTACCCTGGTGAAAACTGGAACGAGAGCCGTCGCTCACCCCTCACCGCAAGTGGTGTCAATGTGAAGGAGGGGGACTATATCATTCGCATGAATGGTGATGATCTCACCACCCGTGAGAACCCCTATGAGCTGCTTGAGAACATGGGCGGACGACATGTGGAATTGACGGTCAACAGCAAGCCTTCCGCCACGGGCGCCGTTAGCTATACCGTGAAGACCATCACCAGTGAACAGGAGCTGAGGTACCTCGACTGGGTCAACAGCCGTCGTGCCCTGGTCGACAAGCTCTCCGCCGGCAAAATCGGCTATATCCACGTGCCCAACACCGCCATCGAAGGAAACAGGGAGCTATTTAAAGGGATGCTGGCCTATAACCACAAGGAGGCACTGATCATTGACGACCGTTATAATGGTGGGGGCTTCATTCCCGACAGGATGATCGACCTGCTCAACCGACGCACGCTGGTCTACTGGCATCGCAACGGACTGTCGCAACCGATGAAGTCGCCAGGTATCGCCCATGACGGCCCCAAGGTGATGCTCATCAACGGTTACTCGTCATCAGGTGGTGACGCCTTCCCCTACTTCTTCCGCAAGACCGGTGAAGGGAAGCTGATCGGCACCCGTACATGGGGCGGACTGGTAGGCATTTCCGGCAATGCCCGCCTGGTAGATGGTGGTTATATCTCCGTGCCCCGCTTTGGCATCTACGACGAGAAAGGTGAATGGATCATCGAGGGTATAGGTGTCTATCCGGACATTGAAGTGGTTGACCGTCCTGAGGAACTGGCACGTGGTAATGACCCCTCCATAGAAAAGGCTGTGGAGGTGCTGCTCGAGGAACTAATGGACAGGCCCCGTAAGCAAGTTACAGCGCCTGATGCTCCCGACCGGTCGAAATGGATTGAGAGTGAGGTACCGAACAATAAACAATAAGTGATTGTTATACTTCCATATAGGGGCATCGGTTGCTCTCTATTGCATCCATAGTATGAATATTAACATGTCAATTCTATGAATTATTTGAGATATACACTCCTCCTTGTATCGACTTTTATCTTTCTTTCTGCCTCCTGTGATGACCAGCAGAGCAAGAGAGTAGCGGGAGATTTGCAGGACCAGGGTCCAGTTACAGGGTCACTGCCTCCTGTAGAGACACAATCACCCAACACCGTTTACAAACCGGCTTTTGAGGGACAGACACGCATTGCGGGAGTGAAGACAACCACTCCTTACAAAGTGGAGGTAATCGCTGAAGGGTTATCATCCCCCTGGGCAGTCACCTCAATACCCGACGGGCGCCTGCTGATCACACAAAAGGCGGGATCATTGCGTATAGCCACTACTTCAGGTACACTCAGTGAACCCATCACCGGATTCCCGAAAGTTGATGACAGGGGTCAGGGAGGGTTGCTTGATGTAGCTCCGGCACCGGATTTTACAACAAGCAGGATGCTTTACTTCACCTTCGCCGAGCGCACACAGCAAGGATCACTCACAGCTGTGGGTAAAGGTAGGCTCTCCGACGACGAAAAAAAAGTGGAGCATTTCCAGGTCATTTATCGTGCCATACCCTACTTCGACAACAGCATGCACTTTGGCAGCCGCCTTCTCTTCGATAAAAAAGGGAATATCTTCGTCTCCACCGGTGAAAGGTCCGACAGGGCAACCCGTCCCAACGCCCAAAAGCTGAATACCGCCCATGGAAAGGTGCTCCACATCACCACCGAGGGTCATCCTGTTGCCGGCAATCCATTTATGACCACAGAAGGAGCACTGCCAGAGATATACAGTTACGGTCACAGGAATCCACAGGGACTGGATATTCATCCCGTGACCGGTGAGCTGTGGTTGAGTGAGATGGGACCACGCGGGGGAGATGAGGTGAACCTGATAAAACCGGGTTTCAATTACGGCTGGCCTACCATCACCTACGGTATTGAATACAATGGTGATATCATAGGCGACGGCATCACCCAAAAAGAGGGGATGGAGCAACCTGTCTACTACTGGGATCCTGTCCAGTCACCCAGTGGCATGACATTCTACACCTCGGGAGATATACCCGAATGGGAGAATAACCTTTTTATCGGCGGTTTAAGCAGCAAGCATATCGCCCGGCTTGTGATCAAAGACAACAAGGTGGTGGGAGAAGAACGTCTGTTGGAGAGTGAGGGACAACGTTTCCGCGATGTGGGCAGAGGCAATGACGGTGCACTCTATGCCGTCACCGATGCAGGCAGACTTTATCGTATTGCAAAAGCAAAGTAGGAGGCAAGATAAATAAAAAGATATGGATAAACGCGAGTTCATTCAGCGAAGTGTTGCCGGAGCCATTGTCATCGGTGCAACCGGAAAGGTATCCGCAGCTTTTAGAGAAACAGATGAGACAACAGAAACATCCGCAAATAGGAGCATCAGGCGCAAACTGGGTAAAACCGGCTTTGAGGTGTTCCCGGTGGTGTATGGAGGTATTGTCTCGATGCGTGACGGGCAGGAGGCCTCCAACAATTATGTCGCCTGGGCATTAGACAGGGGCATCAATTATTTCGATGTGGCGCCCTCTTATGGTGATGCACAGGAGAAGCTGGGCCTTTCATTGAAGCCGTACCGCAAAGAGAACTACCTCGCATGCAAGACTACAGAACGCATGCGTGAGGGAGCAGAGAAAGTGTTTGAAGAGTCGCTGCGTTTGCTGCATACCGACTACTTCGACCTCTACCAGCTGCACAGCCTCACCACCGCCGACGATGTGGACAAAGCGTTTGCACCCGACGGTGTGATGGAGATGATTGAGAAAGAGAAACAACGGGGACGTATCCGCAAGGTGGGCTTCTCAGCTCACTCACAGGTGCAGGCATTGCGTGCCATGTCGATGTATGATTTCGATACGGTGATGTTTCCTATCAACTGGCAGATGGATATGCTGGCAGGATGGGGATCAGGTGTGGCTGATGAAGCCAAACGTCGCGGCATGGGGGTGATTGCCCTGAAAGGACTGGTACACCGTCGATGGCTGAACGATGAGGAGCGCAGGAGCTATCCAAAATCGTGGGTCAAACCCATTGATGTGAGCGAACCTGAGATGGGGATTGCCGCATTGAAGTATACCTTCAGAACAGGTGCCGATGTGATTGTACCTCCGGGTGATTTCCGTAACTTTGCCTTTTGTGTGGATCATATTGAGGAGATCGTGGGTAAGCCACTTTCACGGAAAGAGAAAACACTTCTCGACAACGAATTTCTGGCAGTGAAGGAGTATCCTTTCTTCGATCCGAAAGCATAAAAACAGTTACTTATAAATTCAAATTTCGCATGCTGTGTATACAGCTAAATTCTCGACTTGATAAAGTTTTGTGACCCATTTGTGCCCTCGGTCACTAAAAGAGCAGAACTTGCTTCGCTGCAAACAACTGCTCTTTTTACTTTCACCGAGGTCAATGGATCCCAACAATACATTTATAGACCTCATCTTTAGCTATATACATCTTAGCATGAACATGCGAAAGTTAAATTTATACTCTTTTCCAACTTTTGGGGGGTCACAACACCGCGAAGGAAGGGTCTTTTTTGATTGTATGCGCTCGTTCCCGTTCGCATATGATCAAAGTGATTTATGCGATGGAAATCCCGGGTTTACACGTATTCAGTGTTGAAATTGATCATCCAGTAGATATCATATTTGTCCTTGAAGCTGCCGAAATAGTCGCCCCAGAACATATCCGCCATCGGCATTTCCACCACGCCCCCGGCCGACAACTCGTTGAACAGGCGGTCTGCCTCTTTACGACTGTGGGGAGTAACGCTGATATAGTTACTGTTACCTGTCTTGAACAGGCCACGCTGATCGCAAGTCACGTCCGATCCCATCAGCAGTTCATCACCTATAGGCAGGCAGACATGCATCACCTTTTCACGATCCTCTTCGGCTATCACCATCCCTTCCAGATTTTTCTCCTCCAGATCTTTCAACTTCATGATGCCGCCTTTGAATTCACCACCAAAGACAGATTTATAAAAATTGAATGCTGCTTCACATGTACCATCAAAATTGAGGTACGGATTTAATTTTGCCATGATTTCTAAATGTTTAAATGTGAGTAAAGAATAAAACAGAATCATCTTTCATAAATAAGACAATTATTAAC
>CAYUQE010000012.1:26629-29741 GCA_964446805.1 uncultured Proteiniphilum sp. | reverse complement strand
CAAATTCGGTATCGTGGATCAATTCCCATACTTGTGATACGGGAATAACACTTTGCCGAAGATCCCTGTCGTTTTTACGAGCTGTTGTATCCACTCCGGAAGAAGAAGTAAACCCGTGAAGGTCTACCATTCACCGAAATAGCGTACGCCGGCTGTCGCAAATTCTTTTTGTGCGATAGAATAACCATTCAGTTTATCTGATGAAAGCGGGAAAGCTTTTATCTCATAAACTTGGAGAATAAACAGACAAGTCCGCTCATCTCCTGAATGAAATTCTTCCGGTCGTGTACAAAATGTCAAAGAACTCCTGGTATCTTTTGTACGATTATCGTACTGATATCTTTCGTTGATGTTGTCTGCAAATATAACATTACTCTTTAATGATTAGCAAATATTTAGGAGCGTAATTATTAACAACTTCTAAACAGTTTATCAACAAGTTGTGAACATGAGGAGTATGATGCTGTTATTGAGCCTTATACGCTGTTTTATTGAAATGTAAGTGGTGATTGATGTTCATTGTGGAGAAAACTGTAATAAAATAACTGCCTGAAGTAATCAAATCTCTCTTTTTTATGATTACCGGTTGAGAATTGTTAGTGATCAGTGGTGAGTAGCGGAGGTGAGCTGTAGCCCCACAAGTGAAAGGATGAGTGTGGAAAGAAAAATTATGCGCCATAAAGTTACGGGTTCTTTAAAAAAAAGAATGCCCAGAAGTACTGTTCCCACGGCACCTATGCCGGCCCACACAGCGTAAGCTGTGCCGGTGGGGACAGGGTGTGCACCTCCCATCGACTTGAAAAGCAGAAACATGCTCAGACTCACAGAGGCAAGAAAAGTAAACAACCATAACCAGTACTCTTTCCCTGATGCATGCTGCATTTTCCCCAGGCTGAGTGCGAACAGTGATTCGAAAACACCTCCAATAATCAATAGGATCCAGTTGATACTCATGTTTCTATCTGTTTTATGGCAGAGGTTCAATCCTATGCCGGTGCGTAAAGATAGATAAAATAGGAAGAAAACCGAGAAGTACTTCCCCGATCAGTTCATCTCTCCTGTTGCTAACAATAATGAAAGAACATTATTGAAGTGAATTACTCCTCCCAGCTGCGGCGGATCATACTGCCTCTCTCGGGGTCGTTCTCGATGAGCAGGTGTGCTTCAATCTCCTGCTGCATCTCCTCCACATGGGAGATCACCCCCACGATGCGGTTCTCCCTGCGCAATGTCTTCAGCGTGTCGAACACCACACCGAGCGACTCCTTGTCGAGCGAGCCGAAGCCTTCGTCGAGGAAGAAGAAGTTCTGGTTTGAGCGGGTGATCTGCTGGATATTGTCGGCCAATGAGAGCGCCAGTGCCAGGGAGGCCTGAAAGGTCTGACCCCCGGAAAGGGTCTTTACGCTCCTCACCTTGCCGTCGTTCATGAAATCGCGCACCTGGAAGGCATTGTCAGGAGTGATCTCAAGGCTCAGCAGCTGACGTGTGAGCCTGAAGAATCGGTCGTTGGCGGCATTACAGAGATTGTGCAGGTAGACGGTGGAGATGTAATTTACAAAGCCGCTTGCCTTGAAGAGCGACTTCATTGTTTTGATGTTTTCATCCCTTGCCTCCAGTTTTCCCAGCTCCTCACGAATCGAGGAGATGCTATTCAGATCGTCCTGTAGCTTCCTGAGCAGCCCGGTTATCTCTCCCTGTTCCCTGTTTTTCACTTTCACTTGTTCGCTCAGTGCAGTGAAGTGAGCAGTTTGCCATATGCTTCCTCATCATACACCCTCTCGTCAATCTCTTTATGCAGTTGTTCAAGTACCGACCTGCAACGCAGCAGCTGGTCGCTATACATGACCACTCTTTTCTTTTCTGCTTCCAGCTCTATCGTGTCAGAGAGGATCAGAGTGACCTCCTCAAAATCGCGGAAGGAGCTTTTTTCCAGTGCTTCATCCAGTTGCTTCTGCAGTCTGTCGATGGCAGCTTCTTCCTGCTCCAGCTCCCTGCTGTTGATCTTCAGCGATGCTGTCAGGGTATCCCTCTTTCGCATGTGCACTTGCAGCAGCGCGTTATTTTCCTCGTACACCTTCTCAATATGTTGATGCTCCTGTAGTAGGCTGTTCTTCTCCTCTTCAATTGCTGTCGTCCCTGTTTGACGATAGGCTTCCGGGGTGACCAACCCAAGCTGCTTCCCAAGGGTGGAGAGCGTGGTCTCATGCACCGTGAGTGAGGTCTGTATCCTCTCCAGCTCTGAACGGTAACGTTCTCTGTGGACCTCCTCCTGCTCCAGCTGTGTGGTTATTTTTGTGAGTGACTCCTCCTGCTCCGAGAGTGCCTCCTGCATCTCTTTCGCCTGCAGGAAGGCTGCGTTCAGCGTATCTTCCTCATGGTACTTCTCCCAGATAAACTGTCGGGCATGCTCCGAGATCTTTTGCAGGAGCATGTCGCTCTTTTCATGCCACTCTGTCTGACTGCGCCGGATTTGCTGATGCCGGCTTTCGAGCAGACTGATCTGCTTACTGAGCAATGCTGTATGAGCGAGCTTTTGCTCCAGTGCCTCTTTCTCTTCTCCAAAAAGCTGCAGCTGCCTCTTGTGATCGTCACTCTCATAGCGCTCCGGATGGTGTGTGGAACCGCAGAGCGGACAGGGCTTACCCTCTTCCAGGTTATTGGCGTAACTCTTTAACTGCTCTTTTACCAGCAGATGGTGCTCCTCCTCGGCCAGCTTGCGCTGTTGCTCCTTGATCTCTAACGTCTCTTTCTCCAGACACCGATCATAGGCCACATACGCTGCATCGAGCGGGATTTTTTCAAAGAGCGGCTCAGCCCCAAGGAGGATTCGCTCCCTCAGCAGCTCTTCCTCCTGTTGAACGTATTTTTGAATCTCTGTCTCACTATCGCTCAGGAGCTTGCCAAGGTTTTTATGTTCACTGTGCCAGCTCTTGATGGCAGAGAGAAGTGTCAGATCGGGGATTTTGTTGCGTTCTGCTTTTATCAATCTTTCGAGCCGCTGCTTCTCTGTTTTTAGAAGTTCTGCCTGCCTCGTTGCTCTATCAAGAAAGTCAGCTCCTGTTTTTAAGCGGATCTCTTCCCTCGCAACCGTCTCTTCCACCGTTTTCATCTG
>CAYUQE010000012.1:25270-26529 GCA_964446805.1 uncultured Proteiniphilum sp. | reverse complement strand
GCTCCTCCAGCACCCGTAGCTCTTTCTCTGCTTCGCTCCTTTTGCGTGTGAGCTCCTGTAAAATCCGCAGCTCCTCTTCTTTTTGCTGATACGTAACAAGCATCCTGCTCTGTGCTCCAATCACCTCTTCCAGCTCCTTTAGTTGTGATTGATATAGATTCACCTGCTCCGGGTCTATCACACCCAGGTGCAGTAATTGTCCTCTCAGCTGTTGCATCTGCGCGATATTTTTGGACTCCAGCGATAACACCTTGTAATAGAACTCGTACTTCTCAAGGTTGAAAAGCTCTTTCAACATCTGCGTGCGGTCTTTGTTACCCAGTTGCAGGAACTCTTGAAACTGTCCCTGTGGAATGATGATGGTACGTTTGAAGTTCTCGTAGCTCAACCCGATGGCCTCCACCAGCAGCTCCTGATCGATGGGGAGCCACGCGTTACCCTCCTTCTTGTAGGTAGCACGATCCAGCGTCTTCACCTCGTCGAACCGTCTGCTGTTGCGACGCCCTCTGACGGTGCTGCGGTAGGCTGTCTGCTCACTACCTGTTTCAAAGATGAAATCGATCAGCAATTCATTCGATTTCAGGTTCATCATGTTGTAGTTGCGGTTGTCACCCGACAGGTTCAGCCGGTCGGTACGACCGTAAAGGGCGAAGGTGATCGCCTCGAGGATGGAGGACTTTCCGCTGCCCACCATGCCGAAGATGCCGAACAGGCCGGCACCGGTAAGGCGGGTGAAGTCGATGGTCTGCTTCGCCTGGTAGGAGTAGAGTCCCTGCAGCGTGAGTTGTATGGGTATCATGCCTCCTCTGCCATTATTTCGTTGAACAACTGCATGAGTTCATCATTGGCTTCCTGCCCTTTCACATGTTGGAAATAATCACGAAACAACGTTTCCATGCTTTGGTTCAGATCGATCTGCTTCTTCCCGCTACCCACCTGCTGCTCCACATCGGTTACCTCAGGGATCATGGTCACAATGCCGGAGTGAGCTGCATTCAGTGCCTTTCTCTCCAGAGCGGTGAGAAAGGTGTCCGTGACGATCGTCAGCTCCACCAGCGCATCACTGTTCTCAGAAAGCCATTGCAAGGCTTCATCGACACCGTGGGCCCGCTTACGCAGCAGCTTTTTCACTCGGTTCAGTGGCACCTCACGCACCACGGCTGCTTCTTGCGGCTCCACATCAATCATCAACACCTGTTTCTGCTGACCCGCTTCGGCAAAACTGTAGGAGAGGGGGCTGCCGCTGTAGAAGACCGGTG
>CAYUQE010000012.1:15565-25170 GCA_964446805.1 uncultured Proteiniphilum sp. | reverse complement strand
ACCCTGTGCATGCGGTGCAGGTGCCCCAGTGCCGTGTATTGGATCTGTGCCGGGATATTTTCGGTGTGGACTACCTGCACACCTCCCACGTGCAGGATGGGCTTCTCCTCCTCCGGTTCTTCGGGAAGCTTGTCGCCTCTCCTCACCATAAAGAGATGGGTTATAAGGATATTCACCCCCCGCCGGTCGCAATAACGGTCGGCCAGCTGCTGCCATCTCTCCTGCAGGAGCAGACGCAGCTCCTCTTCGCTCTCTTCCAGGCCGAGAAAGGTTTTAAGGCGGTATTCGTTGGCATAGGGAGTGAAGAGTATCCGTAACGGTATCTCCGATCCGGGAAGCTGTAGTTCCACAAACCCTTTATCACTCTGCAGCACCCTGAGTCCGGTATTGAGTGCAAAGGGTGGGACGAGGGTGTGGGGATAACCGGCGAAGATGATCCCGCACGCACGTGCCAGCGGATCGGGAGCTTCGATACGGTCGGGAGAATCATGGTTGCCGGCAATCGCAATCACAGGACGGTGGCCGTCGGCCGTCAACCGCTTCAGTGTGCTGTAGAGGAGGTCGACCGCCTCGGTGGGCGGATTGAAGGTGTCGAACAGATCACCGGCCACAAGCACGGCGTCCACACCCTCCCGTTCAGCGATCTCGCAGATCTCCTGCAACACCACCTGCTGCTCTTCCAGCCGTGAACGATCATCTAACCGCTTGCCCAGATGCCAGTCGGCAGTATGTAGTATTTTCATGTTCTCATCTCTTTACTCGAACTGAATCGATCTTGCCGGTGTAATCTTCGCCACGAGATAGGAGGGAGCGATCATCATCAGCAATGAAACGAGCAGTGTCCCAATATTCAGCAGAAGGATATAGAACAGGTTCATATCGACAGGTACTGCCGACAGATAATAGGTTGTCGGATCAAGCTTCAGCACCTCCGTCCACTCCTGTATGCCACAAATTGCCAGCGCGATCAGATTACCCCACAACATCCCCTGACCGATAAGGAATGCGGAGAGATAGAGAAACACCTTCCGTATACTGAAGTCTCTCGCACCCATCGACTTTAACATCCCGATCATGTTGGTGCGTTCCAGAATGATGATGAGCAGGCCGGAGATCATGGTAAACCCCGACACCACGAGCATGAGAATGATGATGACCCACACGTTCATATCCAACAGGTTGAGCCAGTTGAATATCATAGGGTTGATATCCTTGATGGAGCGGGTATAGAGCGCATGGTCGAAACGGTCTTTATAGGATGACATCTCAAAGAAAAGATCCTGCGTGGTTTTGTCCAGATGGTTGTAATCCTTCACCAATATCTCAATGCCGCTCACCATGTCACTCTCCCAGTTGTTGAGAGAGCGGAGGATCTCTTTTTCGGTGATGATAAACAGTTGATCATAATCTTCGAAGTTGGTGCGATAGATACCCACAATGTCAAAACGGCGTGCGCGGACGGGTTCCTGTACGAAATAACAGGTGAAATTATCTCCCAGCTTCAGATGGAGCTTATCGGCAATCTCTTGCGAGATGATTGCCTGGTTGCCGGTGGTGGTGTCACCCGGGTGGATGATGCTTCCATCGATCAGGTTCTTCCTGAAGAAGTCCCAGTTGTAGCTCTCCGACACACCTTTAAGTACGATACCCAGGAAATCTTCATCCGTCTTGATGATCCCCGGCTTCGTGATGAACTCCTGGATATGACTTATAGCCGGGTTGGAGGTAAGTGTGGCGGCAAGTGTATCGGAAAAGGAGATGGGCATCTGTTCATAGGAGGTGTTGCTGTCGAAAGCCGTGATCTGAATGTGAGAGCCGAAGCCCACCACCTTGGCACGGATCTCTTTCTTGAACCCGACGATGATGCATACTGCCACGATCATCACTGCCAAACCCAGTGCGATGCCGGCAATGGCGATCCTGATGGCGGGTGAGGAGACACGTTTCTCGTTCTTTATATCACCCTTGTAAATCCGTCGTGCAATGAACAGCTCCGTATTCATCTCTGTAACACCGTTTTATTGTATGCTTCCAGTGCTTTCTCGAGCACGGTCAGCGCATTGTCCAAATCATCCTTGTTGAGTACGTATGCGATGCGTACTTCGTTCTTTCCCATGCCGGGTGTGACGTAAAAACCGGATGCCGGCGCCATGAAGACGGTCTGGGCATTGTAACTGAAATCAGAGAGACACCAGGCACAGAATGCGTCGGCATCCTCCACCGGTAGGCGGGCTAGGGTGTAAAATGCACCCTGCGGCATGGGTGAGTAAACGCCGGGGATCTTATTGAGCCGCTCTATCAGGAAATCACGTCTGCTTTTATACTCCTCGAAGTTGTGCTGCATATATGCACCATTCTCCTGCAGTGATGCGTTGGCAGCGATCTGTCCGATAAGTGGCGGACTGAGGCGTGCCTGACAGAACTTCATCACCGTATCGTGTACCCTGCGGTTCTTGGTGATCAGTGCACCAATACGTATTCCACATTCGCTGTACCGCTTCGATACCGAATCGATCAGCACCACGTTCTCTTCTACCTCCTTCAGATGACATGCCGACACATAAGGTGTATCATTGTAGATAAACTCCCTGTACACCTCATCGGAGAAGAGATAGAGATTGAACTTCTTCACCAGTAGTCGGATCTGTTCCATCTCCTGTGGTGTGTAGACATAACCGGTAGGGTTGTTGGGATTACAGATAAGGATCCCTTTTGTACGTTCATTGATCAGCTCCTCGAACGCTTCGATGGGTGGAAGTGCAAACCCCGACTCCATGGTGGAGGGCACAGAACGGATGACAGCACCGGCGGAGATGGCGAAGGCCATATAATTGGCATACGCCGGCTCGGGGATGATGATCTCGTCACCTGGGTTCAGGCAGGCCATAAAAGCATAGAGCACCGCCTCCGATCCACCTGCCGTCACGATAATTTCCTCGGGTGTGAGGTGTATATCATATTTGTTGTAATAGCGCACCAGGTTCTCCCTATAATACCGATAGCCGTCACTGGGACTGTATTCCAGCGTGGTGCGGTCGATCCGGCGGATCGCTTCCAACGCAGAGAGGGGAGAAGGCAGATCGGGCTGTCCGATATTGAGGTGATACACTTTCACACCGCGTGCTTTTGCTGCATCCGACAGTGGAGCTAATTTACGAATAGGTGATGCGGGCATTCGCATTCCCCGCTGAGAAATATCCGGCATAGTGACTACATTGATTGATGAATGTGAAAAAAAATGTACAATCTTTTATGTAGGGAGCAAAGGTAATAAAAAAGTTTCCCTTTCATTTGATTATTTTCATTCTTTATGGAGAATGATCCGGCATTATTCAAGTGTGCACAGTATTGAATTGAAACCTATATCTGTTGTTAACACTTATTGTGCCTATACTGGAAATCGATATGAGAGATTATTCCTACTTTTGTAGCGTTATAAACAGACTCACCACTTTGAACGCAAACGTTGACACACCGGATCTATAATTAAAAGAATATAATGATTAGAATTTTACACCTGTTATTGACGATTATGTTTGTTGCCGGCCTCTATTCCTGCACCGGACAAAAAGAGAATAATGAAGAAAAAGCGAGGAAAGGATGGACTCTTGTCTGGGAGGATGATTTTGATAAGTCATTGAATACTAACATCTGGTCGAAAATTCCTAAAGGAAAACTTCATATGGCCAGATATATGAGTCAGCATGACGGGCTTTATCTTATTCAGGAGGGTAACCTGATATTGCGTGCTTTGGTAAATTCGACGCCAAACGACACGATGCCTTACCTTACAGGAGGAATCACCAAAGAAGGGGTGAAGATGAATGAGGTAAGCCGGATTGAAATCAGAGCCCGTATGAACCCGGCGATGGGAGCTACGCCCTACTTTTCACTGTTGCCGGCTGACCGCGCGAAAAACATCACTATTGACTTCATGGAACGATATGGGGTGGATGAGTTCGTGTATCAGTCGGTCTCCTCCGAGTATACCACTACTGAAGGTATGGCCGATAATCCGCCATCAAGCGCGCTGGTAGGAGTAAATCCAAATTTGTATCATATCTATAGTGTAGAAAAATATCCCGACAGTCTGGTCTTTTTCGTGGATGATATCCGTACGAAGAAATATCCCCGCATCCTGACGGATATGCCTGGTCAGTTTCCGTTTAACGAGCAGGATTTTGAGCTGTTCCTTGGCATACGGCTGAACAAAGATACCGATCCGGCCGGGTTACCTGCAGACCTGCTGATCGACTGGGTGAGGGTTTACGAACCTGCTCCTGCGACAGCTGCTTCGAAGAAATAACCATCATTGTAACAGTCATCACGTACAAGACATGCCACAGTGGAGCTATTGCTCCCGCTGTGGCATGTTTTTGCTGTTATAAGGG
Source organism: uncultured Proteiniphilum sp. (assembly GCA_964446805.1). Lineage (GTDB taxonomy): Bacteria > Bacteroidota > Bacteroidia > Bacteroidales > Dysgonomonadaceae > Proteiniphilum. Next base: position 20,779 of record CAYUQE010000012.1, on the reverse strand, counting down.
AAACGAGTGAGCAAACAGTCGCTCTTCGGCCAGCTTGGCATATTTGGTATCGTTGCGACCATAGTTGGCATAGGGGTAGATGCTGATACCTCCACGGGGAGTGAAGATGCCGGTAACCTCAATGTATTTGGGATCCATTAACTGGATGAGATCTTTCATGATGATGTTCACACAATCTTCATGAAAAGCACCGTGATTGCGGAAGCTGAAGAGATAGAGCTTGAGACTCTTGCTCTCTACCATCTTTATATCGGGGATATAATCGATGCGGATGGTAGCAAAGTCGGGCTGCCCGGTGATGGGGCAGAGACTGGTGAACTCCGGACAGTCGAACGTTACCCAGTAGTCGTTCCCCGGATGTTTATTCACAAATGCTTCCAACATCTCCGGTGCATAATCCTGCCTGTATTCTGTTTTACTACCCAGGTGGCTGAGATTCTCCCTTTCCATATAAATTATTATTTAGTTACACATTCATTTTCCTTTCCTCTTTCTGCCATATATTCCTCCAGTCCTTTGTTGCGTAGCAGACATGCCGGACAGTGGCCGCAGCCTTCGGCAAGGATCCCGTTATAGCAGGTAAGGGTTTCATTTTTTACGATCTCAAAGACACCCAGCTCGTCGGCCAGCTGCCACACCTGCTTCTTATTGCGCCACATCAGGGGGGTGTGTATCACGAACTGTTTATCCATCGCCAGATTGAGTGTGGCGTTGGCAGAGCGGATGAAGGTGTCCCTGCAGTCGGGATAACCGCTGTAGTCGGCTTCAGACACGCCTGTCACCAGATGGCGTATACCCTGTGCATAAGCAAGGGTGGCGGCAAAGGTGAGAAACAGCAGGTTCCTTCCGGGGACAAACGTGTTGGGATAAGAATCGGCCGGCTTCTCCTTGTCCATCTGAATGGTGTTGTCAGTGAGTGAGTTGGGTGCCAGGTAGGAGATGATGCCCGCATCAAGGATGCGAAAGGGGGTCTCCGCCATCCCTGCTATCCGCCGTGCATTCTCCACCTCCTGTGAATGGCGTTGCCCGTAAGCGAAGCAGAGGGCATACGTGTTTCTGAAATGTTGTTTTGCCCAATAAAGGCAGGTGGTGGAATCCTGGCCACCTGAAAAGAGCACCAGTGCATCCTGGTTGCTATATTCTTTCATACTCCTTTGTTTTTAATGTGGTTTCCTAAGTTACACAGAAAAGTGAATGCTTTTCACCGACAAAGGTATGAATATTTCAGGAATCTGTATCGCTTCCCTTAAAGAAGATGCCGGTGAATAGGTAAACCAGGAGATGGGTTGATTTACAACAAAAAAACCGCTCAAATTTCACAATCTAAACGGCTCTACAATTAAGGTGTCATATTAAATATGACATAACTGCAAAAATAATCATTTATTTAATTTAACAACTGCGTAAATTGTTTTATTTTGGTTATGAGCTTATAAACCTCTCTTTTATGCTTTCACTGTTGGTAATCTTAACAAATATGTAACATTTTCGTAACTGATTTGTAACATTCATATCGTACTTTTGTACAGAAATTTTCCAAAACAAATAAGGATATTTTACATGCGACAACTCCTGCTGTTTACCATCCTGTCAACTTTGCTTATTTCATGTGGCAATGTCTCCTCCGACTCAGGAGAAAGCGGCACTGCAATGACTATTTCCGGTGCAGGCGCTACTTTTCCCTATCCCTATTACAATATTGTCTTTCGTGATTATATGCGTCAGCATGAAGGAACCACGGTGAACTACGGGGCTATTGGCAGTGGTGGTGGTATCCGGAGCCTGCGTGACCGTTCGGTCGATTTTGGTGCGAGCGATGCCTTCCTGAACCAGAAAGAGATCGGGTCGATGGGGGCGGAGGTGATTCATGTGGCCACCTGTATGGGAGGGGTGGTGATGGCCTACAGGTTGAAACAAGTCGACAGTCTCCGCCTGACGGGGGCGTTGATCGCAGATATCTACCTGGGCAAAATACAAAGATGGAACGACCCCCGGCTGGTGGAAGAGAATCCCACCGTGAAGATGCCCGATCTGGAGATCACGCCCGTCTACCGGTCCGACGGCAGCGGCACCACCTTTAATTTTTCTGAATATCTCTCTGTGGTGAGTCCTGAATGGGCAAGCAGCATGGGGAAAGGAAAAGCCCTGAAGTGGGAGGCAGGTATCGCGGCAAAAGGGAATCCCGGCGTAGCGGGTATCGTGCAGCAGACCGAAGGAGCCATCGGATACATCGGTTCGGAATACGCCCTTACGTTGAAACTGCCGACAGCCAAACTGAAAAACAGCGCCGGTCATTATGTGGATGCCACCCTCGCAACGATCGCGGCAGCGGCCAATGTGAATCTTCCCGACGATATGCGTGCAACCATCACCAATTCCGATGATCCTGCTGCATATCCCATGAGCCTTTTCACCTGGATACTGGTGTATAAAGATCAACACTATGATGGTCGTTCGCTGATCGATGCACGGGAACTGGTCAACCTGCTGCGCTATGTGATCAGTCCCGAAGGCCAAAAAGTGGCGGCACAGATCAATTATGCACCGCTCTCTGCACAGGCCCTTGACAAAACACGACAGCTTATAGGTGAGATCCACTGGAACGGTGAGCTGATCGCCCCATATACGCCCTCCGGTAATCCTACTGCTGTAGTCGTTTCCGATTCGGTAAACGTCGCTGCGTCACCAACAACAACCAACGATGATCAAAGATAAAGTATTCCGGTTTTTATTGTTCACAGCAGCACTGCTTGTCCTGCTGTTCACCGCCGGCATTCTCTACGCGCTGGTGAGCCGGTCGACGGAAGCATTTCAGGAACAGGGGGTATGGGGCTTTGTCGGCAACGCAGAGTGGGATCCGCGGTCGGCTACGGAAGAGTACGGTGCCTTCTCCTTTATACTGGGAACACTTTATACTTCTTTTTTTGCATTGGTGCTATGTATACCCTTTTCGCTGGCTGTGGCATTATTCAACGGTGAGTATTACAAGGGAAAGAAGATCTCGTCGGCTGTCCGGTCTATTGTCGATCTGCTCGCCGGCATCCCTTCCATTGTCTATGGCCTGTGGGGATTCTATACGCTTCGCCCGCTGGTCATCGCACTGGGCGTGAATGCACAGGGCTTTGGCATCTTTCTCTCCTCGGTAGTACTGGCCATCATGATCATCCCCTACGCTTCATCCCTGAGTAGTGAATTTCTGTCGATGGTTCCCAATAACCTCAAAGAGGGGGCCTACAGCCTGGGTGCTACACAGATAGAGGTGGTGCAGCACATCAGTCTCCCCTCTGCCGGCTCGGGCATCGTGGCATCCTATATCCTTGCATTGGGTCGTGCTCTGGGAGAGACTATGGCGGTGACCATGCTGATAGGGAACACCAATCGTATACCCCGTGGATTGAGTGATACGGGAAATACGATGGCAAGTGTCATTGCCAACCAGTTTGGTGAGGCGGACGGGCTGAAGCTCAGTTCGCTGATAGCCATCGGACTGCTGTTGTTCATCATTACGGCCATCATCAACTTGATAGCCAAACTGATCATGAAGAAATTATCGCACGTATAAGCATGAATCAATCAATATCCATCCTACAAAGGAAAAGTAAAGACAAGACGATCCGTCATCTGGTAGGCCTTTTTTCATTGCTTGCCATGATACCGCTTTTCTTCATTCTCTGGGATGTGATTGCCAAAGGGTACAAGCACTTTAATCTGCGCCTGTTCACGGAAGTGACGCCGTCGTCGATGGATGCGCTTCTGGCCATCTCCAACGGCGATCCTATCCCGGGAGGTATCCTGAACGGTATTACCGGTACGATCCTCATTGTGGGAATGGCCATCCTGTTCTCCGTTCCACTGGGACTGTTCATCGGTATCTACCTGGCGGATAATCGGGGTAAGCGGTTTGCCGCAGTGGTGAGTTATCTCACCGATTTGCTACAGGGGATGCCTTCCATCGTGATCGGGATCATTGCCTATGCATGGGTGGTAAAACCCCTGGGAGGCTACTCGGCGCTGGCAGGCAGTGTTGCCCTGACCATCATGATGCTGCCCATGATTGTCAGATCTACGGAAGAGACACTGAAGATGCTGCCTCTCTCTTATAAGGAGGCGGGGCTTGCGCTCGGGTCATCCTATACGAATGTGGTATTCCGCATATTGATACCCTCCGGTTTTGGAGGGATATTCACCGGCATCCTGCTCGCCATATCGCGTGTGATGGGAGAGACAGCGCCGCTCATGCTGACAGCACTGGGTGCGTCGGTGGTGCACTGGGATATGACGAAGCCTGCCAGTGCCATCCCCCTGTTGATATGGGATTTCTACAACGACCCGAACCTGGTCGATCTGATCTGGTCGTCATCACTCTTGTTACTGATCGTCATATTCCTGCTAAACTGGATCGCTAAAATTGTAGCCCGTAAATGGAAAGTATAAAAATGAACGCTGACATGAAGGCCATTCTTCAATTGAATGAGGTCTCGGTTTCCTACACTCCCGGCAAGAATGCCGTGCATAAAGTGACTACCGATATTTATCCTAACACGATCACCGCCATCATGGGGCCGTCGGGATGCGGTAAGAGCACCTTGCTGCGCGCCATCAACCGGATGCATGACCTCTATGCGAATATCCGGACTACCGGGGAGATCCTCCTGAAAGGGAGAAATGTGCTGGAAATGGACCCGATGGAGGTGCGCCGCATGGCAGGGATGGTCTTCCAGCAGCCCAACCCGTTCCCCACCATGAGTATCTATGACAATGTTCTGGCCGGTTATACGCTCAATGGCATCCGCCTGGGCAAGAAAGAAAAGGAGCAGATCGTGGAACAAAGTTTACAGAGCGTGGCACTGTGGGATGAGGTGAAGGACGTGATGACCAAGCGGGGATCGTTCCTTTCCGGAGGACAGCAACAACGCCTGTGTATTGCCCGTACGCTGGCCCTGAAGCCGGAAGTGTTGTTGATGGATGAGCCCACCTCGGCTCTCGATCCCATCTCCACGAACAAAATTGAGGAACTGTTGTTGCAACTGAAGCAACAATTCACAATTATCATCGTGACGCACAATATGTCTCAGGCTGCACGCATCTCCGATAACTCGATGTTCATGTACCTGGGCGAACTGGTGGAACACGGCAATACTACGCAGATGTTCACCAAGCCGAAGAACAAGCGCACTGAAGAGTATCTCACGGGTGTGTTTGGATAAGTGAAAA
>CAYUQE010000012.1:0-15465 GCA_964446805.1 uncultured Proteiniphilum sp. | reverse complement strand
AAGCTATAAGCTATAAGCAGAAAGCAATAGGCTATAAGTAATAAGATGTTTGAAGAGAAAGAGAAGTCGGGATTTCAGTTATAAAAAGTATGCATAACAACCTGACTCAGATAGTAATCAACCCGACACGGTATATATCATTTTAAAATATTCTTGCAGATGGACACACCCAACGAAAACATACATCCTTCACCCGTTTTAGGGATTAAAGACAAGTATCTTGAACAGTTGCAGAGCGACTTTCAACTACTTTCCGAAATCGTGCTGACGCAGACAATGCTGGCCTCCCGCCTCATGCATGATAACCATAACGAAGAACTCGTTGAAGAGCTAAAACGCAACGAGAAAATCATCGACTCACTGGATATCACCATCAAGGAGAAGGTGATCAATGCGATCATGCTGTTCACACCGAGAGCATCCGATTTGCGCAGGCTGATGGCTTATCACGATATGACCATCGCCATGGAGCGGGTGGGCGACCTCATCCAGAATGTCAGCGTTTCATTACAGGAAATGGATTTTTCAATTGAAGGATTCGATCGGTACAAGAAGCTGATGGACAAGATGTTCACCCAGACCAATCAGATGCTCAAGAATGCCGTGTTTGCTTTCACGGGAGGAAGCAACAAGATGGCATACAATACCATCCTGATGGATGACAAAGTGGATAAACTGGAACAGAAGATCGACAGGAAGCTGGCAGAAGGCTTCAGTGACGCGGTGCAGAGCACGCAGTCGCTGATCAACATCATGAACCTGAACAGTATATCCTACTACCTTGAACGTATAGGGGATAAGGCGGTAGACATGGCCGAGTCGGCCATTTACCTGATCGAAGGGAAGGATATCCGCCATACGAAGGGACTAAGAAAGAATAATCCGGAAAAGAAATAAAAATGCTATTTTCACCTCATCTTATGGAAGAACGAATATTGGTAGTGGATGACGAAAAAGACATCTGTGACATTCTTCAGTTTAATCTCGAGAATGAAGGGTATATTATCGATGTGGCTACATCGGGTGAGGAGGCGCTAACAAAACTAACCGATGTGCATCAACTGATCATCCTGGATGTGATGATGGGTGGCATGTCGGGTTTTAAGATGGCAGATACTCTGCGCAAGGCGAAGAATTATGTACCCATCATCTTCCTGACAGCAAAGAATAGTGAGAACGATCTGCTAACCGGCTTCTCGCTCGGTGGAGATGATTATATTGCCAAGCCGTTCTCGGTGAAGGAGGTGCTTGCCCGTGTGAGAGCTTTACTAAAACGATCCTCACTCATCAAGATGCCTGCTGCCACGAAATGGTCCTACAAGGGCCTCTCCATCGATATCCCCGCGAACAGGGTGACCATTGACAATAACGAGGTCTCGCTTACGAAGAAAGAGTTTGAAATCCTTTCACTGTTGGCGCAGGCATCACCCAACCTGCTCACACGCGGTGAAATACTCGGCAGCGTGTGGGGGGACAACGAGTTTGTGCTCGACCGCACCGTCGACGTACATATCACCCGTCTGAGAAAAAAACTAGGCGCATATGCCCCTATCATTGTCAACCGCTCCGGATTCGGTTATTTCCTCCATATGGATACCAAAAGTGAATCATGAAAAGAATTTCATTTAAAAGCCGCATTTTACTCTTTTTCTCCTTGATCATTGCTGCATTCACGGTGGGCATCGTCCTTTTTGAGCAGCAACAGGTGAAAGAAGAACGGACAGGCAGCCTGGAAAGAACACTCGACAATAATGCCGACCTGATCTATCAGTACCTGAAAAGAAACAATGTCTCCCTTCACGACTGTAGTGCTCAGTTGGATCAGTTGCTGGACTATATGCAGCCCGAGGTGCGCCTGACCATCATCGACTGGCAGGGGGTGGTGCTGTACGACAACCGCGCGGATGAGGGCACCATGGAAAATCACCTGGCACGGCCCGAGATACAGAAAAGCATTGGCTTCGGTCACGGATCCAATATCCGTTTGTCGAACACCAACAACGTAAAGTATCTTTATTATGCGAAGAACTATAACGAACCCTATTTTATCCGTGTCGCACTGCCGTATGATGTGAAACTGCAATCATTCATCAACTCAGGCAATTCGTTTGTCTATTATATCCTTTTCTTTTTTGTGGTGTGCATACTGATGATGTTCTATTTCTCCAACAGGTTCTCCAAATCGATGAAGGAGTTGAGAAAGTTCTCGCTGAGCGTGAAAAACGGTCTACCCATACCTTCCTCTTTCCTCTTCACTGACGACGAGGTGGGAGAGGTGAGCGCCGATATTGTAGAGAACTACAATCTGCTCCAGGAGAACAGACGTAAACTGGCTGCAGAGCGTGAGAAGCTGTTGCAGCATTTTCAGCTGTCTGAGGAAGGTATCGCTATCTTCTCCCAAGATCGACAACAGATATATGCCAACGCTCACTTCCTGCAGTTTCTCAATGTCATCCTCGACAAGCCAACGCTCGATACCGGACAGCTCTTTACTGACACCAACTTTCAGGAAATTGTTCGTTTTCTCAACGAGCGGTCACACACGGAGAACATGTTCACCAAACGGATCGTGAAAAGCGGTAAGCAGTTCAACGTACGGGCTATCATCTTCGATGATGAGAGCTTCGAGCTTAACATCAGTGACATCACCAAGTCCGAGAAGACACGCCTGCTCAAGCAGGAGATGACCAACAACATCGCCCATGAACTGCGTACGCCGGTGACCAGTATACGGGGCTACCTGGAGACAATCCTTAGCCTCTCGGGCAACAGTGTGGATGAGCGTACACGTAGTTTTCTCGACCGGGCCTACACCCAGACGATCCGCCTGTCAGAACTGATAAAGGATATCAGCATGCTCACAAAAATTGAGGAAGCCTCCGACCGTTTCAACCAGGAGCCGCTGTCGATGAAAACGTTACTGGAGGAGCTGAAAAGCGAGCTGGCAGACAAACTATCTGAGAAGAACGACCATTTGATCATCGATGTGGGGGATGAGGTGGTGATTCAGGGGAGCCGAACCCTTTTATATGCTGTCTTCCGCAACCTGATGGAGAATGCCATGGCCTATGCGGGTGAGGCGATAGAGATAGTGGTACGTTGTTACAGTGAGAATGACGATACCTATTATTTTGAGTTCTATGATACCGGAACGGGTGTGGAAGAAAAACATCTGGTGCGTCTGTTTGAACGCTTTTACCGTGTGAACGAGGGCAGGACACGTACGACAGGAGGCTCGGGACTGGGTCTCTCCATCGTGAAGAATGCAGTGCTCCTTCACAAGGGTAGCATAATGGCTAAAAACCGCTCTGAGGGAGGCCTTTCTTTCCTGATCACCTTCCCTAAAGTGAACAGATAGCAGCAAGATACCTATAAACTATCCCCAAAAGCGGGTGTGTATCATTTTATCGTTGTATATTTGCTTTACTAAAAAGCTGAAAAAAGAGAGAATCATCGTATGAAATATGTAGGAGCACATATTAGCGCGTCGGGAGGTGTGGAGAATGCACCGGTCAACGCACACAAAATAGGGGCGGGCGCATTCGCCTTCTTTACGAAAAATCAACGGCAATGGTTTGCCTCACCTTACACCACAGCGAACATCGATCTGTTCAGATCACGCTGTGAGGAGTTCGGCTTTTCACCCGATCATATCCTTCCACACAGCAGTTATCTGATCAACCTGGGTAACCCGGGTGAGGAGGAGGTTAACAAGTCACGTGCCGCCTTCAACGATGAGATGAAACGGTGCGAACAGCTCGGCCTGAACAGGCTCAACTTCCATCCGGGAAGTCACCTGAACATCATTTCAATAGATGCCTGTCTCGACAGAATTGCCGCATCGATCAATCTGTCGCTGGAAAAAACCAGCGGTGTGACCGCCGTGATTGAAAATACGGCGGGGCAGGGGACCAACCTGGGACATACCTTCGAGCAGATTGCACATATCATCGACAAGGTGGAAGATAAAAGCAGGGTGGGGGTGTGCCTCGATACGGCACATACGCTCGCTGCAGGGTATGAGATCAGAACAAGGGAAGGCTATGAGCAGACCTTTGAGAGGTTCGCTCAGATTGTAGGGTTCAACTACCTGAAGGGGATGCATATCAACGATTCAAAGAAAGAACTGGCCTCACGGGTTGATCGTCACGACAGCATCGGTAAAGGTGTCATGAATATGGAGCTCTTCTCGATGATCATGAATGATCCCCGTTTCGATACGATACCGCTTATTCTGGAAACTCCCGATGAGACTATCTGGGCCGATGAGATCAGGATGCTTCTTGCACTGCAAAAATAAACGTCAGCAGTGACGCGTTAAAAAAACGCCGTCTCCTCCCGGTGACGGCGCTTTTGGTGATATGCCTAACTCCGTTTAGTTTAACGTTATCTCATCTACAAAGATAAAAGCTCTATTCCCTTTACCGGGATGCCAGGAAGGCATCACTGTCGGTTTTACTGTCACCTTAAAATAACGTGCCGTGACCGGTTCGAACGATAGCGAATGGGTTGAGATATCGGACCAGTGATCACTCTTCTCATCACTGATCGTTTCGTTGATCGCGGTGGTGAATGCTTGATTGTCCGATGATGATTCAATCATAATCCCCGAAGTATCGAAGATCCAGTCGCCGGTGACCACTGCATTGCGGATCTCAGCCGACGTTATCTCGGTGGGTTGCAACAGGTCGATCACCACGATAAGATCCTCACCCTGAAAGCCGATCCACCTGCCCGTACGATAGTTGGTGCTGGCTCCATGAAGTCCGTCAACGAGCATGGCTGCACCGTTGTAACCGTAGTTAGGTGCCGGTGTTGTCAGAAGTTCTGCCGGCATATAGCTCGATTTGCTGCACGCGATCGTCTCACGGATGACTTTGCTTTTCCTTCCCTGACGAATGGCTGTCGCCCTCAGCTGGGTATTCTCCCTAATGGTGAACTTACCTTCATATCTGGTCGATGATTCCGTCGGTTCTGTTCCGTCGAGCGTGTAATAAACCGGTGCATCGTCGATGGTGGTGAAGACCACATCCAGCGCGTTGGTATCGAAGTTGGGTGTGAAGGCAGCGTCTACATCGAAGACATGCGTTGCATAGTTGTAGCCCATTCTGTCGTACAATGCCAGCAGCCGCGGTAGCCTCTTAAGAAAATGATCATAATTCTTCTTCTCCGGTTGCATCCACTGTACCTCACTCATCGCGGCCAGTCGTGGCAGCGCCATATACTCCACATGCTCCTCATCACGTATATACTCTGTCCATAGGTTGGCCTGCGACCCCAGGATATGAGCTCTCTCCGTTTCTGTCAGGATGGCAGGTGCCGGCTCAAAGCTGTACACCAGCTCCAGGGGGACGTAACCTCCTATACCGAACGGCTCTTCCTCGGGGTGCTGACTCTGGTAATAATCGAAATAACAGTAGGTGGTGGGTGTCATGATCACATCGTGACCCATCCGTGCTGCCTGAATACCGCCCTCCATGCCACGCCACGACATCACCGTAGCATCTGGTGCCAGCTCACCCTCCAGAATCTCATCCCAGCCAATGATGCGACGGCCGCGCTCGTTGAGGAACTTCTCCATGCGGGCAGTAACATAACTCTGCAGGTAGTGTTCGGCTGTATGCCCGTCGTGATCTCTCAGTCCCAGCGCTTTGATGCGTGCCTGGCAGTGGGGGCATTCTTTCCATCGTGTTTTGGGTGACTCATCACCTCCTATATGGATATATTCAGAGGGGAAGAGTTCCATCACCTCCGTCAGCACCGCTTCCAGAAAGAGGAAGGTGGAGTCTTTACCGGGACAGAGCACATCCTCAAACACGCCCCATTCACCAGCCACCTTATAGGGGCCGCCGGTACAACCCAGTTCAGGATACGCTGCCAGTGCGGCAAGCATATGTCCCGGCAGATCTACCTCGGGAATGATGGTGATATATCTCTCTGCCGCATAGGCCACTATCTCCTTCAACTCTTCCTTGGTGTAGAACCCACCGTGAGGTGTACCGTCATACTCACCCGTGTTCTTGCCGATCACTGTCTCATTGCGCATCGACCCTATCTCCGTGAGCTTCGGATAGGCATCGATCTCTATTCTCCAACCTTGGTCGTCTGTCAGGTGCCAGTGAAAGCGGTTTAGATTGTGCAGTGCCAGCAAGTCGATGAACTTTTTCACGAATGCTACCGGCTGAAAATGGCGTGCCACATCGAGCATCATCCCCCGGTGTGCAAAACGGGGAGCATCGTTGATGGTTACAGGATTGAATGATACGGTCTTATAATTGCCTACAGGCATCGATTTCCTTAACGTCTGTATGCCATAGAACACTCCTGCTTCTGAAGCTCCCTGAATACGTATCGTTTCTCCGGTGATTTCTATCTGGTAGGCTTCATTGTTTTCATGCTCTAGCCCTAAGGAGAGGATGATGGCATTCTGCAATGAGGTGGCTGTGGTGATTGCCGGCCTTATGCCTTTGGATATCTCCAGGTAATCGGACAGAAACGAAGCATTGTGTTGCATTTTTTCGTTCCCTTCGGGGAAGATGATTTTTGTCGCACCCGAGAGGGTGAACGCTGTGCCCTCCGCCAGGATGATCTCACCGGGCAGTGGCACTATCTCGTAATCGGTTACTGTAAAACTGTTGCTGCCTCCCGACCCGCAGGAAACAATAAGGCATACGAGTGCCATAATCATACTTTGGCTGATGATACGCTTCATACTTATTCAATTAATAGGGTGACTTCATACTTTTTTATTCCAGTGCGTGCAGTGTATTGCTGACGATCGCCGCGTCGGTGACAGGCTGTGCATACTCGTCGATGATGACCGCCGCCCCTCCCATCTTCACATCCGGGTTGCGGTATATCATCCCACTTTCGATTATTTTCCTGGCTGAGAGATGAAACTCGCGCGCGCCTGTTTCCAGCGCGATCCGGGCTATATTCTCAGCACTCACACCACTTCCCGGCATGATGATGATACGTTTGCCCGCTTTCTCCACCAGCCGCTTCAACAACGCTATGCCCTGCTCCGCTCTGGGTTGCTGCCCTGAGGTGAGGATCCTGTCACATCCCAATGAGATAATGCGCTCAAGGCTTTCGAACGGATCACGGCACATATCGAAGGCACGGTGAAAGGTGACACTCAACCCCTCAGCAGCATCAATCAGCTCCCTGTTACGCTGCAGGTCCACCTCACCCCGGGCCGTCAGACAACCGATTACCACGCCGTCGGAACCCAGCCTGCGGGCAATCTCGATATCCTTCAGCATGATCTTCTGCTCCAGTGAAGAATAGAGGAAATCGCCACCACGGGGACGGATGATCACGTTGAGTTGGATCTCCAGCAGCTCCCTGGCCAGGGCTATATCACCATACGATGGCGTGGTACCCCCTTCGGGTATGGCTGCACAAAGCTCTACCCTGTAGGCACCTCCTTTTTGTGCTTCCAGAGAGCTGGCCACAGAATTAGCACATATTTCAAGTCGGTAGTTGGTCATAAGAGATGATTGATTCATGCAAAAATAATCATTTAATTCGTGAAATTATCCCCTTGAGAATGATTCTGCGTAAAAACATAGGGCACATTTTGTAAAGATGTTACTATTTGTTTAAATTTACACCCCATTAGTGGTGATTCTACTAACAGAATGTAATCAGTAAATTATGAAGATAACCCTGCCAAACCTCTTGCCACGCTATCCTTCGTTCTGCCAGGGTATCAGACGTGCTCCCGACCGTGGCTTCAGGTTGACTGACAATCAGACAAGAATCGCACTCAAGAACGCACTGCGTTATATCCCTGTTGAACTCCATGGGCAACTGGCTCCAGAGTTTATGGATGAGCTGAGAACACGTGGCAGGGTCTATGCTTACCGATACCGTCCTGATGGCGACATCAAAGCAAAACCCCTCGATGCCTATAAAGGAAAGTGTATTGAAGGAAAAGCTTTCCAGGTGATGATAGACAATAACCTCAGCTTCGATATCGCACTTTATCCCTATGAACTGGTTACCTACGGCGAGACAGGACAGGTGTGCCAGAACTGGATGCAGTACAGACTGATCAGTATGTACCTCGAAGAACTTACACAGGAGCAGACACTGGTGGTGGAAAATGGTCACCCGCTGGGGCTGTTCAGGTCAAAGGCGGATGCTCCCCGTGTGATCATCACCAACTCGATGATGGTTGGAATGTTCGATAACCCTGTCGACTGGGAGGTTGCTGCGCAGATGGGTGTGGCTAACTATGGGCAGATGACTGCCGGCGGATGGATGTATATCGGTCCCCAGGGTATCGTTCATGGTACGTTCAACACGCTGCTCCATGCCGGTCGTCAACAATTGGGTATCCCCTTGGATGGCAATCTGGCGGGGCATCTTTTCGTCTCCTCCGGTCTGGGTGGGATGAGTGGCGCACAACCGAAAGCTGCCGATATTGCCGGTGCAGTATCCATCATTGCAGAAGTGGATGAGTTACGCATTGAAACGCGTCACAGTCAGGGGTGGGTACAGCGGATCACTGCCGACGCCAATGAAGCCTTCTGTTGGGCCGATGAGGCAACGAGCCGACGGGAAGCTCTCTCCATCGCTTTTCACGGAAATATCGTAACACTACTGGAGTTTGCCGAAGAAAACAGTGTGAAGATAGCACTGCTGAGTGACCAGACCTCCTGCCACGAACCTTATACCGGTGGTTACTGTCCCGCCGGGATCACGTTTGAGGAACGCACCCGCCTGCTGCATGAGAATCGTGGAAGATTCAAAGAGCTGGTTGATCAGTCTCTCCGTCGTCATTTCAATGTGATCCGAAAGCTGGTGGCAAAGGGAACCTACTTCTTTGATTATGGAAACTCCTTTATGAAAGCTGTTTACGATGCTGGTGTGAAGGAGATGTCGAGTAATGGCGTCGATGAGAAGGAGGGGTTTATATGGCCCTCCTATGTAGAGGATATCATGGGTCCTGAACTGTTCGATTATGGTTATGGTCCTTTCCGCTGGGTCTGTCTGAGCGGGAAGCACGATGAGCTGATCAAAACAGACCGGGCAGCCATGGACTGTATCAATCCTGACCGGTGCGCTCCTGATCGCGATAACTGGGTCTGGATCAGGGATGCGGAGAAGAACAGGCTAGTGGTGGGCACCCAGGCACGAATCCTCTATCAGGATGCGGAGGGACGACTGACCATTGCACTGCGGTTCAACGAGATGGTGCGTAATGGTGAGATCGGTCCCGTGATGCTCGGTCGTGATCACCACGATGTGAGTGGCACCGACTCGCCATTTCGTGAGACTGCCAACATAAAGGATGGCAGCAACGTGATGGCCGACATGGCGGTACAGTGCTTTGCCGGCAACGCTGCCCGTGGCATGAGCCTTGTCGCCCTGCATAACGGTGGTGGCGTGGGCATCGGTAAAGCTATCAACGGTGGCTTCGGGATGGTGCTCGACGGTAGTGAGCGGGTCGATGAGATCCTTCGCACCGCGATGCTGTGGGATGTGATGGGGGGCGTTGCACGCCGCTCCTGGGCACGCAATGAAAATGCGATGACCACTGCCCGCGCGTTCAACCGGACACATCCGGATGGCTATCATATTACGGAGCCTTACCTGGCCGATGAAGAGATCATAGAAAGCATTTTAAACAAATATATGTGTAACAAAAAAGCTCCTGATGAAGGAGGTGGAGGAGTAGGATGAACAGGATCATGGAATGTGTTCCCAATTTCAGTGAGGGACGCGATAAGAACAAGATTGAGAAGATTGTAGACGCATTCAGAGGGAAAGAAGATGTGAAGCTGCTGGATTACAGCAGCGATGCAGACCATAACCGCTCGGTGATCACCGTAGCCGGGAAACCCGAAGCGTTAAAGAAGGCAGTGATAGAAGCCATCGGTAAGGCGGTAGAGCTGATCGACCTGACACAGCATCAGGGACAGCATCCCCGTATGGGAGCCGTGGATGTGGTCCCTTTTATCCCGATCAAAAACGTGACCATGGCCGAGGCGGTGGCTCTCTCGAGAGAGGTGGCACAAACGGTGGGTGAGCAGTTTCATCTGCCGGTGTACCTCTATGAGCAGTCGGCCACGGCACCACACCGCGAGAACCTGGCAGCGGTACGCAAAGGCGAGTTTGAAGGCCTGACGGAGAAGATGAAGCTGCCCGAATGGAAGCCCGACTTTGGTCCGGCGGAACGGCATCCCACTGCCGGTGCGGTGACTATGGGCGCACGGATGCCGCTGGTGGCCTACAACGTGAACCTGGGGACCGACAATCTGGAGATCGCGATTGCCATTGCCAAAAAGGTACGTTACATTGGCGGGGGACTGCGCTACTGCAAGGCGATGGGTGTCGCCCTGGAAGAGAGAGGCATCACCCAGGTATCCATGAACCTGACTGACTTTACCAGGACAGCCATCTACCGCGCACATGAGCTGGTGCGCATGGAGGCGAAACGCTACGGGGTACCTGTCGTAGGTGCCGAAGTGATCGGACTGGTGCCGATGGAGGCACTGGCAGAAACGGCAGCCTATTATCTGGGACTGGAGAGCTTCTCCATGCAGCAGGTGCTCGAAGCGAAATTAATGGAATAAACCATCATCACCGGTCTCAGGACAGATGATCCCGAAGGAGTGCTACCGGTGAACAGCAACCAACTATGAATGGGATTGAATTGACGACCTTCCTCTCCGAACTAAACCGGATAGAGATGATCGCGGTCGTTTTTGGCGTGCTCAGTGTCTGGTATGCCCGCAAGGAGAAGATACTGGTGTTTCCCTTGGGGATCATCAATGTGGCCATTTATATTTTTATCTGCATGGATGCACGCTTGTATGCCAATGCAGGGATCAATATGGTTTACCTTGGCTCTAACATCTACGGGTGGTACATGTGGTCACGTACCGGTGAGGATCGTGAAAAGCTGCAGATCAGTCGCAGCTCAACCACGCAGAGAGTGGTGGCATGGCTGGCGGTGGTGGTGATATACGTGACGGTGTTCCTCCTGCTGCGATGGGTAAACCGGTCGGATATCGCTTACAGGGAATCATACCTGCCCTGGATTGATTCGTTCAACACCTCCTTCTTTCTGGTGGCGACGATCCTGATGGCGGTGAAGAAGCTGGAGAACTGGCAGTTCTGGATCATCGGCAATATCGTCTCCATACCTATCTATGTCTCACAGGGATTGTACTTTACCGGCATCCAGTATACGATTTTTCTTGTCCTGGCCATCCTGGGATGGAGAGAGTGGAAAGCAAAAGAAAAACGAAACCGCCATGGGTAACCTCATCATCAGGAATGCAGCGCAGGTGGTCACCTGCAGCGGCTTCAACGGTAAAAAAGGAGGGGAGATGTCCGACTTGCAGGTGATCGACAACGGGACGGTGATCGTCACGGGTGGCATCATTTCGCACATACTGCACCAGGGTGAAAAGGTTCCGGTGGAAGAAAAAGAGTACCAGATTATTCATGCTGAAGGGAAGGCACTTCTTCCCGGCTTCGTGGACCCGCATACCCATTTCGTCTTTGGCGGATACCGTGAGGAGGAGTTCTCATGGCGGATGCGGGGTGACAGCTATATGGAGATCATGCAGCGCGGTGGAGGCATCGTCAACACGACGCACGCCACGCGGGCAGCGACGGAAGAGGAGCTGTTCGTGTCGGGGTGTCAGCGTCTCGATGCGATGCTTCAGCTGGGCATCACCACCGTGGAGGGCAAGAGCGGCTATGGGCTCGACAGGGAGACCGAGCTGAAGCAGCTGCGTGTGATGCGGCGGCTCAATGAGACTCATGCGGTGGATGTGATACCCACTTTTATGGGCGCACATGCTATCCCTGCGGAGTGGAAGGGCAGGGAAGATGCATTTATTGATTTTAACATCAGCGAGATGTTCTCCCTGATAGCGCAGGAGAAGTTGGCAGAAAGTGTCGATATCTTCTGCGAGAAAGGAGTATTCACCATTGAGCAATCAAGACGATACCTTCAGGCAGCCAGAGAGCATGGGTTCCAGTTAAAGATGCATGCCGATGAAATAGCGCCCCTGGGTGGCGCCGAGCTGGCGGCTGAGTTGCACTGTCTCTCCGCCGATCACTTGCTGCAGGCATCCGATGCAGGCATCCGATACATGGCCCAGGCGGGTGTGGTGGCAACGCTTCTGCCGCTTACCGCCTTCACCCTGCGTGAACCCTATGCACGCGGGCGCGCGATGATCGATGCGGGCTGTTGCGTGGCACTGGCAACTGATCTCAACCCGGGTAGTTCATTCACTGCCTCGGTGCCACTCCTCTTCGCCCTGGCCTGCATCTATATGCAGCTGACACCCGAAGAGGCAGTGACCGCCTTCACCCTCAACAGTGCTGCAGCCCTCAACCATGCCGGCAGCATCGGCAGCATCGATGTGGGCAAGCAGGGTGACCTGCTGCTGCTGCGGTTCCCCTCCTACAAGTTCCTGCCCTACCACGTGGGGATGAATATAGTGGAGACGGTGATAAAACGAGGAAAAATCGTGATTTAATGTGTCAATGTGCAATATAGTTAATATGATACATGATGAGAACTGAATACAAATCGCTTCAGGTGCAAATTTTGATGCTGAAGAGCTGACAGCTGACGGCTAATCGCTAACCTAATCATACAATAAATAATGAAACTACAGGATTTAACGGTAAAGGAGTTTTTGAAAAAGACCGCGGCCAATGAGGCTGTACCCGGAGGAGGGAGCTCTTCGGCACTGAACGGTGCCATCGCCTCAGCACTGGGAGAGATGGTGGCCAATCTGACCATCGGAAAGAAGAAATATGCCGAAGTGGAAGAGCGGATGAGAGAGCTGGCAGCTGCGATGTCTGCTTACCGGAGCCGGTTTGTGAATGACATCGACCGTGATGCAGAGGCCTACCGCCAGGTGATGGAGGCCTACAGGCTGCCCAAAGAGAGTGAGACGGAGATGGTTAAACGCAATGAAGCAATTCAGCTGGCGATGACGAGTGCCTCACTGGTACCCATGGAGGTGGCTGAAAACGCATTGGAGATGCTGATACTTCTTGCCGAAACGCTGGAGAAAGGCAACAGCAACACCGTCACCGACGGGCTTGTGGGAGCAATGACCTGCCGCACCGCCATCATGGGAGCACTGTTCAATGTACGTACCAATCTGGGTGGCATCACGGATGAAAACTTTGTCGGGCTGATGAACGACAAATGTGACCGTATGGAAAGGGAGGCCCTCACAATAGAAGAGGCACTTATTCGGCGGGTGAAGACACAGCTAGGTTGAAGATCAGATAAGGGCAAATGAGCAGTCATTGGCTCTCCATATAAACCTTACAAGCAATGAAAAATATCTACTTTATCGGGAAAGAGGATCTCACCATTGAGGATCTGGAGTGGATCATCACTGGGAACATCAAAGTGGAGCTGTCTCCCGAGGCCATAAAACGTATTCAGAAATGTCGCGACTACCTGGACAGGAAGATGGAAACGCAGACAGAACCAATCTATGGTATCACTACCGGCTTCGGCTCTCTCTGCAATCATACCATCCCGAATGATGACCTGAGCACACTCCAGGAGAATCTGGTGAAGTCACATGCCTGTAGTGTGGGTGAAGAGGTGACACCACTGATCGTCAAGCTGATGTTCCTGCTGAAAGCACACGCGCTATCGTTGGGTTACAGCGGGGTGCAGGTGGCCACTGTACAGCGGATGCTCGATTTGTTCAACAACGATATCCTGCCTGTTGTCTACGACAAAGGCTCGCTGGGTGCCTCAGGCGATCT
The DNA here is from genome assembly GCA_964446805.1 of uncultured Proteiniphilum sp. Taxonomy (GTDB): domain Bacteria; phylum Bacteroidota; class Bacteroidia; order Bacteroidales; family Dysgonomonadaceae; genus Proteiniphilum. Next base: position 1,695 of record CAYUQE010000012.1, on the reverse strand, counting down.
GGCACCACTGGCCAACCTTTTTCTGCCGTTGATTGGTGTGGGTGATGTTTTCTACAAGGGGCAGAAGAGGGATATCAGCACGGTGCTCGATGAGTTTGGCTGGAGTCCCATCAGGCTGAAAAGCAAGGAGGGGCTGGCGCTGCTCAACGGGACGCAGTTCATGTCGGCACATGGTGTATACGCCATCATGAAGGCAGAGCGGCTCTCCAGGCGTGCCGATCTGATCGCTGCCATCTCGCTCGATGCCTATGACGGTCATATCGAGCCGTTCGATGAGCGGCTGCACACCCTTCGTCCACACCCGGGCCAGCTGGAGACCAGCCGGAACATACGTCGGTTTCTGGCAGGGAGTGAGCTCATCAGTCGGGAGAAGAAACAGCTGCAGGACCCCTATTCTTTTCGTTGTGTACCGCAGGTACACGGGGCGACAAAGGATGCACTCGCCTATGTGAAGCAGGTGGTGGTGACCGAGATCAACGCGGTGACCGACAACCCCACCATCTTCCCTGAGGATGATATGATCATCTCCGGAGGTAACTTCCACGGACAACCTCTTGCCATCACCTTCGATTTCCTGGCCATCGCCCTGGCGGAGCTGGGTAATATCTCCGAACGACGCACCGCACAACTGATACTGGGCAAGCGTGATCTTCCCGAGTTCCTGGTGGTCAGCCCGGGATTGAACTCCGGCTTCATGATTCCCCAGTATGTTGCCGCATCGGTGGTGAGCCAGAACAAAATGTACTGCTACGCGGCCAGCACCGACTCCATCGTCTCATCGAACGGGCAGGAGGATCATGTGAGCATGGGAGCCACCTCGGCCATCAAGTTGCTGAAGGTGATGGATAACCTCGACATCATCCTCTCCATTGAGCTGATGAATGCCGCTCAGGCACTGGAGTTCCGTCGCCCCCTCAAATCATCACCCCTGATCGAGAAAACCGTGAAGGCCTACCGCAAGGAGGTGCCTTTTATCGATGAAGATATCGTGATGTATAAGGAGATCCGCACAACGGTGGCATTCCTGAATAGGCTGGAGATCGACACGTGATGAAGCAGTAAGAATGCTTCAACAATGCGCAAAGATCGCTGATTCGTTTATTTATCAATAATAATTGGTAAAATTGTTGAACGGTGATGGGGTAAAATCATTCAGTTGACATTATCTTTGCGCATTCGTTAACTCAAATACAGTATAAAATTACAGAAAATGGTAGAAAAAATCAGGAAATCGCTCAGAGACTCCGCTACGGCACGGTGGTCCGCTCTCTTCATTGTCTCCTTCACGATGTTGTGCGGCTATTTTTTAACAGATATCATGGCCCCGCTGGCGGGACTGCTGGAGGGTCAACTCGGGTGGTCACGTGCAGATTATGGCACGTTCACAAGCTCCTACGGCTGGTTTAACGTCTTTCTGCTGATGCTCATCTTCGGGGGAATCATCCTCGACAAACTGGGGGTCCGCATGACAGGTATGGGAGCCGCTACCGTGATGGTGATAGGGACGGCCATCAAATACTGGGCAGTGTCGACCGATTCACTCGATGGACAGACACTTTTCGGTCTGGATGCCCAGGTGCTCTGGGCGAGCGTTGGCTTTGCCACTTTTGCGATCGGTGTGGAAGTAGCCGGCATCACCGTCTCGAAGATCATCGTGAAATGGTTCAAGGGTAAAGAGCTGGCCACCGCCATGGG
>CAYUQE010000011.1:0-29957 GCA_964446805.1 uncultured Proteiniphilum sp. | reverse complement strand
GAATTGAGCTCGATACATATCTCTTTTGCTCCGGGCAGTGACAGTATGCTCATCGGCTGGTCGTTCAGGATGAAGCTGTAGGGATTATCATGGCAGATGATAATCTGATGCTTCTTTCCGAAGGCGATCAGTTTCTCAAATAGCCCTACCGAGGCATTGGCACCGGTAGGCATGTTGGGGTAATTGACCCACATCAGCTTCACACGGGTGAGATCCATCTTCTCCAGTGCCGCAAAATCGGGTTGCCACCCTTCATTCTCCAGTAGATCATATTCAATAACATTTGCCCTGAGCATATTGGATACCGATTTGTAGGTGGGGTATCCCGGATTGGGCACCAGCACGCCATCACCTATATTCAGGAAGGTCATCGATATATGCAGGATACCCTCTTTCGATCCTATCAACGGCAACACCTCCTCCTGTGCCAGCGCTACGTTGTATATCCTCCTATACCAGTCGCCGTAAGCTTTTCGCAGTTCCGGTATGCCGGTGTAGGGCTGGTAAGCGTGTACATCAGCACGGCGGGCCGTCTCACAGAGCGTGTCGATCGTTTCCGGCGACGGCATGCTGTCGGGAGCACCCACGGCAAGGCTGATCACATTCTTTCCTTCGGCGTTCATGCGGGCCACCTCCGCCAGTTTCACGGAGAAATAATATTCTGTGATCGATTTGATATGTGCAGCAGGTTCAATATTCATCATTCATCATTATTGATTAATTCTTCAACAGCTTCCTTCTCTTCCCTGTATTCACCCAGCACCTTCAACCGGCTGATAAGTGGCATGATCGCATCGATCGATTGCCTGTAACGATTGTAGTCATCAAAGGTGAGATCGATATAGAACTGATACTCCCACACACTGCCAATGATGGGGAGCGACTGTATGCGGGTGAGGTTGATACCGTAAAATGACAATACCGAGAGGACCTTCGACAGCGATCCCTCATTGTGAGGCAACACGAACACTAACGACGATTTATTGATATGGTTCTCTTTCTGTATTTCACGCAACATCTCTTCCCTGGCCAGAATATAAAAACGGGTGAAGTTTCTTTTGTTGGTTTCAATACCATGCGACAGCACCTCCAGACCATACATCCTGGCGGCGAGGGAGCTGCAGATAGCGGCAGTCTCACTCAATCCACTGTCGTGGATCTCTTTTGCCGCCAGGGCGGTATCATCATGTTCCAACACCCTGATACCGGGAAGGGTGTCCAGAAAATCCTCACATTGCATCAGTGCCATGGGATGCGACATCACCTCCTTGATATCGTGGAGTGATTTGCCGGGAAGAGCGGCCAGTGAATGGGTGATGCGCAGCTTGTATTCACCCGCAATCTGAAGATCATTCATTTTTAGAAGATCATGGTTTTGCAGAAGACTCCCTGCAATGGTATTTTCAATGGCCATGATCCCTATAAGCATCGGATCTTTAGCCGCCTCCAGGAAGATATCGCGAAAAGTACTGCAGGGTACAATCTCCAGCTCTTCACCCTTGAAATAACCGCGGGCTGCAATCTCGTGATAGGCACCTGCGCCACCTTGAATAGCTACTCGTTTCATATAATTGTTTTCTTCATTACCGGTCATAAAAAAATCCCATCGTGTTATCGACAGGATTTTTTATCTGATATGACTTTTTAACTTCTTCTCATTTGCATAAAAATCCTGCCTTTACCTACTAAAGTAAAAGTAAAACCAGAAAGAAAATGCAAAACTTGAATTGTTCACCTTGTTACTTTTTTGTGAATAATAAGTGCAAATGTACTACTTTTTTCATATATCCAAATAAAAATGATAAAAAAGTTGCGGTGAATATCGATCGTTCAAAAAAAGAGACCCATTTAGTGCAATCAACCCCTATTAATTGCAAAAATATTCTATATTTGCATATTAAATGCCAAAAACTATTATTAATAACCCAAAAACAACTGTATAATGTTCAAAAATCATCCCAAAGGATTGCTCGCCGCCTCGCTGGCGAACATGGGGGAGCGTTTTGGTTTTTACACCATGATGGCCATCCTCACTCTTTTTCTAATGACCAAGTTCGGCCTTGACGAAACAACCACCGGCATCATTTACTCGATCTTTTATGCATCGATCTACCTGTTGGCGCTGGTGGGAGGACTGCTGGCCGACAAGACCCGCAACTATAAAGGGATCATCTTAACCGGACTGTTGCTGATGTCGCTCGGTTATCTGATTATTGCCATACCAACCCCTACTCCCGTACCGGCGGATAAATTCGGCCTTTTTCTGGCATTAAGTTGTCTGGGACTCCTGGTGATAGCCTTTGGTAATGGTTTGTTCAAAGGGAACCTGCAGGCACTGGTAGGTCAGATGTACGACGACCCTAAGTACAGTAAAATGCGTGATTCGGGATTCCAGCTCTTTTATATGTTCATCAACGTGGGTGCTATCTTTGCGCCATTCATAGCTGTGGGAGTAAGAAACTGGTGGGTTGAAAAGAACGGGTTCATATATAATGCCGACCTGCCCACCCTGGCACACCAGCATCTGGGCAACACCATCACCAGTGAAGGTGCTGTACGCCTGCAGAATCTCTCGTCAGAGATGGGATTCTCAGGGGCAGACCTCACGACCTTCAGCAGTGAATACCTGAATGTTTTTACCACTGGATTTCATTATGCCTTCGCAGTGGCAATTATAGCGATGCTTATCTCGATGACTATCTATTATGTGAATAGGAACAGATTTCCCAATCCCGGTGCTGTCAAAGTAGCCACCGATGAAAACGGTACGCCTGTGGCGGAGATGGACATCAAGGAGGTGAAACAGCGTCTCTACGCATTGTTTGCCGTATTCGCAGTAGTGATCTTTTTCTGGTTTTCCTTCCACCAGAACGGACTCACGCTCACCTACTTTGCCAAAGACTACACCGACCTGAGCCAGATAAAGATCAATCTGGGTTTTGCCACGCTGCAAGGAGCAGAGATATTCCAGTCTATCAATCCCTTCTTTGTGGTCTTCCTTACCCCGATCATCGTAGGCTTCTTCGGATGGCTGAGGGTGAAAGGCATGGAACCCTCCACACCCCGGAAAATAGCGATCGGGATGGGTATCGCCGCACTGGCCTATGTAGTGATGGCATTGGGATCAATGGGCTTACCCCTGAAAGGGGAGGTGGATGCAATGGGAGGACTTCCCGATGCTGCACGTGTCACACCATGGCTTCTGATTGGCACCTACTTCATCCTGACCGTAGCAGAACTGTTTATCAGCCCTCTGGGTATCTCCTTCGTATCGAAGGTAGCACCACCCAAGTACCAGGGTATCATGCAGGGAGCATGGCTGGGGGCTACTGCGGCCGGCAACAGCCTGCTATTCATAGGCGCCATTTTCTACAGCAGCATATCGATGACTGCCACATGGATGGTTTTTGTCACTGCGTGCCTCATCTCCATGTTCACGATGCTCGCCATGATCAAATGGCTTGAGAAGGTGGCCAAGTAAATCGACTTACAGTATAGAAGAAACCGGCGGAACAATCCTCCGGTTTTTTTTGTGGAAAATAATTCTCACCATTGAAAAACCTCTCCCTTTGATAGATATCTTCTGCGGTTGATAACTTCTTCCTATAACCCGAAAAGGCTTCCCCTTTTTTCAGTATATTTGCCGTAAGCATATTCCAAAAAACATATATCTTTCGCATGCATCCATTTGTACATTTACATGTTCACTCTCAGTATTCGCTTCTTGACGGTCAGGCAAGTATTCCCCGTCTTGTAGATAAAGCCGTGAGTGACGGTATGAAAGCCATCGCACTGACCGATCACGGAGCAATGTACGGCATCAAGGAGTTTCTCAATTACTGTAACAGAAAGAACGCACCTGTAAAGGGTCAGATAAAGAAACTGCACCAGGAGATCGAATCACTGGAAAAGAGGGGCGAGAAGTCGGAGGAAATTGCGCTACTACGCGATCAGCTGGCGGTGGCAGAGAAAAGTTTATTCAAACCTATCGTGGGTTGCGAATGTTACCTGGCACGCCGTGATCGTTTCTCTCAATCAGACAAGATTGATGGCAGCGGGTGGCATCTGGTGGTGCTGGCCAAAAACCTGAAGGGATACCGTAACCTGATTAAGATTGTATCAAAAAGCTGGACCGAAGGATTCTATTACCGTCCCCGCATCGACAAGGAACTGTTGGAGCAGTACAGTGAAGGACTGATCGTCTCCTCGGCATGCCTGGGCGGTGAGATCTCAAGGAAGGTGGACAGCGGACAAATCACAGAGGCAGAAGAGGCAGTTGGATGGTACAAGAAGGTCTTCGGCGATGATTACTACCTGGAGCTGCAGCGCCACAAGACAGATCGCCCTGATGCCGACCAGACCACCTTTCCCAAACAGGAGAGGGTTAATGAGGAGTTGATCCGCATAGCAAAAAAGCATGACGTAAAGCTGATTGCGACCAACGATGTTCACTTTGTGAACGAGGAGGATGCCGATGCACACGACAGGCTTATCTGTCTCAGCACCGGAAAAGATTTCGATGATCCTGACCGGATGCATTATACCAAGCAGGAATGGCTGAAGACAACGGAAGAGATGAACCGTATCTTTGCCGATATTCCTGAAGCGTTGATCACCACGCAGGAGATTGCCGACAAGGTGGAGTTCTACTCCATCGATCATACGGCACTGATGCCCTTCTTTCCTATAGACCCCAGCTTTGGAACCGAGGAACTGTACAAACAGCGCTATCCCGAAGCGGCGCTCGTCACGGAATTCGGGAGTGAGAACTTTCACCGTCTGGGTGATTACGAGAAGGTGATAAGAGTGAAGTTGGAGTCGGATTATCTGGCACATCTCACTCAAATAGGGGCCCGCAAAAGATATGGTGAGGTGCTTACGGAGGAGATCACTGAACGCCTTCAATTTGAGCTGGATACCATCAAGCACATGGGCTTTCCGGGTTACTTCCTCATCGTGCAGGATTTCATCAGTGCGGCAAGAAAGATGGAGGTAGCCGTAGGCCCCGGCCGCGGCTCAGCGGCGGGCTCGGCGGTGGCATACTGCCTGGGGATTACGGATATTGATCCGTTGAAGTACGATCTGCTGTTCGAACGTTTTCTCAACCCCGATCGTATCTCCATGCCTGATATCGATATCGACTTCGATGATGAGGGACGAGGGAAGGTGCTTCGTTGGGTGACCGAGAAGTATGGCAGCGAGAAAGTGGCCCATATCATCACCTACGGCACGATGGCGACGAAATCATCGATCAAGGATGTGGCACGGGTGCACAAGCTACCCCTGTTCGAGTCGAACAGGCTGGCCAAGTTGATCCCCGACAGGATCCCGAACGTGAAAAAAATGAACCTCAAGGCAGCGATAGAGTATGTACCTGAACTGCAGCAGGCAGCCAACAGCAGCGACCCATTAATCAGGGATACCATCAAATATGCCGTAATGCTGGAAGGGAACGTGCGCAACACGGGTGTGCATGCCTGTGGTGTGATCATAGGCCAATCGGATATCTCCGACATTGTCCCCATCAGTACCGCTGAAGACAAAGAGACCAAAGAGATGCTGCTAGTCACACAATATGAAGGGTCGGTGATTGAGGAGACAGGGTTGATCAAGATGGACTTCCTGGGACTCAAGACCCTCTCCATCATCAAGGATGCGCTTGCCACCATTGAGCAGACCCGCGGTATCAAGGTCAATATCGACACCATCGACATGACGGACGAAACCACCTACCTCCTCTATTGCAACGGACAGACTACCGGCACCTTTCAGTTTGAGTCGGCAGGGATGCAGAAATACCTCAAGGAACTGCAGCCAAGCAAGTTCGAGGATCTCATCGCCATGAACGCCCTCTACCGGCCGGGGCCGATGGACTACATCCCCTCGTTTATCGCCCGTAAGCATGGCAGGGAAGAGATCAGTTACGACCTGCCCATCATGGAGAAGTACCTGAGCGAGACCTATGGTATCACGGTCTATCAGGAGCAGGTGATGCTTCTTTCTCGTCTGCTGGCCGATTTCACGCGGGGTCAGTCGGATGAATTGCGCAAGGCGATGGGCAAGAAGCTGATCGACAAGATGACAGCCCTTAAGCAGCAGTTCCTTACAGGAGGGAAGAAGAACGGCTATGATGAAAAGATTCTGCTCAAGATATGGGGTGACTGGGAGAAGTTCGCCTCCTATGCCTTCAACAAGTCGCATGCCACCTGCTACTCGTGGATAGCCTACCAGACAGCGTGGCTGAAAGCCAACTACCCTTCTGAATATATGGCTGCCGTGCTCTCCAACAACTTGAACAATATCACGGAGATCACGAAATTCATGGACGAATGCAAGTCGATGGGGATGAATGTGCGCTGCCCTGATGTGAACGAGTCATTTCTTAAATTCTCAGTGAACAAAAAGGGTGATCTGCGCTTCGGTCTGGCAGCCATCAAGAGTGTGGGACAGGGTGCCGTGACAGACATCATCGAGGAGCGTACCAAAAACGGTCCCTTCAAAGATATCTTCGATTTCGTTGAAAGGGTGAATCTATCCACCTGTGGCAAGAAGAATATCGAGTCACTGGCACTTGCCGGCGCCTTCGACTCATTGCCAGGGATGTATAGGGAGCAATTCGTTGCCGTGAACAGTAAAGGAGAAGATTTCCTGGAGACACTTGTACGTTACGGAAATAAATATCAACAGGAGAAAATGACCCTGACGACCTCTCTTTTCGGTGACGACAGCTCCTTTCAGATTGCCCGTCCGGAGCTTCCGCAGGCAGCACGATGGTCCGACCTGGAAAAGCTCAACAAAGAGCGTGATCTGATCGGCATTTATCTCTCGGCGCACCCGCTGGATGATTATGAATTCATCCTTAAATATGTGTGCAATGCCGACAGTTCAAGGCTGCAGGAGCTGGATACATTGAACGGCAAGGATATCACCTTTGGAGGGATCATCACGGCGGTGCGTGAGGGTCAGACCAAGAGAGGGTCACCCTACACCATCTTCAAGCTGGAGGATTATGCGGGAAGTATCGATATTCCGCTCTTCAGTGAGGACAGTGTCAATTTCGGCAGATATGCACGGATAGGATTATCGGTCTATATCACAGCAAGGGTACAGGCCAAACGATATCGTGAGGATGAGTTGGAGGTGAAGATAGTATCGATCAACTTACTGTCGGAGATAAAGGATAAACTGGTCACCAAAATAACCCTTCAAATTCCTCTTTCTGAACTAGATGACACGGCAGTAGCAGAATTATCGGCACTTGTGAAAAACAATTCCGGAAATGCATTGTTATATTTCCAGATAATCGGAGAGGAATCACATATGAATATCCAGCTTTTCTCACGACCTGCCAGGATTCAGGTAAATAAACATTTCATCGATTATTTAAGGGATAATCTATCTATTGACTTCAGAATCAATTAATCAAAACAACCAATAAAAAAAGAGAACTATGGCGCTACAAATTACAGACGCGAATATAGAAGAGGTATTGAAAACAGACCAGCTGGTGATCATCGACTTTTGGGCGGAATGGTGTGGTCCCTGCAAGATGGTGGGACCCATCATCGAACAGATCAGCGAGGAATATAAGGAAAGGGTGACTGTGGGTAAACTGGATGTGGATAACAACGATGACACCACCTCGAAATATGGCATCCGCAACATCCCCACCATCCTCTTCATTAAAAATGGAGAAGTAGTGGACAAGGTCGTGGGTGCAGGACCCAAGAACATGTTCACCGACAAGATTGAGAAGTTGCTGTAATGCGCCCAGGCGTGGAAGATAGTATCCAGCAACCCCTCACAACAAAAAAGCATCCCGATTAAGTGTGGGATGCTTTTTTTGTGCATGGTTCATTCAATATTCATCTTCATTGAAGAAGAAATCCTCCTTACTGGGATAGTCAGGCCATATATCCTCAATCGATTCAAATACCTCGCCTTCTTCTTCTATCTCCTGGAGATTCTCAATCACCTCCAGCGGTGCACCCGAGCGCTGGGCAAAGTCAATCAATTCATCTTTGGTAGCAGGCCAGGGAGCATCTTCCAATCTCGAAGCCAGTTCAAGTGTCCAATACATAGAAATATTATTTTAAGTTGTTTGTTTCAATTTTGCCGCAAATGTATAAAAACTTTTCATATATCACCCTGTTCCCAGTAAATTTCTTCCGATGATTTGTTGCTTTGCTCTCTGGCAAGGACGAAAAAATAGTCAGAAAGGCGATTGAGAAAGATCAGCACCTCCTCGGCCACAGGAAACTCAGCGGCTACATGGTAAACAATACGTTCAGCCCTGCGTGAGACAGTGCGGCATATGTGGGCCCGTGATGCTGCCTCGTTGCCGCCGGGCAGTACAAAGCGGTTTAAACGGGGCAGGGATGCATCTATCTTGTCTATTTGTGCTTCAATCCTGGCAATATCAATACCGGTGATGATGCTGGCAGCATGTGGCTGCCTGCTCTCGGTTTCGGTGGCGAGATAAGATCCCACGGTAAAGAGTTTATGCTGCAGGTAGCGAAGAAAGTCATGATGCTCCTCATCCTTTATCTCACCATTCAACCAGCCTATGTAGCTGTTCAGTTCATCGATGGTTCCGTAGGACTCGAGTCTAATATTGGTTTTTGGTACACGTGTACCACCCACAAGCGAGGTAGAACCCTTATCGCCAGTTTTTGTATAGATAATGCTTTTCTTCATATATGTTTAAGCTGTAAGCGATGCGCCGTGAATGGGGAACGTTTACCCGTTTCAGACATAATAATGTAACTTGTTGTATGTAAAGCGTAAGGATACAATTCCCGTATCCCTCTTGTCGAACGTTATCCTTGCACGTTCATCATTAACGATATTGCGCCAATATTGTTTGCTCCATCGGCTGTTTAGGGGATAAAACACCCAGAAACAGTTTTCATGGCTTAGCGCCATTAATGTCTCAATGGTGATTGGCTTCTTTTCATTCAGGTAAACAAACAGCGCGTTGTAACGTTTTTCTCCACCCGCCGGCAGCAACGGCAGCTGTTCACTTATGATGCCCTGTTTCTGTTGCAGCTGCTTCGCAATGGCTGCCGCTTCAGCATCCTCCTCCACACAGGTGCAGCATATATCGCTGGCAGGAGCGGTGAGAAAAAGAGTGTTGACGCCCATTCCGGAATGGATCTCGAGGATACGCTTCGGTTTGAAATGATCTACCAGACGGTAGGAAAGATAATTGAACTTGTTGATGAGACCGGCATCGAGACCGCTCTCGGAGAGCACTTTTTTTATATCCTGAAAAGCATAATAGCCATAGGGAGAACGGAATACACGGGTGATCAAGTCGAATGCGAAGGGAGAATGAATGCCGTGTCCACGCGATTGCTTCATTCGCTGCAACCATCTAAAAGGAAAGATCACCATGCTACCATTTTTCGATCAATACTACTGCATACGCCGTGATACCCTCCTCGCGTCCTACAAAACCCATCTTTTCGGAGGTGGTCGCTTTAATGGAGACAGCATCCGTATCAATGCCCATCACCTCAGCCAGTGTCTGTTGCATGGCAGGTATATGCGGGTTGAGTTTGGGATACTCGGCACATACCGTAGCATCAATGTTCCCTACTGTAAAACCATGCTCAGTGAGAAGAGTGATCACTTTCTTCAGCAGTATCTTACTGTCCACCTGCTTATATTCGGGAGCGGTGTCGGGAAAATGAAAACCTATATCGCGCAGGTTTGCCGCTCCCAGCAGTGCATCGCAGATGGCATGAACAAGCACATCGGCATCGGAATGACCTAACAAACCCATCTTGTGGTCGAGTCGTATGCCGCCCATCCACAATTCTCTTCCTTCCCGTAACGGGTGCATATCATAGCCAAACCCGATTCTCATCTTCATCACTATCTCATTAAATTCCTTATTCCTTCCAGATCAAAACCAAGTGAGAGACGCAGGGTCTGATCCAAAGGGTTGGACTGAGCGGTTGAGAGCAGGTAGGCAGCATCAATCTGGAACGATTTCATCCTGAATCCCGCACCAAAAGCAACATAGCGACGATTACCCTTATACGCATCCTCATGATAGTACCCTGTGCGCAGTGAGAACTGATTGTGATGGGTATACTCGGCTCCGAGTGACCAGTTAACCTCCTGCAACTCCTCTTGGAATCCTCCGGGGGCATCGCCCAGCGATTTGAAGATACCTCCTATGGACGAGATATTGTTATATGCATCGATACGTTGTTGTGCCTCGTCGGGGGTCTCGTTATTGTCAGGCAACTGTGGAGTAGGCACCAGCAGCTTGTTGAGATCGATGCTGACGGAAAGCGTGTTCTTATCATCAAGAGGCAAGCCCAGGGATGTACCCACCCTCAGGTTGGCAGGAAGAAACATGGCGGTTGCACCACCATCGTAAGATATCTTCGTCCCTATGTTGGAAAGAGTGACGCCAAAACCAAGCAATGCTTCTGAGCGGCCCAAGGTGATATAGGATTCATTGTACCCCGCGATATCTGCAGCAAAAGCATTTCCGGGTGTGGTCTCATCACTGCCTGTAGAATAATCGGCACGGATGTAGCGGAGGGTGACCGCACCGGAGAATCGCTCGGTAAGTTTCCTCGCGTAGGCTACGTCCAGCGCTAGCTCATGTGGTGATACCGACTGCCAGAAATCACCGTTCATATCGGCAATGTCTACATTTCCCAGTGAGAAATAACGTAACGAAGCACTAATGACGCTCAGTTTATCATTTCCTGGTTTCCAGTATCCCGATGCATAGAGAAGGTTGATATCGCTGACCAGTTTACTTAACCAGGGTGTGTAGGAGAAGGAGAGACCCGCATCGCTGGAGATGAAGGGATATTTAGCCGCATTCCAGTGTTGTGAATATATATCGGGCATGGTGGCTGCTCCTATGTCTCCCATACCTCCGCCTCTGGCATCGGGTGCAAACAGCAAGGAGGGCATCGCCACGGGTATGGGGTTATAATCCTGCGCCATGGTAATATTACTCGCCAGAGCAATGAAGGCGGAGAGCATCAATGTGCGTATTGTTCTGTTCATGTTGTATCGGTATAAAAGTGAGATGAGTGATTATTTCACCCAGAAATCCAACAGCTTTTCCTCTTCAATAAAACCCTGCAGATGGTCGTCAATAGCTACCGGTCCTATACCTGCCGGAGTACCCGTGAAGATGAGATCACCTATCTTCAATGTAAAGAACTGACTAATATAAGAAATAATCCGGTCAACCGTATAGATCATATCCATGGTGTTGCCTTGTTGTACCCTTTGGTGATTAATATCCAGATGAAAATTCAAATGCTGGATGTCAGCGACCGCCTCCTTCGACATGAAGGTTCCCACAGCAGCCGACTGATCAAAGCTTTTTGCAATCTCCCAGGGCAAACCCAGCTCTTTCTGTTTTCTCTGGAGGTCGCGTGCGGTAAAATCGATGCCTAGGGTTATCTCGTCATAATAACGGTGTGCAAACCGCTCATCAATATTCTTCCCCAACCGGTTAATCTTCACCACTAACTCAGTCTCATAATGGATCTCTTTTGAAAAATCGGGCATGAAAAAAGGGTTGCCATTCTTGAGCAGGGCTGTATCCGGCTTCATAAAAAGTACCGGCTCCTTACTCTCGAACGTACGTTCCATCTCTTTATTGTGTGAAGCGTAATTAAGCCCGATAGCAAATATCTTCATGATTTAAGTCGGTTAAACATCACGGCAAGGTGTGCATAGAGAGATGTATTCTGTAATACAACTCCCTCGGGCACGCGTATTCTGAAGGGTGTGAAGTTCCAGATCCCCTTAATACCTCCCCGGATCATATAATCAGATACATCCTGCGCATTCCCCGGCGGAACAGTAAGAATGCCTATCTCTGCCTTTATGGATTCATTTCTCCCGATGAACTCATTGGAATGGAAAACAGTGATATTGTTTATTTGCTTACTTACGACGGATGCATTGACATCAAAACCGGCAATAATCTTCAATCCAAACTGTTCCAATCCCGAATCGGACAAGAGCGCGGCACCGAGGCTTCCCACGCCAAAGACCACAGCCCTGTGGGTATTGGTGAAACCCAGGAAACTCTCCAGTACATTGATCAGCTCATCGATATCGTAACCCACTCTCGTCTTCCCGCTGATATCCACATACGAGAGATCCTTGGCTATCTGAGAGGCGGAGACGTCAATTTTTTTCGCTATCTGCGTGGACGACACAATTAGCTCTCCCTGACTTCGAAGTAGTTTTACATACGACAAGTACCAGGGAAGCCTTCTAAGTGCCGGCTCGGGTATTTTAGCGGCATGTATCTGTTCTGGCATACCTTTCCTGTTCTATCATGATTCAGTGAAAATAAACATTCTCGCCTTTTGCGGAAAACACCTATTCCGCGCTTTTAAGCACGAAAACAGATACAAAGATAGGTATATTTGGAGAATTAAAATGCCTGCAGCCACAATTAAAGATATATTTCTTTAATTGTAGCCCCTTCACCATCATTGGGTGACGATGAATACTCTTTTACATCTCCTCATCATTGAAATCCTCCTCCTGACTCAGCGGTATCACTTTGGTCACTTTTGATTCCTTGATCAGTGGTGCCAGCTGCTTCGTCACTATCGCCTTGTAGTAGGGGCTGTTTTCATGGGCCTTAAAAGCCTTTGCATGCTCATAACTCTCGTAGATGAAGATTTTCGAGGGATCCTCTTCACTCAGAAGCAGGTCGTAAATAATACACCCCTCTTCGTTCACAAGCGTTTGCGTCTGCATCTCAAGAAGCAGATCAATCGCCTTGTCCACATTCTTCTCATCGAAGGTGAACTCCACAATGATCACATAGGGGTCCTCAGCCTCCTGCGCTGCGATAGTGGCAATATTTGCCATGAGGCATAGAGATAAAAACAGAACGGACAGCACAATTTTCTTCTTCATAGGATACTATTCTTTAACTATATCGCTACAGCCCAAACTATCGGTGTCTTGATCCGGAGACCATTCTCAATACCGCTCTTACGGATCCTATCTTCAAGTTTGTGTCGATAATCACTGGTGTACGATTGGCATCATTGGTGATGGATGCTTTCAGCGCCTCCTTCTGGTTGGCAAAGGCATCATCAAGGATGGTCATGGAGATGTTGATCACTTCATATGTTTTCCCGTTGTTGGCCTTTATGGAGGAGGTTCCCATATAGTTGATATACATGTTTACCGGTTTTCGACCTGAAATAAACTGGACAAATTTCCTGTCACCCGCCTGCATGCCCGTATAGTCGAGATTACGTATGTAGGGCAGTATGGAGAGATAATCGTAGGTGCACTGATCGGTGGTCACCACCTCATCGAATCGCTCCTCTCCGTTCCAGTGGCGGATTGCACGGATGCTTACCTTACCGCCGACGTAGGTGTACACCTGCCGTTCAACCGAATAGTCCTTCCCCTCGGAAGCTTCCTTGGTAAAGAGCAACGGACGCAGCTGCATATCAATATAGGAGGTGAGGGTATCATTCACCGTATAGAGGTTGCCGGCCAGGCCTGAAGTGTTGAGCATCATTACCGTCTTGTAGGAGTTTTTTCCCCGGTAGTTTGCCTCGGTCACAGCCAGTGATCCCCTGCCTGCACGTGCATTCAGGAACCCATAACTGAAATAGAGATCATATTGTATCTCCTCACCGCTCGCAAAAGCCTTGTTGACCAGTTCACACTGTGCATTCAGCTGCAGAGAACCAAGAAAGACAAATAGTAAAAGAAGTATAACACTATTTTTTTTAATCATCATTCATTTGTTTATAATTCACTATAAAAGGCTCATTATCTGTTTTGCTGCATCCCCGACGGGCCACCGGCACTCCTGCCTCCACCGGTCCTTGCGCCTGAGCCTGCGCCTGAGCCTGAAAATGGGGAACTCTGGCGGTTTTGTTGTGTGCGGTCTCTCTCTTGATTGCGCTCTCTACGTTTCTTCTCTTCCGGTTTATTTTTAGTTATCTCAAGCGGTTTCTGCTTTCCTGCCGGAGTAGCATGAATATCCCAATCCTCCACATGATCGGAATAGGCTCTTATAACCAGTAAGCCCGGATAGTAGTAGACCTCTTCAGGTTGTCTCTTCTGTTCATAGTTCCCGGTATTCCATTTGCCATCCTCATTTTCATCAATCACTATGCGTGCATATATTTCACCGGGGAGCAGGTCCTGAAATCGCACAACGTTGCCTTTGACCGCATTTTTCCGAAAAGGTTTATCTGTCTTATCCAACAGCTCCACGAAAGCTGATCTGCCGACGGGAATACCTGAGATGGTTATTTCAAGGTTCCCGTACTGATCGAGTGGCTTCACCGTGAACTGCTGCTCATACTTGTTATTCCACAATCCATAATGGTTGTAGACGGTAGCCGAATCAACCGAGAGTTGATACTTTGCTCCCGGCTCCCAGCGCGGTCGCAGCGTGAACTTGCGGGGATTGAGGCTGTCAGCCTCAAACCTGAACGGTACGCTCTCCAGCAGAGAGTCCACAACCTTCGAGAGCGTGACCAAGGATGAGTCGAACGCCACCACGGGTTGCTCAAATTCAATCCTTACAGGATTAAATAACTCGAAGGAACCTTGCACATTGGTCATCATCGCTAAAAACTGCAGTGGAGTCTCCTCCTGCTCATCCTCCTCCTTCTTCGTTTTTTCCTCTTGCCGTGCGCGTCCCGACCGCCGTATATTGAAGTTGAGGGTATCTGTGGTGATATGATTCCTATTCAATGTATCCGTGAGGAGATAGTCGATTTTCATCTTGATGGAGTCCTGCTGATAGATCAGTGAGTCGGTAATCCAGAGCCGGAGGGTATCATTGCCGGCACTCCGCTCAGCCACATACCAGCTACTGTCTGACACTTCCGGCTCCAGCAGGGTGAATGAAGGTCGCGTGGTGGGTGCTGCAAAAAAAAGATTGATCCTGTGCTGTTCGGGACGTTCATGTTTTTGCAGATATTGACGCTGAAAATCGGACAGAAAGGAACGCAGCAATAGATCATCCGGCAGAAAACGGGTATAGTGGATGGTCTTAATCGTGTCAATGGTGATGCTGTCCACAAAGAGGGTATCCTGACGTACGGCGGGCATGGTGGAGGGTACGATGATCGAGTCAAGGAAAGCGATTGCCTCCTGGGGAGTGTCATACTTGTAATCCCTGTTCAGATCGGTGAGTGCGAACACCTTATACTTTCCTGGCGCCATCCCCCGAATGGTGAAGTTACCACGCGAATCAGTTCTGGAAATACGTTCGAAAGGAACATTTGTAAAGACAGTATCATCAAAGTTGGAGTGAATACCCACGTAAGTACCGCTCACCGGTTCAAGCTCCTGTGCGGTTATCACTTTTCCTGAAATTGATAGTGTATCGAGCTGATCACCTGTAGTAAATGAGAAGACAAAATTCTCGAGTGGATTCTCTTCGTTGTTATCCACGATGGCATCTGTAAAATCGATGGTGTAGGTCGTGTTGGGCAACAGCTCATCCCTCAGTTCCACGATCGCCTTCTTGCCTACCGATCTGATCACGGGCAGGCTCTGCTGAGGTGGAGTGATGAGCACCTTCTCACTGGGTGTCTTGATCTTTATATTCTCATCAAACTCAATCTCAATCCTGTTAGGGGTAGATTGCAAGGCATTAAACCCGGGTGTGGACCTTTTCACGACAGGTGGTCTCTCATCGTAAGCTCCCCCGGTAGGCGATGCCATGTTCGCACATGAATGGAGGATGACCATAGACAGGAACGCCAGAAGGAGAAATGAAAGAGGGAAAAATATTTTATTCACATGTATGCAGCTTTAAATGTACATTGTCGTTTTCCGCACAAAAATACAACGATTTAAGTAGTTTCTTGAAAATGAATTCAGAAAAATAGTGAAAAACCCTTTTATAACGACTTAAAGACCCTCATCAGCGGGATGAAAGGATGGTATGACCTATGCGGCAATAGAGACATTTACGTTGATCACAATACTCTTTCCTCAACTGGATAAGTGCCTGACTATCGAGCGCATTCTGCGGAGTGACCCCTGCGCCACTGAATTCGCCAATGATCTTGTTCCTCTCAGGCTTTAACGACTCCAACAGTTTTACCGCACGCTCACAAAAGCGTTCAGAAGCAGTTCTCTTCCCATACGCGAACAGCAGCGGCGCCACCGTATTGATCAAGATGATATTAAGTGAAGCTTCACCAATTGGTTTTTCAGCTTTCGGCGCCTCTTTTCCGAAGGAGTAATGTGTATGCCAATAGCACGATGGTTCCGCTTGAAAAAGAGCGATCCATTGCCCATACTCATCCTGCTCAAGAATGGAGGAAAACAGACGGTCCCCATTCTGTAAAAGGGCTGCCAGTTGCGCGATACGCAGGTGCGGGGAGGAGGAGGGACGTACTCTCATTTTCTTGAATAAATAACCCTCCCTGTTTTTCAGTGTGTATTTTGATTGTAAAAAGTGATACTCTGCTCGTAATTGCTGATAGTAGGTATCATTCAGATGGGGATCTTCAAGCATCCCTGCCTGCCCAAACAGGAGCGCCTCCACCTGAAAGAGATTGTCACTTTGTTTCCGGATATAGGTGAATGGAAGCGAAAGCGCCATTTTTTCGAACACCTCGGCGTTCAATCCAAAGCCGAAGTTACGGGTGAGCAACACATAGAAGACATCATCCCAGGAGTTTCTGAAGCGGTCGAGATGTCGGAAGATATCATTGACCTTTCTCTCCAACCGTTCCATTGATAACTGAGAGAGATAGGCATGGATGATCACGCCGGGGAGGGAGGAGAGGTGACTTTTACAGGGTAAGGGGCTATCGCTGTACAACAAGTAATCGGCATTCCTGCGAACATTCTCCGGCACCGTCATTTCACATTGAGGAATCGTCTGCCCCCTTTCATTGACAACCACCCTGTCCACCTTTTCCGACAGGTGTAATATCACCGAATTATAGGCTTTATCGAGGTGATGTCCATGTTTCACCCAATCAGCCGAAGTGCGGTGTATCTCCACATTTCCCACCCACAAGGTAGCTGCTATCCTGATCTTGGCATTAAAAAAATCGGGACCGGCATCCATATTGTGTATACCCGTGTCAATCACCTCTATCTTTTGTCCGTCGACCGTTACAAGAGAGCACGCAGGAAACAGTCTGCATTTCCATACATAATGAAGCAGTTGTTCTTTATCGGTCATAGCTTCCAGGTTTACCATGTAAAATTATAATTAATAATTTAAAAACACAAACAGCTTTATTGAAAGCAGTTGCCCTTTTCCTGTAAATGTGCGGATTTTTCACTATTTTTGCACTCCCTAACCACTTCGTTCAAACGTTATGCTACCTCCAGAAGATAGAATTCAGATAAAAATGCGCATGCAGCAGGAGATAGTACCTGCGATAGGATGTACTGAGCCGATATCGGTTGCTCTTTGCACAGCACGGGCATGTCAGGTTTTGGCCAAGAGGCCTGCGAAGATAGACGTTTACCTCAGTGGCAATGTGATCAAAAACGCCATGAGTGTAGGTATTCCCGGCACGGGGATGATTGGCCTGCCCATATCCATCGCCCTGGGCGCATTGAGTGGCAACCCGGAAAAGGGTCTTGAGTTGCTCAAGGATATCACCCCTGAGGATGTGAGGAACGGAAAACGATTCATCGATGAAGGGAGCGTGCAGATCCATCTGCACGATGAAATAAGCGACAGGCTATACATTGAAGTGCGGTGCAGCGCAGGTGAGGATTCATCCAGGGTGGTCATCCGCGGTGGTCATACCCGTTTCACCACTGTGGAGAGAAATGGAGAGTTCCTTTACCATGATCGGGATGCAGATACAGAGACAGATGCAGACACAGAGACTGGGGTTGTGAAGGAGCAGGCATATCTGCCCCTCACCTTTCAGACCATCCTTGACTATGCTTGTGAGTCGCCTGTCGACGAACTCTCCTATATACTGGAGGCAGCACGGATGAATAAAAAAGTCACTGAGGAAGCACTGCAACACAGTTATGGGCACAATGTGGCGAGAAGTATGAAGAACCCGAAGGGAAGACATCTTTTCGGAGACAACCTCCACAGCCGGATGGTGATCGCCACGGCCGCTGCCTGCGACGCCAGAATGGGCGGCTCCCTGATGCCGGTGATGACTAACTCGGGCAGCGGTAATCAGGGAATTGCTGCATCCATGCCCATCCTCACTTATGCCGAAAATGAGCAGGTCACGGAGGAAAAACTTGTACGTGCCTTGACAATCAGCGGATTGCTCGTAATCTACATGAAGCAGCACCTCGGCCTGCTGTCGCCCATGTGTGGTTGTGTGGTAGCTTCCACGGGATCGAGCTGTGGGATCACCTACCTGATGGGAGGGAGTAACCAGCAGATCATCTATGCTTCGAAGAATATGATTGCCAACATTACCGGGATGATATGCGATGGCGCTAAAGCCGGTTGTGCGCTGAAAATTGCCAGTAGTGTTTCCACCGCCACACTATCGGCAATGATGGCGATGGAGGATGAAGTTGTTTCATCACAGGAGGGGATTATCGATGAAGAGATCGATAAAACCATCAGAAACATGGCCCTTATAGGTAACAGCGGAATGCAGCATACCGACAGGATAGTGCTGGATATTATGACAAAGAAATAGGTTATTTTAACATTTTTTTATTTTGCGGACAACGAAAGAACTTGATTTTCAGACCAAGAAAATCAGCCAACTTGTTTGGGATTACGCACTACCAGGCATCGTGGGCACCATGGTCACTGCACTGTATAGTGTGGTGGGGCGTATATTCATTGGCCAGGTGGAAGGAGCCCTGGCAATATCAGGGTTGGCGATCACCTTTC
The DNA here is from genome assembly GCA_964446805.1 of uncultured Proteiniphilum sp. Classification (GTDB taxonomy): domain Bacteria; phylum Bacteroidota; class Bacteroidia; order Bacteroidales; family Dysgonomonadaceae; genus Proteiniphilum. The sequence goes on along the minus strand of CAYUQE010000011.1, from coordinate 11,110 downwards.
CCGTGATGAATCTCACCTCATCGCTGGGTATGCTTGTGGGTGCAGGTGCTGCCGCCCGCATCTCCATCAGTCTGGGCAAACGGGACAAGCAGACAGCCGAACAAATACTGGGCAACTCTTTGTTACTCACGGTAATACTCAATCTTGTGTTCATCACACTCTTCTATGTATACCTGGAACCTATCCTGATGGCATTTGGTGCCAGTGAACTCACCTACCCCTATGCCCGCGATTATCTTCAGATTGTGCTTTTGGGAAACCTGTTCGTGAGCCTCTGCTATAACTTCAATGCCATGATGCGCTCTTCGGGTTACCCAAAGAAAGCGATGTATACCATGCTTTTAGGGGCTGTGCTGAACATCCTCTTAAGTCCCCTTTTCCTGTTTGTGTTCGATTTGGGGATCAAGGGTGTTGCCTGGGCGACGGTGATCTCCATGTTTATCGGCATGTTATTCGTGATGCATCACTTCACCCGTAAAAGCAGTGTGATCCGTCTTCGATGGATGAATATACGCCTGAATAAAAAAATCATTCTCTCCATCATCTCCATAGGTCTCTCACCCTTCAGTATGCAGGTTGCCGCCTCAGGGGTAGCCCTGCTGATGAACACATCGCTGTTTCGTTACGGTGGTGACCTGGCTGTAGGTGCGTACGGCATCATCAACTCCATCCTTATGATCATTCTGATGATTGTGATGGGACTCAACCAGGGCACACAACCCATTATCGGGTATAACTACGGTGCTGGAAATTACGGGAGAGTGCGGGAAACACTCTTTTATTCACTGAAAGTAGCAACCCTTATCACCACTACGGGTTTTCTTATCGGGGTGTTTTTCCCCAGATTCCTGGCATCCGCATTTACAACGGACAGGGAACTGCTTACTATCACCGAAACAGGTGCCAGGATCGCAGTGGCAGCACTACCGCTGGTCGGGTTCCAGATTGTCTCCTCGAGTTTCTTCCAGAGTATCGGCTTTGCCGCCAAATCGATTATTCAAAGTCTGAGCAGACAGCTGATATTTCTTGTTCCGGGTATCCTCCTCCTCCCCCGCTTATGGGGGCTCAACGGATTGTGGATCGCGATGCCGGTATCAGATGTACTGGCGGCGCTGCTCTCGCTCTACCTGCTTGTGATCCAGCTACGTCACTTGAAGAAGATGGAAGAAACCCTTCTGCTGAATATTCACATGCAGGAATGAACTTTATCATAATATTTCAAACCCATGCCAAAGAATTGACCGATTTTATGTAGTTTTGCAAGCAGAGCAACAGAAGAGCAAGATAGATTCAATTAAATCACATAATCGATAAATGTATGAAGAAAGTAGTCTTGATTCGCCACGGCGAAAGTGTATGGAACAAGGAAAACCGTTTTACCGGATGGACCGATGTCGATCTCACCGAAAAGGGAGTGGAAGAAGCCCACAAGGCAGGTAAATACTTGAAGAAAGAGGGATTTGCATTTGAAAAGGCCTATACCTCCTATCTGAAGAGAGCCGTAAAAACATTGAATGTGGTGCTTGACGAGATGGATCTGGATTGGATTCCGGTTGAAAAGACATGGCGTCTGAACGAAAAGCATTACGGGATGCTTCAAGGGTTGAACAAGGCCGAGACAGCGGCGAAGTATGGTGACGAGCAGGTACTTGTATGGCGTCGCAGCTATGACGTGCCCCCACTGCCACTGGAGAAGGATGATGCACGTTCACCGCTACAGGATCCGCGCTACAAGGGTGTTGACGAGAAAGAGCTGCCATTGACGGAAGCATTGAAAGATACGGTAGATCGTATTCTGCCTTACTGGAACGATACCATCGTGCCGGAGATGAAAAACCTTCAACAGGTGATTGTAGCTGCACACGGCAATAGTCTGAGAGGGATCATCAAACATCTGAAGAATATCTCTGATGAGGAGATCGTAAGCCTGAACCTGCCTACCGCCGTGCCTTACGTGTTTGAGTTCGATGATGAGATGAATCTGCAAAATGACTACTTCCTGGGCGATCCTGAAGAGATCAGGAAGCTGATGGAAGCTGTGGCCAACCAGGCAAAAGCGAAGTAAGAAGGGATTCGATTCACCTATACGATAAAAACGGACGCCGGGTTACCGGTGTCCGTTTTTTTTAAATACTTGATTCAACCTGAAAAATGGCTCTCAAATCAGTCGCGGTGATATTCATCGCTGCGATTACGCCATTTTCATCAATCAGGTAGTTCCGGAAACCTCTTTTCAGTTTAAAATCCTTGTAGAGATCTGAGCGGGTTCCATTTACTTCATAAAACTGAGCACTATGCTCCAGGTGATCCATCGCCAACGTTTTCTCCGCCACGTTCCTGTTCTCATCGAAAGAGATTGAAAGAAATTCAATCTCAGGATGATTCATTTTCAGGTAATTGTGCAGCTGTACATTGGCTGCTCTGGATTGGGCGTCGTAGGCTGCCCAAAAATTGACTACCACTTTTTTGCCTTTATAATCGTGCAGATGCTGAAGCGTTCCTTCTGAATTCGTTAAAACAATATCAGGAATTGTTTCTCCGGGATGATAACCTGTGGAAGGAAGTTCTTTCTTCACCGCAACGGCCGATAATACAAGTGAAATGATTGCTAAAAGGCAAAAGTTCACATACTTCATATATCAATATTTTAATGACTACTCAGATATAGCTACTGCTTCGCGCAGCAATCTAAATCCCTTAACTATAAGAACTTTTCGCTAAAAGTCGCTTTTTTTGGTATGCAAAAGTACGCCACTTTTCCTTATCTGCGCATCATTTCCCCATAAACTTTCCTTTCAAATGTTAATTTTAACACTTGGGGCTAATTTTTACACTCACTGTCAGCGACTTACTGAGAAGAACGACTCTATTGCCTCAATGGAGCTATCTTTTAACAGCACATTCTTCTCCTTGTCGAGCAGATAAAGGGTGGGATATGCCTTGATATCATACAAGTTTTGCTGAATGACAGCCTTCTCCTTGTCATACGCATGGATCCATCTCTCTGGCATCGAAGGAAGATGTGCCTTCCATTCCTCCAGATCATCATCGGGATAGAGTGTCAGAATGGCCAGCATGGTACGCGAGCGACTGTTAAGTGACAACGCTTCATTCAGCTCCTTCGATTGATTGAGCCGGCTGATGACCGCCTCACACGTAGAACAACCGGGATTGGAGAAGATAACCAGTGTAAACTCACTTTTCAGATTGAAGAGGGTGTTGGATAGGCCTGAAGCCACGGTATAAGTGAAGTTGGTAGCTTTCTCGCCTACACGGTTCTTCATCAACAATGCCAACTGAAACTTGTATCGGGAGCGCAGCTCATCTGCAAGGAAGGGTACCTGCACTACCTCTTTCAGGACAGTGAGGTAATGTTCATCGTTGCGGAAAGGGGAGTTGGGATCGTAATAATACTTCTCAAAGAGCGCTGTAAAATAGCGATAGACCCCCTCGTCAGCTTTCGCCGCATTCAGGGTATAGTGGATCGATTGATTAATAACAGCAGCAGGAGCGTAATTGAGCAGATTGATATAATCGACGAATGCCTGCTCGGTGATATCGGGAAGTTCAATTAATTTCCTGTTGGTAAAATCAAAGCGGTCCCAGAAATGCATCACCAGGTATTGAGCCCTTTCATCGGCGTTGGTGATCGACTCGGGAATCTGTGGCAACACGAACGTATCGGGCACAATAACTGGGGCATCCGCACCCACCTCCTCACGTGTATCTGATTGCGTCTGCTTACTGGAAGTACAGGCGTAAACGGCGATCACCAACAATAACAGGAAAGAGATGATAGATTGATTCTGTTTCATATTTCAGTCTTCACAATGGACCTATGGAATGATTGGTGCCGTAAAGATATAAAAAAAGCGGCAGTTGAGATTCATCATCACTCACCACCGGGTTGAAAAAATCGATTTTATTCGTATATTTGTATTTCATTTATTCTTCTCTTCAGCTATGGATAGTTTCATTGTTTCTGCAAGAAAATACAGGCCTTCCACATTCCGCACAGTTGTGGGACAGGAGGCACTCACCACCACACTTAAAAATGCAATCGCAGGCAATAAACTTGCGCATGCTTATCTCTTCAGTGGTCCGCGTGGTGTGGGAAAGACCACCTGTGCCCGTATTTTCGCGAAAACGATCAACTGTCTCACACCCCTGCACGACCATGAAGCATGCAACGCATGTGAATCGTGTGTGGCATTCAATGAGCAACGATCCTACAATATCCACGAGCTGGATGCTGCCTCCAACAACGGGGTGGATGACATTCGCTCATTGATTGACCAGGTGCGTGTACCGCCTCAGATTGGCAGGTACAAGGTGTATATCATCGATGAGGTGCACATGCTTTCACAGTCGGCATTCAACTCATTTCTGAAAACACTCGAGGAGCCTCCCTCGCATGCGATCTTCATCCTGGCCACCACTGAAAAACACAAGATCATACCCACTATTCTCTCCCGTTGTCAGGTGTACGACTTCAATCGCATCAATATTGGAGATATTGTGGCCCACTTGCAATATGTGGCAAAAGAGGAGGGAGTGGTGACCGAACCGGAAGCGCTCAACATCATCGCTCAAAAAGCGGACGGGGGGATGCGTGATGCCCTCTCCATCTTTGATCAGACGGTGAGCTATACAGCAGGAAACATCACCTACAAGGCAGTGATCGAAAACCTGAACGTGCTCGATTACGAGTATTATTTCCAATTGTCTGAAGCGATTCTCGCAGGCAGTGTGGTGGATTGTCTGCTGATACTGAATGAGATCCTCAACAGAGGGTTTGAAGGTCAATACATTATCAGCGGCATCGCGTCTCACTTCCGAGATCTTCTGGTTTGCAAGGACCCCGCAACAGCCACGCTTTTTCAGGTGGGTGCCACTATTCGCGAACGATATATCAAGATGGCTAAGGAATGTAGCAATCATCTTTTATATCAGGCCATAGGCATTGCCAACGATTGCGATTTGAACTACCGTCTGAGCAAGAACAAACGACTTCTGCTGGAGTTGACACTCATCCGTTTATGTCAGCTGCAGGAGATGCCTACAATGGTCGTGGAGGAAAAAAAAAAGAGTCTTAAGCCAATAGAAGCAGCCAAAGGAAGCAACCAACGGGCAGTCATCAACAAAGAGCAGAGACACCCGGAGCCTGCGGCAACGCAGTCAGCTTCCATCAACCAGCGTAAGAGTGCCGAAACATCGGCACCGTCCGCTCCGACAGTTGTGGTTGATGAGCCACAAGGGCCACTGCATCAACCGGAAAAAGCCGACAAGGCAGCCTCACAGACAAAAAAGAGTCTCTCACTGTCAGGGATGGGCATCTCACTCTCGTCACTCGCCAACGGACCGACGAGTGACAACATCGTATCAGAACCGGAGGCGGAGCAGCTGGGGTCGAACCTCTTCACCGAGGCGGAGCTGCTGCGAGTATGGAGTGAATACTGTCAAAGGCTGAAGAAAGAGAAGCTGCTTAAAAATACAATGTCACTCTATCTTCCCAAGATGGTGAGTGATGTGCTGTTTGAGGTGGAGGTGAATTCGGAGATCAATAAACAGTACCTCACCGACAACAGCAACGCTATCCTCTCCTATCTCAGGGAGAAGTTGCAGAACGGAGATATCACCATGACCATCAAGATTGCTGAAGGGAATGCCATCAAAAAGGCACTTACCTCGCGTGAGATCTTTGATGAAATGGCACATAAAAACCCTTCACTCCAAAAGCTGTCTGATGAATTCGGCCTGGAGTTGAGCTGACGTGACACGATGAGAATCTTGCTACTTTATTTTTCTTTTCTTCTTCTTATCATGGGTGCATGTACCGGGTACCAAGGAAAGGGAGATAAACTCGCTGACACTGTACAGACGACAGTGAGGGGTGAGCCTCTGAGGGTAGATACCATCATCGATGCCGCGTATAGCTTCGATGAAGCGATCCAGGGCAGCAGAGCACCCCGGCACATCATCGGTGAACTGGAACTGTTCGATGTGATCTATCACTCTACCGATGGCAAGATCCATCGAGGACAGCTGATGTCTCACAAAAAGATTGCACCGGAGTTGAGAACACTCTTCGGGTTCATGCTGCAGGAAGGTTTTGTGGTGGAGAAGGCCATACCCATGGCCAGATATGACTGGAACGACAGTCTCTCCATGGCAGATAACAACAGCTACAGTTTCTGTTATCGCAATATAGGTTACTCCAAACATGCAAGTGGAATGGCCATCGATATCAACCCCCTGTTCAACCCGTTACGCTGGAAGAAGGCGAACAAACCTAACCAACCCTTGGGAGCAGTGTCCGATACCACCGTGAATGGCACCCTGCACCCCAACCATCCGGTGGTCATCGCATTTAAGAAAAGAGGTTTCCGTTGGGGACATACCTTCACAAAGTATTATGACGACCATCATTTTGAGAAAAAATAGGCATGCTACCCTGCCCAGCTCTCTCTGTCGAGGTTACGGTAACTGATTGCTTCGGCAAGGTGAGCCGGTTGTATCACGTCACTCCCATCGAGGTCGGCAATGGTACGGGAAACTTTGAGGATACGATTATAAGCCCGTGCCGATAGTGAGAGACGCTCCATGGCTGTTTTCAACAACCTCAACCCCGTCTCGTCGGGCGAGGCATACTTGTGTAGCATCTTACTGCTCATGTGGGCATTACAATAGACACCCTTCACTTTTTTAAAACGAATCAGCTGTATCTCGCGTGCCCTCACCACTCTCTTGCTGATATCCGCACTCAGCTCGGCCGGAGTGCTGTCCGACATTTTATCAAAGGGAACAGGCACGATCTCTATCTGAATGTCTATCCTATCGAGCAGAGGACCGGAGATCCTGTTGAGATACTTCTGCACTGCTCCCGGCGCACAGACACAGCTCCTGTCAGGATGATTGTGGTAACCGCAGGGACATGGATTCATCGCCGCCACAAGCATGAAGCTGGCTGGATAATCCACACTGTACCTGGCACGGGAGATGGTGATCTTGCGGTCCTCAAGCGGCTGGCGCATCACCTCAAGCACATTCCGGTTGAACTCGGGCAGCTCATCCAGGAAGAGGACACCGTTATGCGCAAGGCTTATCTCACCCGGCAGTGGATAGGAACCACCACCTACCATTGCAATATCACTGATCGTATGATGAGGGGCTCTGAAGGGACGTATGGTCACCAACGACTGATTGAGCTCATTTCTACCGGCGACACTATGAATCTTAGTGGTCTCCAGTGCCTCCTCCAGCGTGAGTGGCGGCAACACCGAGGGCATCCTCTTCGCCATCATCGACTTACCCGAGCCCGGGGGGCCTACCATGATCATATTATGACCACCTGCTGCAGCCACCTCCAGTGCCCGCTTCACATTCTCCTGCCCCTTGACCTCCGAAAAATCAACCCCGAAGGAGGAACGATGATCCAGAAACGCACCCTGAATATCTACCACCGTGGCCTTCAGCCCATGCTTCCCACTAAAAAAAGCAACCACATCGCGAATATGCTGCACACCGTATACCTCTATCCCCTGTACCACGGCAGCCTCATTGGCGTTTGCTGAGGGGAGAAGGAATCCCTTAAAGCCGCTCTCCTTTGCCATCACTGCAATAGATAACGCTCCTCTTAAGGGAAGGATTGTGCCGTCGAGCGACAGCTCACCCATCAGGAGGTAATCGCCTAGTTGATCTGTGGGGATGGACCCTGAAGCCGCGAGAATGCCCACGGCCAATGGCAGATCGTATGCCGATCCCTCTTTACGGATATCGGCAGGAGACATGTTGATTACAATTTGCTGACGTGGAAATTTAAGCCCGTTTACCTCCAGGGCAGAGACAATTCTTTCATGGCTCTCTTTTACAGATGTATCCGGCAATCCAACCAGCAGAAAACGAATACCTCTTGAACAGTTGACTTCGATTGTGACGAGCCTGGCATTGATCCCCTGTACAGCCGCACCAAAAACCTTGACCAGCATGTAACTACGTTTTTTATTGCACCAAATTCACAGCAGTATTACCAATCATGTCCGCCACTCCCTGAGCAGGAATATTTCGGACCTGAATGTTTCCATCAGGAGCTATCAGAATATTGAAAGGTATGTATTGAACGTTGTAGGCATCCACAATGTCAGATCCCCAGCTTCTCTTTTCAGGAACAATGACCCATGGTATTGAATCATTCTCTGCATAGTCGGCAGGATAGATGTCTGAATCAATATAGACGGTTATAAACGCCACACTGTCCTTATTCACTTCCGAATACACGTTGCGAAGCAGTTTCACTGTCTCACGTGACTCCACACCAGCCATGGAGATAAAAGAGAGAAGCAGATGCTTTCCCTGATACTCATGGGAATAGATCTCTTTCCCTGCTTTATCCGTCATCTTAAAATAGGGCATCATGCCACCTTCGGCAGAACGACTGATTTTTTCAGAATAATATTTCAATCGTGCTGCATACTGTGTTTTTGCAATATCACCCTGGATATATCCCAATACACGTTCCAGTGCACTGGGATTGTCGCTGTTCATGAAAAAATTATTGATCAGTATAAGGCTGGCCATTTTGGCAGCATGCGTCTTGATAAACTCCTCCGCTCTCAGCGTCAATGCATGATTGAGCATGTTCAACTTGGAGAGCTCATCATGTCCTGCCAGTGGCTGATTCATGATCGTGTCAGACACAACACTATGCTGCAGGTTCAAATAGAGCTGGCTGCGCTGTTGGAGCAAGTCCTCATTGTCGGTCTTGAATGCGGTAAGATCGTTATTGATCTCATTTCCTTCTACTTTAATCAAATCGGGCAACAGAGCGTCACCCTTCACCGTCAGCTGTTCGTTCTTGTCCGCAAAGACTACCACCGCACTCTCATAATTATTTAAATAGAATGAAAAAGTGGTGAGCGTGTCAATGGGGGTGATGTAGGTAAATCGTCCTTTTCTGTCTACGGAGATCGTGTCGATGGCAAGGGTATCAGCTGACAAATAAGATGCCAGGATATAGGGGTATTCCAAATTGGATATTCTCCCCTTGATGATTGACCCCTCTTCACTGTTGCAGGATATGGCTATCCACAAGATGAACAGGGATATTACTATTTTAGCACACTTTACCATAGATAACCAGACGTTTTTATACGGAATCTTTAGACTATAAATCGCTTTTTTCTCTTTTTTTAGCTTAACTTTCCAATAATACAAAGATATTCCTATTTTTTAAATATTCAAACATATTCACATTTTTTAAGTATTTTGTCATGCAGATTATTATTGAGCGGTATAAAATGGAGAAAGTGAAATAATATTGTTAATTTTGTACTGATTCCATAAACAGCTACACTATGTTTTTCTCCATCATCATACCGCTCTACAACCGTCCCGAAGAACTGGACGAACTGTTAGCTAGTCTCACAGCGCAGACCGATAAGCGGTTTGAGGTGATCATCGCTGAGGATGGATCAACAAAAAAAAGTGATGCCGTGGTAGAAAAATACCGCGATAAGCTTTCGCTCACCTATTTCGGGAAGGCCAATTCGGGCCCGGGGCTCTCGAGAAATGAGGGAGCTGCAAGAGCGAGCTACGATTATCTCATCTTCTTCGATTCCGATTGTATCATTCCACCCACCTACATCGAGAATGTGTCGCTGTATCTTAGGAATCACTATGTAGATGCTTTCGGAGGGCCCGATGCGGCACTGCCCTCATTCACCACCGTACAGAAGGCGATCAACTATGCCATGACCTCCTTCTTCACCACCGGCGGCATCCGTGGAGGGAAGAAGTCGTTGGAGCGGTTCAATCCCCGCAGTTTCAATCTGGGAGTGTCGGGAGCAGCATTCAAGGAGCTAGGTGGTTATGGCACGATGCGTTTCGGTGAGGATATCGACTTTAGTCTTCGCCTGTTGCAAAAAGGATTCAGCACAGCACTGATACCCGAAGCATATGTCTATCATAAACGAAGGTCGACATTCAAGCAATTTTTCAGGCAGGTCTACAATTCAGGTATCGCCCGCATCAACCTGCACCTGGCCCATCCTGGCTCACTCAGGCTGGTGCATGCCCTTCCAGCACTATTTGTCGTTACCATGACGATGAGCTGCATCCTCTCACCCGTTTACCCACTGCTTCTGTCAATACCGGCAGGATATAGCCTGATACTGTTCATCGATTCACTTGGAAAAAACCGCTCGCTCAAAGTGGCACTCTACAGCATCGTGGCAGCCTGGGTACAATTGAGCGGCTACGGGACAGGTTTCTTGTCGGCAGCATGGAAGCGTCTTGTACTGAAACAGGGAGTATTCAAGGCGTTTGAGAAAAAGTTTTACGATTAGAGCTTCTGGCCGTAAGAGAGATCGCCCGCATCGCCAATTCCGGGCACGATATAGGATGATTCATTCAACCCCGGGTCAATGGCTGCAGCCCAGATCGTGGTGTTTGCCGCGGGGAAATTATGGATGCAGTATTCCACTGCCTGCCTGCTTGCTATAATGGTGGCAATATGGATATGTGAGGGCGTTCCCTTGGTAAGCAGTGCCCGGTAGGTTAACTCCATACTCCCACCCGTAGCCAGCATCGGATCGGTCAGGATCAGTGTTTTCCCTTCGATGGAGGGTGAAGCAATATATTCAATATGAATATCAAACGATTGATGACCGGTCTCCTTGTATTTTCTGTAGGCAGAGACAAATGCATTGTCTGCACCGTCAAAATAATTGAGCATGCCATGATGATAGGGAAGACCCGCCCGCAGAATGGTACCAATCACAATCTCCTCATCGGGTATACGCACCTCGGCCACATCGAGCGGCGTGGTTACTTCAATTTTCTTGTACTTTAATTTTTTACTGATCTCATACGCCATGATCTCACCGATACGCTCAATGTTTCGACGAAAGCGAAGTCTGTCATTCTGAATGGTGATATCCCGGATTTCACGGACATAAGAATTAAGTAATGAATTTGTTTCCGAAAAGTTATATACTTCCATGTTTGCAGTTATAATACTTGAGTCATCTTTCGGAAAACAAAGGTAGTGATTTTCCCTGCTTTCATAAACATTCACCCCCTTTATTTGTTGTAAATTAGGATTTCTGAGAAA
>CAYUQE010000010.1:0-29987 GCA_964446805.1 uncultured Proteiniphilum sp. | reverse complement strand
GATCAGTATATGAGCACCAATCTGCCCGGTGTATTTGCTGCAGGCGATTGTGTGGCGAAACGTTACCGCCAGGTGACTACCGCCGTGAGTGACGGCACCATCGCTGCCCTCAGCGCCACCGAATATATCCGCAAGAAAAATAAATAACGCAGTTACGATTGTAACCACAAAAGAAAAGAGGCCACCTCGAACGAGATGGCCTCTTTTGTATTGGTTAACGTGGTATCAGCATTAAGGTAAAAAAGATTGTTTTAGGTTATCGATGCAAAGATAGCGGACTATGTTGACAGTACAAAATAAAAGAACATATTATAAAACATAGTTATGAAGCATCTTATCGCTATCTGAGATCCATATACTCCTGTTAGCATGCATATTGTCTTTACCATAAAAAAAGAGGATAGAACTTTGTTTCTACCCTCTTTTGTTTTTAACTCTTTGAGCAATTTATTTTCTGATACCTAACTCTTTGATGATTGCACGATATCTTTCAATATCAATTTCAATCAGGTAATCAAGTAAACGACGACGTTTACCTACTAAAATCCTCAATGCTCTTTCCGTGTTATAATCTTTTCTGTTTGACTTTAAATGACCAGTCAAATGCGAAATACGGTATGAAAACAATGCTATCTGCGCTTCAGGTGAGCCAGTATCAGTGTTAGACTTTCCGTGTTTTGCAAAGATTTCTTTCTTTTTGGTAGAATCTAAATACATACTTGTTTGTAAAATATTACGTTTAAAAAAACTTTTGGGAGGCAAAGATACGCCTAAATATTATATTTACAAACAGTTTTCACTTTTTATTATTTCAAGTTAGGCATTTGCTCATTTAGCTTAACGCAACTGATCTGTTCTTCTTCTTAATTTGCCACTCAGCCGTTTAATGGCATCCGTGATTTGTTGATCGGGTTCAATCACGTTATACTCACCCCAGAAGTAAGGATCCAGGAAGTACTCCACGCGTTCGGCAATCACATCGGTAGAACGTATCCGCTCGTTGCGGGGAAACTTGACCACATTGTCGTTGTACCTGTCGGTGACGGCCATTTCCGACCCGATAATGTAAGAGGTGGCAAACAAGCCAAAGAACCGGTTGGTCCATCTCACACGGAATTCCACCTCGGTACTGCTGTAGTTGAAATACCACTTCCCTCCATTTTCAATATAGTCCACCACATAGTGTGCATCATTCACCTCTACACGCATCTTGGAGGGTTTACGCCTGATAAAAATAGTGGCGGCATCTTTCCGCTCTTCCACATTCATGTTGAACTCCATGCGGGCAAAGGCAAGTGATTTGGCATCCAAGTAAATTTTCCCCCTAAAGAGAATCTCTTCAATGCCCGGGTTAGGTTTGAATGAGATGATATAGTGAGGTTTGTTGTTTATATTGATCAGTCCTTCGATGTGAAAACTGTATTCCGCCCCATCCGTGCCGAAGACCACCTCCGGATTTTTGGCAATATCGAGCATCAGGGCGTCACTGATTCCACCCTGGAACTTCAACAGGACAGTATCACGGGGGGATATGTCAGTTGCCTTTCTCCCGATATATATCCGTGCCTGATCATTACTGTAGGACCTGTAGGATGCTTTGTACACATCCAGTACCGTCTCAACCAGAGAGATGTATTTTGACCCCTTCTCTATTGACTCGCGATAGAAGGCCACCATCATGTTGGGGTCCGAGGGATAGTTCTCAGGTATGCGCTGCAGTGCTTCACGCACCAGATTGACGCCGTCGCCCGAAACGATCAGGACTTCACTTAACTCGATGGGTGAGGGTGTCAGCGTGATATGATTGTTGGGGTTGTCAACCAGCGTCTGGATGGGTATTTCCTTGTTCTCATAACCTAGATGACGGATAGAGAGCACTGAGTTCTGTAGCGAGACAGGAACGCGTATCGAAAAGAAACCATCCTGATTGGTTACACTTGACACATTCTCCTGTTGCACCGAGATGCTCGCGTTGACCAGCGGCTCTTTTGTGTCACCGCCCAGGACCCTTCCTCTAAGTACCAGAGTGGGATTTTGCTGCATTTCGATATTCACCGGGTAGAGATACAATGATGACGAAAGAGAAAATAAAATCAGAATGAACGATAAGTTTTTCATACGATCAAGTTATTTTATACATCAGGGTGGATGGATTCGAAATCTTAAGCAGGGCCACTATGTGGATGTAAAAGAGCCACTATGATACACTGTACAAAGGAAACAAATTGGACAATAATAACAAATTATTAGGTATATTTTAACTTTGTTTTCACTTTCAAACGAGGGGGGTGTCAAATAATGCATCAAGTGTGTGAAATTAATTCTTTGTGCCGTTGAAACCGTAATTATTCATTAAATTTGTGCCCTATTCATTTTAGCAGTGAGAAAATGGTTCAGAGATACGATTTTCTGGTGATCGGTTCCGGCATCGCGGGAATGAGCTTTGCCCTTAAAGTGGCAAAGCAGGGCAGAGTGGCGATAGTAGCCAAGAATTCGCTTGAAGAAGCCAATACTTTCTATGCACAGGGTGGTATCGCATCTGTGACCAACCCATGGGATAATTTTGAGAAACATATCTCCGACACACTCGATGCAGGAGGAGGACTATGTGATGCCCGGGTGGTGGAGAAAGTGGTGCGGGAAGCCCCTGCACAGATTAAAGAGCTGATCAGCTGGGGCGTGGATTTCGATAAGGACGAGATGGGTAACTTCGACCTTCATCGCGAGGGCGGTCATTCGGAATTTCGCATCCTCCATCATAAAGACAGCACAGGTGCCGAGATACAGGTCAGCCTGATTGATACCATCCGCAATCATCCGAATATAGAGGTGTATGATCATCATTTTGCCATTGAGATACTCACGCAGCATCATCTGGGACAGGTGGTCACAAGGCATACACCCGGCATTGAGTGTTACGGCGCTTATATTCTCGATCAGGATACCAACGAGATTGACACATTCCTTTCTCGTGTGACGATGATGGCTACCGGTGGTATAGGCTCCGTCTATCAGACAACCACCAACCCGCTGGTTGCCACGGGTGATGGTATTGCGATGGTAGCACGTGCCAAGGGTGAAATAAAAGGGATGGAGTTCGTGCAGTTTCATCCCACTGCACTGTACCACCCCGGTGCGAGACCTTCCTTTCTCATCACCGAAGCCATGAGAGGTTATGGTGGTATACTGAAAACGTTAGACGGGAAGGAGTTCATGCAGAAATATGATGAGCGGGGGTCGCTCGCACCCCGTGATATTGTGGCCCGTGCTATCGATACGGAGATGAAAGAGCGTGGAGATGATCATGTCTTTCTGGATGTGACGCACAAGCAACCCGGGGAGACAAGGGCTCATTTCCCGGGGATTAATGAGAAATGTCTCTCTTTTGGAATTGATATTACCAAAGAGATGATTCCTGTTGCTCCTGCAGCCCATTATCTGTGTGGGGGTATCAGTGTCAATCTGGATGGTGCCACCAGCATCGGTCGTCTTTACGCCAACGGAGAGTGTGCCTGTACGGGACTTCATGGTGCAAACCGACTCGCCTCCAATTCGCTGATTGAAGCGGTGGTGTTTGCCGATGCGGCTGCCAGTCATTCGTTGCCTCTCTTTCAGCAGTATCCCTTCAGAGAGGATATCCCGGCATGGAATGCTGAGGGAACCACCTCTCCCGAGGAGATGGTGTTGATCACCCAGAGCTATAAGGAGGTAGGGCAGTTGATGTCAGCCTATGTGGGGATAGTGCGGTCCGATTTGCGTCTGCGGCGTGCCATGGACAGACTGAATATCCTCTACCGCGAAACCGAGGATTTCTTTCACCGTTCTGAAGTCTCACGTGACATCTGTGAATTACGCAACATCATCAAGGTGGGGTATATGGTCATCAAGCAGGCGATGGCGCGCAAGGAGAGCCGGGGATTGCACTTTACGGTTGATTATCCCGATCGTGATCCTGATTCGGTACTTTGAAACAGCTGTCAGCTGTCAGTGATCAGCAATCAGCGTTCAGCGCGGTGGAATCATCCAATGATAACGTGATAAAAAATTCGATTCAGTTTGGTAAAAACGATCAACATTCAGGGAACATTACTCGATCTCTCCACACCCAGGGTGATGGGGATCGTGAATATCACCCCCGACTCCTTCTTTGCGGCAAGCAGGAAACAGGCGGAGGCGGAGATTGTGGAGAGATGTCGTCAGATCCTCGATGAAGGGGGCACGATGATAGATATTGGTGCACAATCAACCGCTCCCTCCTCCACCTTTCTCACCGCCCGAGAGGAGGCTGAAAGGCTGATGCCTGCACTTCAAATTGTACGTCGTTCGTTTCCACATACCATCCTTTCAGTGGATACCTTTTATGCCGATGTGGCAAAACAGGCTGTGGAGGAGTATGGCGTGAACATCATCAATGATATTTCGGGTGGTGAGATAGACAAACGTATGTTTGAGGTGATGGGAACGCTGAATGTTCCGTATATTCTCATGCATATGCGTGGTGTACCGCAAACAATGCTGCAGCACACCGATTATGAGAACTTTATTCAGGATATCTGGTATTACTTCTCCCAAAAGAGAGCAAAGTTGAACATGCTTGGAGTTAACGATGTGATCATTGATCCCGGTTTCGGCTTCAGTAAGACACTGGAGCAAAACTATCGGTTGATGGCTTATCTCAAATATTTTCATATCTTTGATGAACCGATTCTGGTTGGGATATCGCGAAAGTCGATGATCTACAAGCTCCTTGGCACATCACCCGAGGAGAGCCTGAACGGAACATCCATACTCCATACCGTAGCCCTTCTCTCGGGTGCATCCTTCTTGCGTGTGCATGATGTGAAAGAGGCGGTGGAGTGCGTGACGATTGTGGACAAGATAGCTGGATTCGATCAATAAACCCGTGAAGTATGTTTGCTCATTTCGGACTTAAAGATTTCATTGATGTGGTGCTGGTGGCTTTACTCCTGTACTATCTGTTCAGGTTGGTGAAGATCTCCGGAATGCGTCCTCTCTTTGTCGGGATCCTTGTTTTCATGTTGATATGGATCCTTGTGTCGCGTGTTTTCAACATGGTGTTACTGGGTTCGATCCTTGATCAGTTTGTGAGTGTGGGGCTTTTCCTGCTGGTGATACTTTTCCAGGATGAGATAAGGCGCTTTCTGATGTCTCTCGGCTCAAGAAAGGGGTGGAATTTTATCTCGAAACTCTTTTTTCCCAACGACAGACAGAAGCACGACAACTCCTATCTCACGGCCATCGTGCTTGCCTGCATGAACATGTCGAAAACGAATACTGGCGCACTTATTGCAATACAGGGTGATATCCACCTGGGATTATATGAACAGACCGGCGAGATTGTCAATGCCGAGATATCGTCACGGCTCATTGAAAATATTTTCTTCAAGAACAGCCCCCTGCATGATGGGGCAATGATTGTTGTAGGACAAAAGATTAAAGCCGCGGGATGTATTCTTCCCATCTCGCAGAACCCTAATATACCGACCCACCTGGGATTGAGACACAGGGCTGGCTTGGGCATCTCACAGGAGACCGATGCCAAGGTGATTATTGTTTCAGAGGAGAGGGGTAAGATCTCATTTGCTTCACAGGGCAGATTGAAAATGAATATTTCTCCCGAGGACCTTCAGCGACTCTTATTGATCGAGGTACAATGATTTTAAAAGAACTCTCCATCATCAACTACAAAAATCTTCAACAGGCCGAGCTGCTGTTCTCGCCGAAGATTAACTGTTTCATAGGCAACAACGGGATGGGGAAGACGAACCTGCTCGACGCTGTCTATTACCTCTCATTCTGTAAAAGTTATACCAATCCCATCGACTCTCAAATTATCAATCATGAGGCAGAGGTATGCATGCTTCAGGGACGGTATGAATGCGAGGATAAGAGTGAGGAGGAGATTTACAGCGGTATCCGTCGCCGGCAGAAGAAGCAGTTCAAGCGTAACAAGAAGGAGTATGAACGTCTTTCCGACCATATTGGGTTAATACCGCTTGTGATGATTTCTCCGGCCGACCATGAACTGATCACCGGTGTCAGTGAAGGCAGGAGGAAATTTATGGATATGGCTATTTCACAGTTTGACAAGGAGTACCTGCGTGCATTGGTGAGATATACAAAAGCGTTACAACAAAGGAACGTGTTGCTGAAAAATGAAGGGGGGTCCATCGATTTCACACTGCTCGAACTATGGGAAGATCAGTTGATTGAGGATGGCATGTCCATTCATCAAAGAAGAAAAGCGTTTATTGATGCGTTTACTCCCATTTTCAATGCGTTTTATGCCCGTATCAGTCAATCGGGTGAGCAAGTCTCCTTGGATTATATCTCTCAACTCAACGATGCTGACTTCAGAGAGATGCTTCAGTATAACCGTCAGCGTGATATCGCAATAGGCCACACCACCGCGGGTATACACCGCGATGAGCTGGAGATGCTGCTTGATGGCTTTCCCATTAAAAAGGTAGGGTCGCAGGGACAGAACAAGACTTTTTTCGTGTCGCTGAAGCTTGCACAATTCCATTTTCTGCTCAAGACAGGACATACTACTCCCATATTGCTGTTGGATGATATTTTCGACCGCTTGGATGCCAACAGAGTGGAAGAGATCGTGAAGCTGGTGTCAGGGCATGAGTTTGGGCAGATCTTCCTGTCGGATACCAACAGAGAGTCACTCGACAGGATCCTGGAACGCACAGAGAATAATGCACATATCTATGCTGTGATTGACGGAGATATAACCCTGATGAATGAATAGACAGCATGTTGAAGAAGAATGCACAGCCTTTATCTGAAGCACTTTCGGATTTCTTTGATGAGCATAGCAGCCTGAGAGTGAAACTGGCCGAACAACGAGCCGTTCGCGGCTGGAGTGAGTTGTTGGGAGAGGGTGTTTCACAATATACCAGGAATGTCTATTTCAGCCAGCACGTGCTCTACGTGCAACTCTCCTCGGCGGTTCTGCGGGCTGAACTGATCATGAACAAGGAGGAGTTGATCAAGAAGTTGAATGAGCACGCCGAAGCTCCTATCGTGCGGGATATTGTTTTCCGGTAGTGCGGGAGTTGTGAAGACTTTTCAAAAGAAGGCCGATATGCCGAGGTAGAATCCATCGGGATGAGGAGAGTTGACATGTTGTGCCAGGTCGTAGTTCAACGTTATGTGCGATCTTCCCAACCGCAGACCGGCACCCACTACCAACGCTGGCACCATGCCACTGCTTGATTCCTTGTTATCATTGGTTTTCACTGTCAGTACAGACTTTATATAGTTTATTTCAGGCTGTATGAATGCAGTGATGAATCTGGTGGGGTAGAGATATCCGAAGAGGTTGGCGCCAAGTAGATTATTCTTGATGACATAATTGGTTGTGGTCGCTTTGGTATAGTAGTATTTGATTCCTGCGCCTGCCATGAAATAGTTGTTAAACTGGTATCCCACCTGTGGCCCAAGCCCCAGACGAGTGTAGTTCCTGCTTAATGATAAGCCCAGATCGGCTCCCAAACGTAATTTACTTTTGTCAAATGTGTGTGTAGGTCGCTTATCAATGACATCCCTTCTGTGTGGAGTGTAAGCGTCCTGCTCACTTGTGTTGCTTCGAGGTTGCTGATGACGATAGATATTTCTCTCATCATCGGGCGAGACCCTGATGGTGTCATAGGTGATCACCTGTGCGGCAACGATAAGCGGAAACAACCAAAGCAGAAGAAAACAGCATTTTTTCATGTGGAGACAATATAATGGTGACAGGGTGACCACCCTGTAGACACTGCAAGCATGAATAGGTTTAAAAATGCAAAAAAAGAAGCTGAAAATAAATCCAACTTCTTTCTCATTCTTATCCAACGATATGCTTATTCTGTAGGCGCACCTTCTTCCGGGGCAGGCATCTGAGAAGGAATGGGCATGTTAGGTGTTACATCGGGAGCTGTTGCCGGGTTGAGTGGTGCAGGTTGTTGCACTTCCACCTGTGATTGCGGAACATTTGTGTTGGATGCTGTAAATTTAGCGGTAAGGATGCTCAATACAATCATGATGCCGGCCAGTGTCCAGGTGAATTTCTCCAGGAAATCGGTTGTTTTACGCACACCCATTATCTGGTTTGATGATGAGAATCCGCTTGCCAGACCTCCACCTTTCGATTTCTGTACCAACACGGCAAAGATCATCAGTATAGATGCAAGCAAGATGAGAATGGTGATAAAAATATACATATCTTATTTGTTTTATTCTTTTAATAGTAGTAACTCATTTTCTGTGTCCGGCGAAGTAGATTTATTCTATCCCTCCCTTACGGGCACGTTCGTTGGCAATCAAATATTCCAAGAAACGAATTTGGTCGGCAAAGTAAACACTTTTTTTTGGAAAAGTCAAACTTAATCGTTTAATAATTGTGAGTGCCTGTGAATATTTTTTCTGTTTGATGTAGATACGGGCAAGCGTCTCGGTCAGAAACTCATTGCTAACCGCTACATTCTCTTTGTGTTGACTGGCTGATGGTGCAGGCAAATCACCCGGTGTGAAGATTGTATCGGACGAGGCTTTTTCTATGAAAGCATCGATGATATCTTGATGCTGGAGTTGATGATTCACCGCATCATCACCTGAATGCTGTTCACCCAGCGAATCAAGGTAGGCGAGGTAGTCGGTGGCGACAATGTTCATGCCGGCATCGGCAAGGGAGGTGTCATACATCCCGCTTTCAGGAAGGGAGGTGAGAAACGAGTCGAGCAGCGCCTCCGTTCTGTCCTTGTGAACCGGTTGATTCGTCTCAGGTTGTTCCAGGAACTTACAGTAGTTTTCCTGATAGATCAGGTAGAACAGTTTCCTTCTGTCAGCACACAATACAGCGCTCTTGCCCAGCTCATTGCCATATTGTTCATTGTTGGTCTGATCCAGGTTCTTGGTATATAGCAGACGAACAGTATGGAAATAGGGGTACGCTTTCACCTCTCTCTCCAGCTCCTGTAACGTGGATTGATCCAATAAGGTGGTATTTTCCATCAGTTTATACAGCCGATCCCTTTCCATTGAATTACCAGTTTGCCATGGTGGAGTTGAATATCTGGTCTACAATCTCATCAATCAACTCATTGATCAGTTGATCCTGCACATTGTCGAACACCGTATTACTTGTGAAGGTACGGTTGGCGGAGAGCCTCTCCTCAACTTCCGGCACATCCAGTTTATTGTTTTTAAACCGCATCCTCACTGTCAGTGTCAGCTTTGTTTCCGAGGCAAACGCATCCTCCTGCACCGCCATTGGTGTAAGTTCATAGCCCACGATCTCACCCTCGATCTCCATGTCGGCGTTTTGGTTGACAAGTCGCAACTTGGTATTGCGGGTGAACATATCTTTCATCTCCTCATTGAATCGCTGCTCGAGAGGAGGGTAGACCAGCGGTGCCTGGTTGACGAAGTGACCAATGGAGAGTGTTTTGGTAAGGTCGTAATTTATGGAAGCCGTTCTGAACGTGTATGACATTCTGCACGAGCTGACCAGCAATAGCATTGTGAGGAGGAGCACTGTTTTTTTCATCATCTTCAACTGTCATCAGTCTTCCAGACTGTATTCCTTAATCTTGCGGTACAACGTGCGCTCCGAAATGCCCAAATCGGTGGCGGCAAGTTTTCTCTTGCCCTTATGGCGCTCCAGTGCCTTCATAATCATCTCTTTCTCCACCTCGCTGATGGATAGCGCGCTCTCTTCATACTCTGTTGCGTCCTGAATGTCGTTTCTGTCCGTTTCACCGATGGTTATATTCGTTGGTAGTGCCTCATATTTCATGGGCACAGACACCCTTGTGTGATCATTGGGGATGATCGATGGTGTCTGCATTGGGGCAGAGGAGTCGTATGGTGCAGTACGTGGTCCCGACTCTTCCACGATTTTCTTCACTACCTGCTTCAGGTCGGTAATATCTTTCTTCATATCGAAAAGCACCTGGTATAATATCTCCCGTTCATTGGTGAACGATTTATGTTCTGAATCCTGAAACTGGGATCCCGAGACGGGAATCATCCCTACTTCGTTATAGGGCAGATATTTCTTCAGTATATCGACGGTGATTACCCGCTCCTGTTCGATGATGGATATCTGCTCGGTGATGTTCTTCAACTGCCGCACATTGCCAGGCCATCGATAACTTCTTAATACCTCCCTGGCATCATCGGTGAGTGTGATGGGTGGCATCAAATATTTCTCCGCACAGTCGCCGGTAAATTTCCGGAAAAGAAGAGGGATATCCTCTTTCCGGTCACGTAAGGGTGGTATGCGGATGGGAACAGAGTTGAGCCGATAATAAAGGTCTTCACGAAATTTACCCTTCTCCACACCCTTCACCATATCCATATTGGTGGCAGCCACGACCCGTACATCGCTCTTCTCCACCTTGGAGGATCCTACCTTGATAAACTCACCGCTTTCAAGTACGCGCAGCAGACGTGCCTGTGTAGGCAGGGGCAGCTCTCCCACCTCATCGAGGAAGAGTGTACCTCCGTCGGCCACTTCGAAATACCCCTTACGGCTGCCGGTTGCACCGGTGAACGAGCCTTTCTCATGTCCGAATAGTTCAGAGTCTATCGTGCCTTCAGGTATGGAGCCGCAGTTGATCGCGAAGTAGGGGCCATGCTTACGCTTGCTGTATTGATGCACAATCTGCGGGAAATTTTCTTTCCCCGTACCACTCTCGCCTGTGATAAGCACCGACAGGTCGGTAGGAGCCACCTGCAAAGCCACATCAATGGCACGATCCAACTCGGGAGTATTACCAATGATTCCAAAACGTTGCTTGACCTGTTGTAAAGAGTGCTTTACCATAAATCTCCTGACTGATTAATTTAATAATTCAAAGATAAGAATTTATTTACTTTTCACCTAAGAGATAGGTTCTGCCTTTGAGGTATTCACCTAATAGGGGTATGTTGCCTTCAAATTGTTCAAACTCCCGCGGCATAATCGGATCACCCAGTGTGATCACCATCTCCTTTCCTGATTTGTTGTAGAGCTCGTGGCATAGCCGTAGATTGCGTACCTGCCAACCGAAGATTTTGGAAAAATAAAACGACCAGCTGTTGTGACCGGAGATATGGATGGGTATGACCGGCACCTTTGCTTTTTGAATAATTTTAAGTGCTGCAGGCTGCCACTGCTGATCCTCAATGATGAGTCTTCCTCTCTTCAGATGCATATTGGAAACGGCACCGGCAGGGAAGAATCCCAGGGAATGATCTTTTTTTAAATGGGCAAAGCTCTCCCGTATACCGGCATAGGTGATCCCTTTCTTGTCGGAATTTTTCATCGGGTTGACGGAGATGAAGTTGTCGGCCATGGTGTCGATAAGGCTCAGAAAGACGTTTACCATCATCCTGTAATTCTCTACCCGGCTGCCCACTGTCTCAATGACTGCAATCCCGTCGATATGTCCATAGGCATGATTGGAGACCGTAATGAACGATTTCTCCTTAAAATCGTCCAGTACTCCCGCATCCTTTACGGTACGTATGATGCCGAGCCTGTCCAGCACATCCTTACAGAAGGCAGGCCCGTTAAGATGTTTGGAGCGGTTGTAAATCTCGTTGGGTATATGCAACGCAGAGATTTTGAAACCAAAGTCAATAATCTTTTCTCCATACTTCCCTCTAAAAATAGGGTGCAGCCTTCGAATATCTTCACGACTTACCAAAATGTCTTTCATTCCTTTCTCAAGCTTTATTGTTTATCTAACTCAAATGCCACGTCAATAGCATGAAGTGGCAAGTGAATCAATAAAATATCGTGTAGCGTAACGTATCTACGCCAGCTCTCTGATCATATCAATGATCTGTTTTCCAATGGCATCAGCTTCAAGCTGTGAAGGTGCCTCGGCATATATGCGGATGATTGGCTCGGTGTTTGATTTGCGCAGATGTACCCATTTATCGGGAAAATCAATTTTCACACCGTCGATGGTTGTCACCTGCTGATGACTGAATTTCTCTTTCATCTTCTCCAGCAGGCTGTCTGTGTCAATGTCGGGGGTCAGTTCAATCTTCAGCTTAGCCATAAAATAGAGCGGATAGGAGCGCTTCAGCTGCGAGGGCGTTTTTCCCGATTTGGCCATGTATGTCAGCATCAGTGCAATGCCAACGAGGGCATCCCGTCCGTAGTGCGACGCCGGATAGATCACACCTCCATTACCTTCGCCACCAATGACGGCATCGACTTCTTTCATTTTGGCGACCACGTTTACTTCACCCACTGCAGCCGCGTGGTACATTCCTCCTCTTTCGAGGGTGATATCTCTCAGGGCACGGCTGGAGCTGAGGTTGGAGACCGTGTTGCCGGGGGTGTGCTGCAGGACATAATCTGAAACAGCTACAAGGGTGTACTCCTCGCCAAAAGGTTCACCGTCTTCACAATAGACTGCCAGGCGGTCCACATCGGGATCAACGGCAAAACCAACATCCGCCTTGGTGCTTCGGGTAAGCGAGGCGAGCTCGGTAAGGTGCTGAGGTAGAGGTTCGGGATTGTGGGAGAAATTGCCGTGGGGGGCACAGTGTAGTTTGAATATCTCTTTTACACCCAAAGCATAGAGCAATTCGGGGATGGCAATGCCTCCCACGGAGTTCACACAGTCCACCGCGACACGGAAATTGGCTGCCTTGATGGCATCCTTGTCTACCAATGAGAGCGATAAGACGGATTGAATATGTTCCTGGAGGTACTCTTTCTGGATGATACTGCCCAGGTCGTCTACTGCTGAAAATGAGAAATCTTCGGCATCGGCCAAGCGCAGAATTGCTTCTCCCTCGGCAGCATTGAGAAACTCACCCTTGTTGTTTAAGAGTTTCAACGCATTCCATTGTTTCGGGTTGTGGCTTGCCGTGATGATGATGCCACCTGATGCCGCCTCTTTCGTTACAGCCAGTTCGGTGGTAGGTGTCGTGGCCATGCCTATATCGGTTACGTCACACCCCATCGCCGACAATGTGCCGGTGATGATACGGTGTACCATCATCCCCGAGATACGGGCATCACGACCGACCACTATACGGGGTCTTTTTTCCTGTGTGGAGGTTTTGATGAATGAGGCGTAGGCAGCCGTAAACTTGACAATATCGAGTGGTGTGAGGTTTTCACCTGCTTCACCGCCAATGGTTCCCCTGATACCGGATATGGATTTGATCAATGTCATGAGGATTCTTCTTTAACGGTTATTTATTGCGTCCAAAAAAATGAGGCATTCAACGGGCTAATTCAACTTCACCGCTACTTGTGCGGTAGAAGAGAGCTCATTACTAATAGCGACTATCGAATTTATAGTGTACAAGGTCGTAATAGGTGGGCTGGTACTGTGATTTGTCGTATGACGACCCCATGTCGAAGGGGATGATCATTTTCACCTTCCCGTTATGACCCACATAGGTAAGGGGTACCACCCATCCAGGTGTACTGTAGTTGGCCTTGGTAGTCGAATTCACCGGGCCAACGAACACGATCTCTTCGGGAAAGACGCTTTTGAAATTGGAATAGGTGGTGGTATCCTCTGTCATGAAGTATTGTAACCCTCTGAAACGAAGATAGACCTCTTCCTTCCACTGCAGATTCTGTGTGGTGTCGCCTACGTCAATAATGTTAAAGTAGACACCGGTATTCTTGTCCTTGTAAAAGTCATTGTCACCGAACTCTCCATCCTCGGGAAATTGATCGAGGATGGTAAGATTATGCTTTGATATGAACAGATCAATCGCCCTGGATTCATCTTTCAGATAGTCTGCATAGGTCTTTCGGTCCTGACAGGAGGAGGCAAGAATAAGAAGGGCTGTGAGCGTTGTAATTAAAGCAATTATTTTTTTCATTTTCGATGTCATATAATTGGGATGGCCTACAAAAGTACACAATCTGCATTAAAAAAAGAGCGATTGCATTGAAATAAACATTATCTATTCTTAAAAAATGGGTTAAAGTTCGTTGTTCGCTTCTTTCAGTTTCGCCTCGTACTGCTTTAGTCCCATGGCATAGGTGTGGAGTGCTTCCTCGTAGGTACCGTAAAATTCACCCCCTGAGGCATTCAGGTGACCTCCTCCATTGAAGAACTCAGCTGCAAACTCGTTGCAGGGGAATGATTTCTGTGAACGGAAAGAGAGTTTTATCAACCCCTCATCTTCACGGATGAAAGTGGAGAAGATAATATTCTTGATGCTGAGCGGGTAATTCACAAAACCTTCGGTATCCCCCTTGCTGAAACGAAAAGGAGCCTGATCTTCCCTGGAGAGGTGAATCAATGCCGCGTGCAATTCGGGATATACCTCCATGCGCTGTGACAAGGTGAACCCCAGCAAACGAAAACGATCAGCGGAGTAGTTGTGAAACACGTGTGAATAGATCGCATCCTTGTCCACCCCTTTCCGTAATAGCAGGCTGATGATCTCGAAAATCTCCGGATCACTCGAGTTATAGGTAAAACCCCCGGTGTCAGTCATCATGCCGCAATAGATACATTCGGCTTCAGTTCGCGTAAGGGAGTCATATTCTCCAGCCTGAAAGAGAAGCCTGAAGATAAGCTCACTGGTGGAGGATATCTCGGGGTGAGAGGCGATCACATCAAAATCATTTCCCGGTGAGAGGTGGTGGTCGATCAGGATTTTTTTTGCAGTCGATGTCTCAAGCGCACTACCCATAGCTCCAGCTCTTTTAAGAATATTGTAATCGAGACAGAAGATCAAATCGGTATTGGCGAGAATATGTGTTGCTGCTGCAGGATTGTATTCATAAATAGCAATCTCATTGGCACCCTTCATCCATTTTAGAAAATAGGGGAAGGAGTTGGGGACGATAATCCTTGCTTGCTTGCCCCTGTTTTTAAGATAATGGTACAAGGCGAGTGATGACCCCAACGCGTCTCCATCGGGAGAGAGATGTGTTGTGATGACGATCTTTTCGCAACGGTCTATCGATGCCATTATTTCTTCCACCTTCTCTGGCGGGATGATATCTGAGAGGGATTCTGTAAACTTCATTTCTATAGTGTGGTCATATGATAAGGTGGCAAAAGTACTAAAAATTTACGGATAAGGCGCCGTTTTGCGTCACATCATGTACTCCGATGTTCAGGCGAATGCATTCATTTTTTATCCTATCAGCTGCATAACGGGGTAGTGAACTGTCCAGGACAATCATCGCAGGGTTGAATAGCATTTGTAGCTGTTGCACATCGAAATAACTGTACTTCGAAAAGATGAGGATGTCTAAAGGGAATGAAGAGTCGGCAACATAATGATTGAATGATCCATCTGATAGCCGGAGGATCGATTTCTGGGGGTGTGGAAGAAGGCCGTTATCGGGAACGTCAAGGAGACGCCGCTTGTGATGGTCGATCATGCCTATTTCGCTGGTGCCGGGGCTGTTAAAGACAATCAGCCGGGAGGGTGCTTGGGTCATATACGCATGG
This sequence comes from uncultured Proteiniphilum sp., assembly GCA_964446805.1. GTDB lineage: Bacteria > Bacteroidota > Bacteroidia > Bacteroidales > Dysgonomonadaceae > Proteiniphilum. The sequence continues at coordinate 14,532 of CAYUQE010000010.1, read as the reverse complement.
GTGATGGTGAGTTGAAACATAAGCAGCAATGCCAGAGAGAGGATGAGGTAGCGGTGGTGATGCGTGTAAAGGAATCCGGCAATAAGATAGACAAATGAGAGGAGCAGTACCAGTTGAAGCAATGAAAGATAACCGCCTGACAGCTGTGCAAAGGGAAGTGACTCTGAAATAGATACGATGCGAAGTGTTAGCTTTGTGAGAAGCAGCACTATGATCTTGCAGAGCTCTTGCAACAGGCCGATGAGCCCTGTGTGAAAGATGCCGGGAATAGTCATGAGCATTAAAGGGACGATCGCATACATAATGATGCCGACGATAGGAACCACAAGCAGATTGGTGATAAAGAAATAGGTAGGGAAGGTGCCGAAATAGTAAAGCACCAAGGGGAAAACACCCAATTGCGCGGAGGTGGAAACCGTGAACAACTCCCATATATATTTCACAACACGGTTTTTAGGAGTATAGCATGCCTTCATTCTCGGTTGAAAGTAAAGAATCGCGAAAACAGCACCGAAACTCATTTGGAAACTCACATCAAAGAGACTGAAGGGTTGAAAGATAAGAATAAAGAATGCCGCTGCAGCCAGCGTATTAAATGTGAATCCTCTCCGATGCTTCATGTTGCCCAGGCACATGATCGTGAGCATAATGGCTGCCCTGATGACCGAGGATGACATCCCTGCCATGAATACGTACCCCCAGAGAACACAAATCACGAGCCATTGTCGGAGGATGTACCGCATGCCGTAATTGCCCAGGAATGAAAATAGCAGATTGATGATCAGGTAGATAATGCCCACATGCAGCCCGCTGACAGCAAGTACATGTGCCGTTCCAGAGGCACGAAAGGCATCCTGCAGGTCGTCGGAGAGATAGGCTTTATAACCGAGGGTGATAGCAGAGATAAATGCAAAGGCATCTTGATCAGGAAGGTACGAACGGAACAATGTCAGAGCTTTCTTGCGGATTCTTTGTGCCCTAATGGGAATCGTGCGTGATGCTCTACCTGATTTTATCCAGTTGTTGGCAGGCACATATCCCGATGCGGTGAATCCTTTGATTTTCATGTATCTGACATAATCAAAATCGTCCGGGTTGCCGAAATTTTGAAACCGCTGCAACCTGGCAGAAAAGAGAATCTCATCACCTGGAAGCAACGAGCGTGCTTCATCGGTCTGTGCCAGGTATAAAACGATCTTTTTCCCGAAGGGAGGAGCTATCTTCACGTTACAGGCAATGGAGTTGCGCTTTGTTTCAGGAATATCCAGAATGGTTGCCATGTAACTATGTTCACCGGCGGGGAAGGGAAAGTGAACCCGCTTTTCTTGTTCATAGTAGTGAGCTGCCGAGAGAGCGAAAAGAAAAAAAAAGAGACCTGCACCAAATAACCACCTGAAACGGTATTGCTGTTGTTCATTGATGATGAAGGAAAGCAACATCAGCGTGAGCCCTGTGAGTGTGAAAAAGGGGATGAGAGGTGCGCCTCCGGGTAAAAGAGTCATTGCTGCTATGCCGGCGATCAGCGGTAGCAGGAGGCGAAAGAAGGGTGTTTTTCCGATCAATCCGTTCATCTTTACCTGCAAAAAAGAACGACCTCATCTCTTCCCGGCAGTGAAAATAGCGATGCCGCGGATATAACTCATCAATGAAGATGATTACAGCGCCCGCAACATGCGTATGGACTCTTCGGGATCCTCAGAAGTAAAAACATAACTGCCGGCTACAAGCACGTCAGCGCCGGCGTCAACGAGTCTTCTGCCTGTCTCCAGATTGATCCCGCCATCCACCTCTATCAGTGTGGATGTGTGCTGTTTCAGGATCATCTCCTTCAGCTGGGCTACCTTTCTCACAGAACCCTCAATGAATTGCTGACCGCCAAAGCCGGGATTGACAGACATAAGCAACACCATCTCCAGGTCGGGAAGAATCTCCTCGAGCAGTGTCACCGGCGTATGGGGATTAAGTGTAACAACCGGTTTCATTCCTTTTCTTCTGATCTCCTGTACTACGCGGTGTAGATGAACACAGGCTTCCAGATGGACATTCATATAGGTAGCACCAGCAGCGGCAATTTCATCGATGAATTTCTCAGGCTGCACAATCATCAAGTGGGTATCCAATGGCTTTTGCGTCACCTTTTTGAGGAGGTTGATCACGGGGAATCCGAAAGAGATGTTCGGTACGAAAACTCCATCCATTATGTCGAGATGAATCCAGTCTGCCTCACTTCTGTCAAGCATCTCAATATCTCTTTTCAGATTCAGAAAATCGGCCGCCAGCAGCGACGGTGCAACAATTGTGCTCATGCTTAAAAGTTTATCTACACAAAGATAGATAAAAAACTTCATACCCAAAAAAGAACCATTTTTTCCGGAGAGAATCATGGTCGAAGAGCCCGTTGTCAGCTTTTAAAGAGTAATCTGTCAGGTATGGGAATCTTTTGCTCGATATAGCTGTTTCGTGCAAACTGCATGATAATACTGAGTGAATGCGCTGAAGGTGCTTTTTCATTCAGGGTCATCTTCCTCGGGTGAGAAATATTCTTGGTGGTATATAGGCTCATAGGCACGTTATTTGATAAATTAAAAACGTGGAGTGCGCCATTTTATTGTTGAGCCACATAAAAAACGCTAAAATAGGTTCATTTGCATGCATTTTACATATCTTTGTCCAGTTTAAATATAAATTAGAAGGAAAATGAAAAAATTTATTTATCTATTCATAATGGCGGCTGTGGTCCTGTCATGTGAGCAGAACAAAGAGTACGCGATCAACGGATCGATTGCCGACGCAGCTTTTGAAGGTACCAAGGTGTTTTTGCAGCAGATGACCGACGATGCAATGATTACCACCGACACGGCAGAGGTAAAGGACGGGAAATTCACCTTCACGGGTGTGGCCGATACAACCATGCTTCGCTTTATATCGCTGGATGAGGGTGTGAACCCCAGCCAGGAGAGCAGAATTCCGGTGTTGATTGAAGCGGGGAAGTTGACAGTGACCTTCGACTCCGTTGTTACAGTTAAAGGAACCAAAGTGAACGAGTCGTTCACTGACTTCAGAATGAAACAGCGTGAGCTGGGTAAGAGTATCAGAGAGGTTGTGGAGCGCTATAACAATGCCATGGCTTCCGGTACTATGAGCGACACCCTTGATGCCGAGATCAACAAGTCCTATGAAAGCATCAACAATCAGATGACCGACTTGAATTTTAATTTTATAAAGGATAATATAAAGAACGATCTAGGAAAATACTCATTCATGGCATCTTCCTCGATGTTTGAACCCGAGAAGCAAAAAGAAATTCTTTCACTTGCCGATGATGATTTCAAAGCCAAAGAGAATATCCAGCGTGTGGTGCAACGTCTTGAAAACCTTGAAAAGGTTGCTGTCGGGAAGAAGTTTGTCGATTTCACATTAAAAAACAGGGAGGGAGAGGATGTGTCACTATCCGATTATGCCGGCAAAGGAAAGTACGTGCTGGTTGATTTCTGGGCAGCATGGTGTGGACCTTGTCGTCAGGAGATGCCCAACGTTGTGGCAGCATACGAAAAATATCGATCGAAAGGGTTTGAGGTTGTGGGTGTCTCTTTTGATCAGGAGAAGGACAAATGGATTCAGGGTATCGCTGATCTGAACATGACCTGGCCTCAAATGTCCGATTTGATGTATTGGGATAGTCCCGTGGTGGATATGTATGCCATCAATGGTATTCCGCACACCCTCCTGCTTGATAAGGAAGGTGTCATTATCGGCAAGGATTTGAGAGGTACTGCACTCGACGCCAAGTTAGCTGAGCTGATGCCCTGACCGCATCCTGGAATTACAATATTTGAATGAGCTGCATATTGCGGCTCATTTTTTTTCCAAACCGGAAATAATAGTTATTTTTGCACAAAGAAATTCAGATGAAACCCACTATAAAACGATTTATATACCTGTTTTTGGGTATATTTCTTCTCTATGTTACCTCAATGAGCGTGATGGCACAAGAGAGGACGTTTACGGTTGTGATCGATCCCGGTCACGGTGGCAAAGATCCGGGAGCTGTTGGTTCCAGTTTGAAAGAGAAGGATATTGTCCTGTCGGTAGGTCAAAAGGTAGGCAGACTCATCGAGAAGCATCATCCGGATGTGAAAGTAGTCTATACCCGTAGCGATGATCATTTTGTAGCACTGAACAAAAGAGCGGAGATCGCCAACAAGGCACACGCCCATCTGTTTATATCCATACACTGTAATGCGCTAGATCGCAAAAGAACTTCCCCTCAGGGAGTGGAGACTTTTGTGCTTGGCTTGCACCGTAGCAAGGATAACCTGGATGTGGCCAAGGCGGAGAACGCGGTCATCATGTACGAGGATGACTATACGGTGAAATATGAGGGATTCAATCCCAATGAACCGGAGTCATACATCATCTTTGAGTTTATGGCCAACGAGTTTCTGGCACAAAGTGTTTATTTGGCATCTATCGTCCAGAATCAACTGGTCTCCACCTCGAAAAGAGTAAACAGGAACGTCCGCCAGGCCGGCTTTCTGGTACTGCGTGAGGTTGCCATGCCGAGCATACTGATTGAACTGGGATATATCAGCAACAGGCAGGAAGAGCAATATCTGAAGAGCGCGACGGGTCAGACATCATTGGCAAGCTCCATCTATCAAGGATTCAAAGAATACAAGAGAGAGTATGACAAAAAAAGCTACGTATTCAAAAACGGAGAAAGCGGTTCCTCAGCACCGGCTATTGCTTCTGCATCAGCATCAGAGGTTGCTGGAAAGGAATACAGGATTCAATTCTTAACCTCTTCCCGGAAATTGGGTGACGGTGCCTCTGGTTTTAAAGGACTCAGCCCCGTCAATTACTATACCGATGGAACTACCTACAAATACACCTATGGGAGCACAAACAATCCCGAGGAGATACAAAAAATGCTCAGAGAGGTTCATAAGAAGTTTAAAGATGCTTTCATCATTGAATTTGTGAATGGAGAGCGTGTGAAATGAGAATCGTATGAAAACTAAAATAACAAGGAATGCGCTTATTGGCCTGGCATTTATTGCCAGTCTCTTTATGATTTACTTTGGGATCAATTTCCTGAAAGGGGTGAATGTGCTGAAAAAACAGAATCAATATTATGTGTTATTTGATGATGTATCTAATTTGCTCATCTCTTCACCTGTATATGTCAAGGGTTATCAGATAGGGCTGATAAGTGACATCAGGATGATCAGCACCGACCCCATACAGTTTTCCGTTGGTATCAACCTGGAGGAAGATATGCGGATTACAGAAGGGAGTTATCTCGAATATGGAATCGATCTCTTTGGTGCCTCAATGGCCACACTTGTGATGGGTACGTCCGATAACTACCTTCAACGGGGAGATACACTTACAGGAAGTAAGGTTACCGGACTACTGGATGGCATGACGGGGGTAATGCCTAAAGCCGATTCAATTCTTTTACGAATCGATTCCGTTCTCTTTACCTTAAATAGGTTGATGTCGAATCCAGCATGGGAGAGTTCCATTGAGGGTATCGGAAGTACGGTAGCGCAGCTCCAACGTTCCAGCGTAGGTCTTCACGCTATTGTCGGCTCACTCGAGAAGGAACTGCCCGAAATAAGCAGTAACCTGAACGCCGTTTCCTATGATCTGAAAGAGGTGAGCAAGGAGCTCAGTGAAATGGAGATGAAAAAGACTTTTGATTCGATCGATGAGACGGTGAACAATCTGAAACTGCTGACTACAAAAATAAACAGCGACGATAATTCACTGGGTTTATTGATCAATGATACCAGACTACACGACAGCCTTAATGTAACCATTGAGACGGCAACGAAACTGTTGGAGGATATCCGTCAGAATCCCGATCGCTATTTAAGCATAAAAGTGCGTTTATTTTAAGTTTGGGAGGTTTCATTTCTACTAAAAACGTTTTAATAAAATAGAATCGTTCTAAATAGCATGCTTGGGTTGAATAAGGTTGAAATGCTTTAACTGGCCGACCTTAAGTAACAAAAATGTAATATCTAACTATTTTTAAGAAGCGTCTGTTTATTTGTATATCCCATTGTGAATCAGCTGTCTCCGATTCGAAACATATCGGTAAAATGCTGGACAACAAAAGAATACCTCTATTTTACTGATAAATAGAGTGGTTTTTTGAAAAAGAGTTGGCTGAATAAAGTTCATTTTTTTATCTCGTTTTTTTTTTGAAAATTTGTATCCTGTTAAAGGAAATAAAAAAGATCATTTTTGAATTCAATGAATAGTGACTGTCAACTTTTATGGAACAATTGTATGAATGTCATTCGGGATAATATTCCCGAACCGGCCTTCAATACCTGGTTTCAACCGATTGTTCCATTAAAATACAAGGATCATGTACTCACAGTACAGGTTCCCAGTCAGTTTTTCTATGAATACCTTGAAGATAAGTACCTCGATCTTATTCAGCAGACCTTATATCGTGAGATTGGTGATGGCACCATTCTCAACTACAGGATTCTCGTAGAGACAGAAAGTAATACGGCTGTTGAACTTCGGGGAGAGAGTAAGCCCTATATAGGGACAGAGAAAAACAGCAATAAAAAGATTACTGCGAAGGTGCCTAGTCCTTTCGACAGGGTTGAGACTTCTGAGTTCGATTCGCAGATCAATACAAAATACAGGTTTCACAATTTTTTTGAAGGTGATAGCAATCGTCTGGCACGTACGGCTGCCGAGGCAGTAGCCAACAACCCGGCCAAGACAGCCTTCAACCCTCTCTTTGTTCATGGTCATTCGGGCGTGGGGAAAACACATCTCTGTCATGCCATCGGATCCAAAGTGGAGGAGCTCTATCCCGACAAGAAAGTGTTGTATCTCTCGGCGCATCTGTTCAAGGTTCAATTTACCGACGCCCGTCGTTTCAACACGATCAATGATTTTATCAACTTCTATCAGAGTATTGACGTACTTATCATTGACGATATCCACGAGCTCTCCGGACTGGAGAAAACGCAAAACACCTTTTTTCATATTTTCAATCATCTCCATCAGAACAACAAGCAACTGGTGATGACCTCTGATTGTGCTCCCATGGATATGCAAGGGATGGAAGAGCGTCTGCTTACCCGTTTTCGTTGGGGGCTTACTTCGAAGCTGGAACGTCCCGATAAAGAGCTGCGCAAGAAGATCCTGCAGAATAAGGTGCTTTCCGACGGGCTCTCCATACCCGAGAATGTAATTGAATTCATTGCCGAGAACGTGACGGAGAATGTACGCGATCTGGAAGGGATCGTGGTTTCACTCATGGCCCATTCCATCATCAATAATAGGGAGATTGATATGACGCTGGCCCGACGGGTGATGGAGCAGAGCATTAAGTTTGAAAAGAAACGTATCACCGTACAGAAGATACAAGAGACGGTATCACAGTTTTTCAATATCAACAGAGATTTAATTCAGTCTGCCTCCCGTAAACGTGAAATTGTGCAGGCGCGTCAGGTGACCATGTATTTCATTAAAAAACATACTGAGTTGTCTCTCTCCCAGATCGGGATCCAGGTGGGTAATCGCAATCATGCCACTGTACTGCATGCCTGCAACACTGTCAAGAACTTTTACGAGGTTGACAAAAGCTTCCGCTCCGATATAGAAGAGATCGAGAGAATCCTTTCTTCCTGATAATCCCCTATTTATCCTCCGTGTCAATTTCCTTTTTCAATTATTTCCATTTTGTGCAGGCATGCTTGGATGAATTGGTTATATTTGTGCTTCCTTGAATGGTCATCATCAATTGGGATACATCTATAGCCTACAAGCAATGAAGAATTCTACCAGCCGTTTTTTCACTGTTATTTTCCTCACGTTAAGTTTTTCACTCTCTGCCCAGGTACCGGAAGGATATTACTCATCCGCCCGTGGTAAGCAGGGTGCTGCCTTGAAGACAGCATTGTTCGAGATTATCAGGGAGCCCGATGTTGTTGCCTACTCGCAGCTTTGGAAAGCGTTTGAAAAGACAGACGCTCTGAGGAATAACAAAGTGTGGGATATGTATTCCGATAATCCGGAGCAGGAGGCTCACTATCATTATGACTTCAGGAGCAACCGTTGCGGTTCCTCAAAGGCGGAGGGTGAATGCTTCAACCGTGAACATTCACTCCCGAGAAGCTGGTTCAAAGGGACGAAATCACTGGAGTCCGATCTATTTCATCTTTATCCCACCGATGGGTATGTCAATAACCGTCGAAGTAACCTCCCTTTTGGTGAAGCGGGGATTGTTTACTGGCGATCGACAAACGGTTCAAAAGTGGGTCAAAACACGTTCGACAATTATACGAAAACTATTTTTGAGCCTATTGACGCGTATAAAGGTGATTTTGCCCGCACCTACTTCTATGTGGTGACCGCCTACGAGGATAAGGTGCACCAGTGGCGTTCCGATCAGATGGGAGGGAGCAGCTACCCCGGTTTCAGTGACTGGTCGCTATTGTTGTTGTTAAAATGGCATCGTGAGGATCCTGTCAGTCTAAAGGAGGTACGCAGGAATGAAGAGGTGTACAAGATACAGAAGAATAGAAATCCTTTTATCGATTATCCGGAGTTGGTGGAACATGTGTGGGGAAAAACCATGACCAGTCAGTTTCAACCTGAAGGACTCTCAGATAGCTTTCTGGAGATTGAGTGTAGTCCCTTTGAGAGATGGCTGAAAGGGGTGGGTAATTTATTAAAACAACGTTAATGTATGAGGTATTTATTACTGACACCTATTCTTTTCCTCGTCAGTTTTGCCGTAACTGCCTCAGACAATGTGGTGATGCGGAAGATAGCCGTGCTGAGCGACATTCATTTTCTCTCTCCCCGGCTTACGGTGGAAAGTGAGGCACTCGCTACCTTTGAAAAGAGCACGGGGAGAAACGTGTCAGATCAGCAGACGGTGTTTGATCAGGTTCTTGAGGAGCTGGGAAAAGAAAAACCTGATATGCTGCTGATATCGGGAGATATCACCAATCATGGTGAGAGGCTTAGTCACCTCGATTTTGTGAAGAAGCTGCGACCACTGCAACAAGGAGGTACCCGTATATTTGTCATTCCGGGTAATCATGATATCAATATCCCTGATGCGAAAGCCTTTACATCTACCGGAGTTACTTCAACAGAAAGCATCTCCAAGGAAGAGTTCACGGAACTGTACGCATTGTTTGGATATGGCGATGCACTGAAAAGAGATCTTGCTTCACTGAGTTATCTGGCAGCCGTGGATGAGGATACCTGGCTGCTTTGTATCGACAGCAACCGCTACGACGAGCATGTCACCAGTTCCATCACCGGCGGTCGTATACGTCCGCAGACCATGGTGTGGGCACTCTCACTGCTTCAGGAAGCAAAAGAAAAAGGAATCAGGGTGATAGGGATGATGCACCATGGCCTTGTGGCGCATATGCCTTGGCAGTCGGCTTTCTTTCCCAATTATCTGGTGGAGGAGTGGGAGAAGAATGCCGATATGCTAGCTGATGCGGGATTGAAAGTGATCTTCACCGGACATTTTCACGCCAACGATATCACGCTGCGCACGTCTCCTGCAGGCAACACGATCTACGATGTGGAAACGGCCAGTATGGCGCACTATCCATTTGCATGGCGAATAATGAGGATGGATGCTACCCAGTTGTCTATTGATACCCGTTTTGTACATACGATCCCAGGGAATACGGCTTTTGAGGAGGAGTCGCGTCAACGACTGGACGCAATCACACGCAGGGTGGCACGAGGCAGGCTGAACGGATTGGGGATGCTGTTGGCCGAATCAGCAAAGGAGTCACTCACCGATGTGATGGTGCAATTGAACAGGATGCATGTGCGTGGAGACGAAAAGAACGGCCCGGAGATGGAGGCTGCTATTCGGCAGTTTGCTTCCTTGATGGGTGATGAGGCAGATATGGAGGAATTTACATTCGACTTGCCACCGGAGGATAACAAAGTGGTGATTTCATTCGTGAAATCAAAGTAATCATCAAGAAAATGTGGGGGCGTGAAAAAGCATCATTCATTACGTAACTGCATGATCCCGGGTTTCATCGAGGCGGGATGTGATGAGGCGGGGCGTGGTTGTCTTGCCGGCCCCGTGTTTGCCGCGGCGGTGATCCTTCCCGAACATTTTCATTGTGAGATGCTCAACGACTCGAAGCAGCTGACCGAGAAACAACGCGATGCGTTACGCATCATCATTGAAGTGAATGCCATCAGTTATGCGGTGGAGGCATGCTCACCGCAGGAGATAGACCGGTTGAATATACTGTGGGCGTCTGTGGAGGCGATGCACAGAGCATTGGCGAAACTCAGCAGGATGCCCGATCATCTGTTGGTGGACGGTAACCGTTTTCGCCCTTTTCGTGATATTCCCCATACCTGTGTCGTGAAGGGGGACGCCACATACATGTCCATTGCTGCCGCCTCTATCTTGGCAAAGACACACAGGGATGCGTATATGAAACAGCTGCACGCGCAATATCCACAATACCACTGGGCATGCAACAAAGGTTATCCCACAAAGAAACATCGTGAAGCAATCAAAGAACAGGGTATCACACTGTATCATCGTAAGAGTTTTGCTCTTCTGGAGCGGCAGCTGCCTATCGACTTCGCGCCATAAATCACCGGATGAGCTTCTATTCCATTACTCCGTTTTCTTCATGCTCAGCTGAATTCGCTTCCTCTCCAGGTCTACCGATACGACTCTCACGTTCACGTGCTGATGGAGTGAAACTACCTCGGTGGGGTTCGATACGAACCGGTCGGCCAGTTCGGAAATGTGTACCAGCCCGTTCTCCTTGATGCCTACATCCACAAAACAGCCGAAGTTGGTGATATTGGTGACGATGCCGGGTAACATCATTCCCACTTTCAGATCGGTGATCAGACGTATGTCAGGATCAAACTCGAGCGTTTGCACTTTTGACCGGGGATCACGTCCCGGTTTTTCCAGCTCCTGCAGAATATCGGTCAGTGTGGCTGTGCCTGCCTCTGCTGTCTTGTAGTGGTTGATGTCGATGGTGTCAATCAACTTCTTGTTGCCTATCAGCTCTTTCACCGAGCATTGCAACTCTTTGGCCATCTTTTCCACGATGGTATAGCTCTCGGGGTGAACAGCCGAGTTATCCAGCGGGTTCTCCCCATTGGGCACACGAAGAAAACCGGCACACTGCTCAAAGGCTTTCTCACCCAGACGGGGGACTTTTTTCAGTTCCCTGCGTGAACGGAACGGTCCGTTCTCTGTACGCCAGTTCACGATATTTTGTGCCAGTGACTCGCCCAATCCCGACACATAGGTGAGCAGATGCTTGCTTGCCGTGTTAAGGTTCACGCCCACGAGATTCACGCAACTCTCCACTGTCTGGTCGAGTGAGCGCTTCAGCTTCGCCTGATCCACATCATGCTGGTATTGTCCCACGCCAATGGATTTGGGGTCGATCTTCACCAACTCGGCCAGCGGATCACTCAGTCGCCTGCCGATAGAGATAGCACCACGTACCGTCACATCATATTCGGGGAACTCATCGCGTGCAATCTTCGAGGCGGAATAGACCGAGGCGCCGTTTTCGCTCACCACGAACACTTTCACCTCCTTCTCGTAGCGAAGGTTAGTGATAAAGCGCTCGGTCTCACGGCTTGCAGTGCCATTACCGATGGCAATGGCATCGATCTTGTAGGTGGAGACAATCTGTACCACTTTCCCCGCCGACTTGGTGAATTCCTTCTGCGGCGGATGGGGGTAGATGGTTTCATTGTGGAGCATATTGCCCTGCTCGTCCAGGCATACCAGCTTACAGCCAGTACGGTAACCGGGATCAATACCCAATATCCGTTTCTGCCCCAACGGTGGCGACAAAAGCAGCTGGCGTAGATTCTCAACGAAGACGGCAATGGCCGCTTCATCGGCTTTCTCTTTGGAGAGGTTGGCAAACTCCGTCTCGATGGAGGGCTTCAATAATCGTTTGTATGCATCCGTGACGGCTTGCTCCACCTGGTCGGCCGCTTCGGTATCCTTCTTTGCATAATGGGGTACCAGCCTGTCGAGGCATTTCTCCTCGTCGGGAGAGATGGAGACACGCAGAAAACCCTCCTTCTCACCGCGCCGGATAGCGAGGATACGGTGCGACGGACACTTCGAGAGTGGAGCGGAGAACGCGAAATAATCGGCGTATTTCTCACCTTCTTCCTCTTTTCCTTTTACCACCTTCGAGGTGATCACCGCCTCCCTGGTGAAAAATGATCGGACGATCTGCCGTGCCTGCACATCTTCATTCACCCATTCAGCGATGATGTCGCGCGCGCCCTTCAGTGCTTCATCGCTGTCGGCAACCTCAGCCGTAATGAATTGAGCAGCTTTCGTTACCGGTGAACCTGGCTGCTGTCTCATCAACCATTGCGCCAACGCTTCCAGTCCTTTCTTCCGGGCTATCTCGGCACGTGTCTGACGTTTAGGCTTGAACGGAAGATAGAGATCTTCCAGCTCGGTACTGTCCCAGCAGTCGGTTATCTTCTTCTCGAGCTCAACTGTCAGCTTCTTCTGGTCGGAGATCGTCTTACGTACAAATTCCTTTCGTTTTTCCAGCTCGAGCAATTTGTCGTTCATCTCCTTGATGTCTGCAATCTGCACCTCATCCAGTCCCCCCGTCGCCTCTTTGCGGTAGCGACTGAGAAAAGGGATGGTGGCACCCTCATTTAACAGGTTGACAGTGTTTTCAACGCTTTTAATCGATATTTGAAGTGTTTTGGAGATCAATGAATGAATAACGGACATCTGTTTACAGGTTTAAATTGTATTCGTACATGCTGGTGTGAAGCGATCACGGTGATAAAGCATGGTTGACTTTTTATTCGACGCACACGAAGCGTGAGTCTCCCGTTTGTGCACTGCAAATGTACAAGAATTTTTCCTATCTTTACCTCATAAAATTGAGAGAGAATGGCTAAACTGAAATCGGTCTATTTTTGCAGCAGTTGCGGTCATGAATCGCCCAAATGGATGGGTAAATGTCCCTCCTGCGGTGAGTGGTCGACATTCGTGGAGGAGATGATACGCAAAGATGCGGCATCGAAACAGGAGGATACACGTTCATTCCTGGAGGTGAAGAGTGAGCCGCAGCGTTTGAGTGAGATCAGCGCCGGTGAAGAGCAACGTATCGATATGCAGGATGCAGAACTGAACAGGGTGCTCGGCGGAGGGCTTGTGCCCGCATCAGTGGTACTGATAGGTGGCGAGCCCGGTATCGGGAAGTCGACGCTGGTGTTGCAGACCATTCTGAAACTGAAAGGAGTAAGCACACTCTATGTCTCGGGTGAGGAGAGTGCACGCCAGCTGAAGCTGCGGGCCGACCGTATCGGGATGGAGAACGACAATTGCCTGATTGTGTGTGAAACCAATCTGGATACTATTTTCACGCATGTGAAGAAGATATCGCCCCAGCTGCTGATTGTCGACTCCATACAGACCATCTACAGTGAAGCGCTCGAGTCGGCCCCGGGCAGCATCTCCCAGGTACGTGAGTGTGCTGCCTCCCTCCTCAAGTTTGCCAAACAGTCGGGGACACCGGTGCTGCTTATAGGACATATCACCAAGGATGGCAGCATAGCCGGACCGAAGATCCTGGAGCATATCGTGGATACGGTGATTCAGTTCGAGGGAGATCAGCATTACATGTATCGCATATTGCGCAGCATCAAAAACCGCTTTGGCAGTACTGCCGAACTGGGTATTTATGAAATGAACCAATCAGGATTGCGTGAGGTGAGCAATCCCTCCGAACTGCTGCTGACGCAGAATCATGATGGTTTGAGCGGTGTCTCCATCGCCGCAGCCATTGAAGGTGTGCGCCCTTTCGTGATTGAAACGCAGTCGCTGGTGAGCACCGCTGCCTACGGCACCCCTCAGCGTTCGGCCACCGGCTTCGACATCCGCAGAATGAATATGTTGCTGGCCGTATTGGAGAAAAGAGCAGGCTTCAAGCTGGCACAAAAGGATGTGTTTCTGAATATTGCCGGAGGGTTGCGTGTGAATGATCCCGGCATGGACCTGTCGGTGATCAGTGCCGTGCTCTCTTCCAGTCTTGATATCTCCATTGACCGTGACACTTGTTTTTGCGGTGAGGTGGGCCTGTCGGGAGAGATAAGACCTGTCAATCGTATCGAACAACGTATACAGGAGGCTGAGAAGCTGGGCTTCTCGCGGATACTTGTTCCAGCCAACAACCTGAAAGGATATAACAAGAAGGTCACCATCGAGTTGTTGCAGGTGAAGAAGGTGAGTGACGCGTTCAGGCTGCTCTTCGCGTGATCTTTGTCCATCTTCTTCGTGCATGCTCTTGGTGAAATAGGTGAAAACCTTTTGTAACTAAAATAAAAATGCTATCTTTGCATCCGCTTAAAGCGATATTGGTACCTTGGCCGAGTGGTTAGGCGCCGGTCTGCAAAACCGTTTACGGCGGTTCGAATCCGCCAGGTACCTCATTGAACCAGAAAGAGGCTGCTTTTCATTAGACAGTCTCT
>CAYUQE010000009.1:0-31221 GCA_964446805.1 uncultured Proteiniphilum sp. | reverse complement strand
TATCACTCGTGTATCTTCGATGTATACCCCCTTGAGTTTGAAGTAGCCAAAGAATCGTATGAGCGTCATGCTTTCTCCTGCGGTATCCACCCCTGGTATTCAGAGGACAGCGACACCCAGATGGCCTATCTGAATGAGATTGCACCAAACCCCCGTATTATCGCCATAGGCGAGACAGGACTGGACCGTTTGAAGGGACCTTCCTTTGAAGTTCAGACAGCGGTATTCAAAAAGCATATTGAACTCTCGGAGAAACTGAGCAAACCAGTGATCGTTCACTGTGTGAAAGCGTGGGATGAGCTGATACAGGTAAAAAAAGAGACCCGCCCTACACTGCCATGGATCATCCATGGCTACCGTGGCAGGCCTGAGCTCACAAAGCGACTTATCAAAGAGGAATTTCTCTTCTCTATCGGTGACAACATCAATGTGGAATCGATGCAACTGATACCCCTCGACTCACTTTTCTGCGAGACAGATGAAGATGAGATGACTATCAGGGAGATCTATCTACAAACCGCTCTGGCACTCAATATGGAGATGGAGGAGTTTGCCGGAAGAATAGCCCACAATGTACGGAGGATATTCCCGTCATTACCGCCACCCAAACCCTACTATCCCGACGAAGAAGAGGAGGATAATTAACATTCCGTTCGAGGGAAGAAAACAAAAATTGATAGAGCCGATGTATTCATTACGAATAGCATCGGCTCAGATTTTAAAAACCGGACTCGTTACCGGGTATTAATTATGATTTTTGTGATTCTCTTTGAGGAACGCCTCCAGTGCAGCTGTCATCGACGGATAATCAGGTTGCGGCGCCTCACAGTCGAGCCGCATACCTAACTCCACCACGGTCTTCGCGGTAGTACTGCCAAAGCAGCCAATGGCCATGTCACCCTGCTTGAAATCGGGAAAATTAGTTACCAATGAGTGTATTCCGACGGGACTGAAGAAAATGATCATATCGTAATCCAACTTTTCCCCCTCGTCAAAAGTATTACTCACCGTCCTGTACATTACACTCTTGGTATAATTGATTTTCTTGGTGTCAAGATACGCACCGACCTCATCGTTATGTTCTTCGGGGACGGGAAAGAGAAACTTCTCCTTTGCGTGCTTTGTGAAAGCGTTATTCAATCCGTCTATTTTGCCGGTTTGACTGAAAAATATCTTTCTTTTCCTGTAGATGATATACTTCTGCAGATAAAGTGCAACAGTCTCCGAAATACAAAAATATTTCATCGTTTCCGGCATCACGATTTTCATCTCTTCACAGATTGAGAAGAATTTATCCACCGCTGTTCGGGCGGTGAATACAATCGCCGTAAAATCCAGAATATTTATACGTTGCTGGCGAAACTCCTTGAGTGAAACTCTCTCAACCTTGATAAAAGGATAAAAATGGACATCCACATGATATTTTTCCGCAATATCGTAATAGGGTGATTTATCGTTATTGGGTTTGGGTTGTGAAATAAGAATTTTCTTTACTTTCCGGGCGTTCATACAATGTTATTTGCTGCAATACTTATGATTGATAGTACTCCTTTATAGAATAGTAAATAGGGCGCAATTTCTGTTCCGCAAAGATAGGTAAAAAAATAAAAGTAACCGACTTTATTTTTAACAAAAATATTTAATAATTCAACCACAATCACCAACCTACTGATAAAAAAAAGTACGAAAAAGAAGATGGAGATAAAATATCTTAATTCGTGCAAATAGAGGTAACAGATCACCGGAAGGAACAGTACAATTCCGATTAGTTCAAATAGTCGTGAGTATTGAGAAACCCAATGCTTCATATCCTCGCGCAGGAAGAAGCTGCCTATTGTTCGATACATCACAATCTTCAGGCCCATGAAAATAGAGATCACAAGAAAGAAGAAAAGAAAGCTCAGCGCTATATCAATGTTGGAGAGTGTGGAGAGGCCCTGATCCCACAAATAGGTAAAGAGAAGGATAGTGATGAGCAGGATTGTATGTACAATCATGAAATACTCCCCCCACGCCTCGGTGATGGTCACCTGTTCCTTACGGTGAAGCGCTGCTCGCTTGCCTAAAGTGAATAAATATTTAAAGTTGGCTGTTAAAGCAACTCCCTCTTTATGAAAAACGAAAGAGAACAACATGAAACTGACCAATATGAGCAGAAAGAGAACACTTGAAGCCCAGGGAGAAAAAGGGATGGCAATACCCTCCATACCGGAAGGCATCCAGTAGTTTGTCCCTGCCACGGCTGTGTCAGTATGAAAAAAAAGATGAGACTTGTCGGTGGGGAGATATTCATACCCTCCGAAATTCATTAGCAGTGAATCAGGATCGCATGGATACTGTTCCGCCTGTAGCATGAGCGGAAGAGCATTCTGAATTGTATCTGTGCTATTGTAGGGCAACTTTATCGGCTGTTGGTATCACTTTCCGCAAATTTACAACTCTTTTTCGGGATATTTTGTAAAAGTGGGTTTCCAGTCAGGGAATTGTTGGAGATAGTCAATCACTTCCACAGGGGTGTTGGCTACCTTCCACAGTTCACGATCGGCTGATTTCAGAAACATCTCTTCAACCATCTTATCGAAAAATGCAAGCAGATGGTCGTAATAATGATTCATATTGAGCAGAACAATGGGATGACGGTACAATCCCAACTGTTTCCACGTGATGATCTCTGCCAGTTCTTCAAGCGTTCCCACCCCTCCCGGAAGAGCCACTGCCGCATGGGAGTGATATGCCATGGAAGCCTTCCGTTCATGGATGGTTTCAGTGACGATGGTCTCAGTGAGATGGTCGTGTCCTAAACCTGCTTCTGCCATAAACCGGGGGATAATGCCCATTACATTGCCTCCATGGCTGAGCACTGAATCATTCAGTGCACCCATCAGTCCATGCTTGCCTGCTCCATTGATACAGGTGATCCCGTTCAGTGCAAGAAGCTCACCCAGATATGCCGCAGCCTCGAAATAGTGAGGATCGATCTGTGCACTGGAGGCACAATATACCACTACCTTATAGCCCGAACTCTTTCCTGATTTGTTCAACATAATCCAGTTTCTCCCAGGTGAAAAGTTCCACTTCCACTATTATCGGTTCCTGCATATAGCGAGAGCTGAATATTTTCTTCACCACTTTGGGCTCACGACCCATATGACCGTAGGAAGCAGTTTCGAAGTAGATGGGATTGCGCAGTTTCAACCTCTGCTCAATTGCTTTCGGTCGCAGATCGAACATTGTTTTTATTCTCCCGGCTATCTCGGCATCTGACAGTTTCAGCTTGCTTTTACCGTAGGTATCGACGAAGATGCTCATGGGCTCTGCCACACCGATCGCATAGGAGAGTTGTATCAACATCTCGGAAGCCACACCTGCAGCCACCATATTCTTGGCGATATGCCGAGCAGCATAGGCAGCTGATCGATCTACCTTGGAGGGATCTTTACCCGAGAAGGCACCACCACCATGAGGTGCTTTACCACCATAGGTGTCAACGATAATCTTGCGTCCCGTCAGTCCTGTATCCCCATGAGGTCCGCCAATGACGAACTTGCCGGTAGGATTCACATGATAGGTGATATCACCTTCGAATAACTTGAGCACATCCTTACGTCCCTTATACTGCGCTTTTACGCGGGGTATAAGAATTGCCTTCACATCGGACTTAATGCGTGACTGCATCGCCTTATCAGCCTCCAGTGCCGCCTCTCTCGTGTGGGCTTTGGGTTGCTCAAACTCATCGTGTTGTGTGGAGAGCACAATGGCGACGATACGTTGTGGCACACCTTCCTCATTGTATTCCACCGTCACCTGCGACTTGGCATCGGGACGGAGGTAAGGCATCAGTTGTGGTTCGTTCTTGCGAATGTTGGCAAGCTCCAGCAGCAGTGCATGGCTCAGATCGATTGGCAACGGCATATAGTTCTCGGTTTCACTGGTCGCATAACCGAACATCATCCCCTGGTCGCCTGCACCCTGATCCATTGGATCGGCCTTCTGGTCCACACCACGGTTTATATCATCCGATTGTTCATGAATACTGGAGAATACACCGCATGATTGCGCTTCGAAACGATATTCACTCTTGGTATATCCAATCCTGGCAATTACATCGCGTGCCACTTCGGCCACATCTACATATGCCTGTGATTTCACTTCTCCCGCCAGCACCACCTGCCCGGTGGTCACGAGGGTTTCACAAGCTACTTTTGAGTTACGGTCATACGCCAGAAACTCGTCTAACAGAGCATCCGAAATCTGATCGGCTACTTTATCGGGGTGTCCTTCCGACACCGATTCGGAGGTAAAGAGATAATGCATATTTTTTTTCTTTAAATTAGGGCTTACATAAAGAGATTATCTCCCTTCATGCATCATCTACAATGAAGTAGACATACCCAATGGTTCCAAAATTGAATAAACAGGAAAGGTCAGAATACCGAAGCAAGAAAAAAGAAATGCAGAAAGTGGTTTTTAGCATTTTTTTCTGTGGTTGCAAGCAGTTCAAATCTTTCCACATTGTGATTATGCTACAAAGGTAGTAATAATCTGCACAGGTGACGCCGAAAAATGGTTAAAATCTATGGTCTACCGCTACTATTTATATCTCATTCCACCACTTTAACAACTATTGTAAAACAAAATAAATCTTCAACGTGTTTCAATTGAATAAAATAGAGGAACATCATGAAATTACGATCACCTGAATCATTCTGGCTTTTAAAAAACGGCATTCTTCACAGCTACCCTTCACTGCAGGAGAATATAACGTGTGATATTGCTGTAATAGGTAGTGGCATCACTGGTGCACTGATAAGCCACACCCTGCATAACGCAGGATACA
This sequence comes from uncultured Proteiniphilum sp., assembly GCA_964446805.1. Classification (GTDB taxonomy): domain Bacteria; phylum Bacteroidota; class Bacteroidia; order Bacteroidales; family Dysgonomonadaceae; genus Proteiniphilum. The sequence continues at coordinate 26,384 of CAYUQE010000009.1, read as the reverse complement.
AGACTGTTGTCATCGACAAGCGCGATGTGGCTAACGGAAGCTCCGCGGCTACCACCTCCATGCTCCAGTATGAGATCGATGTGCCCATGCACAAGCTGGCAGGAATGATGGGTGAGCAGGGAGCAGTGGAATGCTACAGGGCGGGCATTGATGCGATCGACACCCTTGAATCGCTGGTGAGAAATGAAGCTATCGACACCGGTTTTGCACGTAAGAAATCACTCCAGGTGGCCCATTCCAAAAAAGCCATTGATGCGCTGGAGAAGGAGTACCAGTATAGAAAAAAACATGGTTTTCAGGTAGCGTGGCTCACCTCGGAAGAGATCAAATCACGGTATCGGATGGAATCACATCCAGGCATCCTCTCCGACGAGGGAGCATCTATCGACGCTTTCAAGGCGGCACATGAGCTGATAAAGAAAAATCATGAAAGAGGAATGCAGGTATATGATCATACCTGGGTGAACAAGTTCAGTTACGGGGTTGATGGTGTGGAGATGGTTACATCGGAAGGATATACGGTATCATGTAAAAAGATCATTTTCTGTTCCGGTTTTGAGACATTGCAAATGTTCAAGCAGAAATATGCAGATGTGATCAGTACATTTGCATGTGTGAGCGAAGCGGATTTTAACCTCTACCCACTGCTGAAAGATGTATTGATATGGGATACGGCAGAGCCCTATATCTACATGAGAACGACCGATGATCAACGACTGCTTGTGGGTGGTGAAGATATCCCCTACAAGTATAACAGCATCAGTGAGAAGATTAAGAGCAGGAAAACAGCCAAATTGAACCGCAAAATGAACGATCTCTTTCCCTCACTCCGTCTCATTGAAGATTACAGTTGGGCAGGCGCCTTCGGCGTTACAAAAGATGGCCTGCCCTATATTGGAACACATCCCGATTTCCCGGGTGCCATTTTCGTGTTGGGACTGGGAGGCAATGGAATCACTTTCTCGGTGCAGGGTATGGAGCTGGTTTTAAAGCTCCTTGCCGGTGAAACTGACCCCTTACTCCACTACTATCGTTTCGACCGGTAAGCGGTTTCCGTTAGAGAATTGAGTTTTCCAGAAGCCATGCTTCGAGGCTCATGCCGCCGGTGTAATGAACAACCCTGAAACCTAGCCGATGCGCCGTTTCAATATTGGCTGCATTATCATCGATGAAAAGAGACTCCTCCGGCTTCAACGCATACCGGTCCATCAATATCTTGTACAATGCTGCATCAGGCTTCAACGCTTTCTCTTCGCCCGAGACGACCATACCATCAAGCTCGGCAAAGAAGTCGTATCGGCTCATTGCCAGCGGAATGGTTTCTGCCGACCAGTTAGTGAGTCCGTAAATGTGATATTTCTTTTTCAGTGGCTTAATCAGTTTTGTATTTTCGGTGATAGTGCCACCCAGCATCTCTTCCCAACGACCGTAATACATGGCTATCTGATCGCTGTACTCAGGATGTTCCTCCTGCAGTAGTCGTGTGGCCTCAGCCAGTGAACGCCCCCCATCCTGAAGTAGGTTCCACTCATAACGGCAGATATGCGAAAGAAAGTAGTTCATTTCTTCTTCTGTCTCAAACACATCCCGATAGAGATACTCCGGGTTCCAGTCGATCAACACCCCTCCGAAATCGAAAACAATGTTTTTTAGTTGCTCCATGTTTATTCGTCAATCGTTGATTATTAATTAAAATGCAGTGATTTCCTCCTCCTTATTGGCAAAGAGACACAACAAGCACAGCATCACTTTAGTTTTCATCAAAGGTCAGCTATTCTTTCCTAAAAAAAAAGATGATTTATTAAAAAAAGATGAAATCGTTCCTGAAGGCGGTAAATTTGTGTAAATTTGTCTATCAAAGAAAATGGAAAATTCTGCATGGCAGTAAGCAAACCTTCTGGAAATTGTTATTTCAAGGTTATAACATTCATTGTTGTAGCACTTCTGCTTGCCTCTTGTGGTTCCGGCCGAACGACAGTCACACGCAAGAAACAGACCTCCGCCACGCTGCAGGAGGAGATCATTGAATATGGCAGGCAATATATAGGGAAACCCTACCGTTATGCAGGGAGAGGTCCCCGTGCCTTTGACTGCTCGGGATATACCGCCTTTGTTTTCAAGAAATTTGGCTATAGGCTCCACCCCAGCTCTGCCGGACAGGACAAGCAGTTTCCCGTTGTCAGCCGAAAAGAGCAACTTCAAAAGGGAGATCTGGTCTTCTTCGAGGGAAGAGCAAAAAGCGGGAAAGTGGGACATGTGGGTATTGTCATTGAAACACTGCCTGATGGAGTGTTCCGCTTTATTCATGCCTCCACCGGTGAGGGTGTGATCATCACCTCCTCAGCCGAGTATTATTGGGCATCACGCTATTTACGCGGGGGAAGAGTGCTGGAAAAGAACATACCCGTAACAGCAACTTCTACACCTGCGAGAAACAGGAATGATCACCGGTACACAGCCGCCGCCTCAAAAGAAGAACCCGGACGGAAGACTGCATCTGTGAAGGCACCACCGGCGAAGAATAAGGTAGACATAGCGGATTATGGATTGAAAAGTGTTGATGGGAAGGAGATCAACGTGGAGCTGGCAGAGGAGAACGTTCTCCTGGTGCAGCGCGATCCATCGAAAAATATGCCGCTGAAGGAAAAATCATCCGATGAAAAGCGGAACGATACTGTTTCAATTAAAAACAGTGCCGTCATAGTGAGAGAAGAGTCGCTCGAGATCCCCAAACCCGTTGTGGTAGAGATGGACAAATCCACTCCCGGAAGACACACAGTAAAGATGGGCGAAACATTCTATGCCATCTCCCGTCAATATGGCTGCACGGTAGATCAGTTGAGATCCTGGAATCCACACTTGGGAGAGATACTGAAAGCGGGTGATCTTATCCGGGTAAGCGATTAACACATCTGCAGTTCGTCTTTAATCGATTCAAACCACTGAGGAAAGGATAGGTGATATTCGACAATTTATGTGTACTTTTGAGCCCTGAAAATAAAAACGATATAATTATGATAACTGCAGACCAACTTAAAGATGTGTTGGAGCGCGAGCATGCGCTGAGGGGGTACCTTTGACGTCGATGCAAAGAATATCCGGTTAGAAGAGGAAGAGTTACGTACCCAGTCGCCTGACTTCTGGAACGATGCTAAAGCAGCAGAAACACAGATGAAGGTGGTGAAGGAACTGAAGTTCTGGATAAACGCATACAACGAGGTAAAGGCTGCCACCGAGGAACTGCAGCTGGCCTTCGAATATGTGAAGGAAGGTATCGTCTCGGAAGAAGAGATAGATACACACTACAGTCATGCCATCCTGCTCATCGAAGATCTGGAGTTGAAGAATATGCTGCGCAGGGAGGAAGACAAGCTGGGTGCAGTATTAAAGATCAACGCCGGTGCCGGTGGCACGGAAAGTCAGGACTGGGCTTCAATGCTTTTCCGCATGTACCAGCGCTGGTGCGAAAATAAAAAATACAAAACCACTGTAACCAACTGGCAGGATGGCGATGATGCCGGCATAAAAACGGCAACCCTACAGGTGGAGGGTGATCTGGCATATGGTTTTCTGAAAAGTGAAAACGGCGTTCATCGCCTTGTACGCGTATCTCCCTACAATGCACAGGGTAAACGGATGACTTCATTTGCTTCCGTGTTTGTGGTTCCTCTGGTTGACGACACCATCGAAATTGAAGTCAATGCTGCCGACCTTAGCTGGGATACCTTCCGCTCCTCCGGTGCGGGAGGACAGAATGTGAACAAAGTGGAGACGGGTGTGCGGCTGCATTACCTCTTCAAGGATCCCGACACGGGGGAAGAGCAGGAGATCGTGATCGAGAACACCGAAAGCCGTTCACAGATGGGTAACAGAGAGAATGCATTGCGATTGCTCAAGTCACAACTTTACGAGATTGAACTGGAGAAGCGTCGTGCTGCTCAGGCCGTTATTGAGGCTGGAAAGAAGAAGATCGAGTGGGGTTCGCAGATACGCAGTTATGTTTTCGATGACCGTCGTGTGAAAGACCATCGTACCAACTACCAGTCATCTGATGTGAACGGTGTAATGGACGGTGATCTGGATGCGTTCATCAAAGCCTACCTGATGGAATACGGAGGAGAATAGCATTCTCCCCCTGGTGATATAGACAACCCGAAAAGTGCAAAATCATACTTCACCGGATCGTCGGGATCGAGTTGCCTGAGATTCATGGTGAGCTCGAGGGCTGTCTTCCAATCGGTCTGCTTACGCTTGATGAGACCCAGACGACGTGCAGTTCTGTCAACATGCAGATCCACCGGAGATACCAGCTCACGCTGTGGGATCCTCTTCCACATTCCAAAATCGACTCCTTTGGCATCATCTCTCACCATCCATCGCAGGAACATGTTGAGCCTTTTACATGTAGCATTGCGGGCAGGTGATGCTACATGCTTACGTGTACGCCGGGGTGCATCAGGATGATCAAAAAAGTCCCTTTCAAACCAGATAAGAGAATGCTCCACTGACCTGAACCTCCCCTCCTGCAGAAAAGCATCCTCCAGTGTGTCATGACAGCTATAATGACGCCGGAAGTAATCCACGAAATAGAGCAGATCGGTATCATTAAAGGTGCGATGTTTGAAACCTAGCAGTGCTTTCAGATCTTCTTCACCATGTTCCATGACAAATCGATAGGGCTCATTCCCCATCCTGGAGACAAGATCCCTGCATTTTGTGAGGATGGTCTTTCGTTGCCCCCAGGCTAAAACAGCTGCAAGGAAACCGATGATCTCACGGTCCTGCCTATTTGAAAAAGAGTGAGGAATAGCGATCGGATCATGCTCAATAAATGAGACATCATTGTATTGATCGGCCTTCTCGTTCAGGTACATTCTCAAATTATGCATGTGGGCAATGAATTAATCGAGGCAAAAGTACATCTATTTCTTAAAAAATCTTACATTTGCACAATGTTTTCAATCTGCATTCGGGCAGGGGAGATTAAATGTTCCACACTGCAAACGATTGACAACAACCTTACATTGTAAAATCGAATAAAAATCTGAAACGCGACAAATCATGATAGCTCTCTCCCCCACTGTGCAATCACTCCTCAAAAGCTGCATTCTGTTCACGTTATGGTTTTCATTTCATTCAATCATCGGTCAGATAAGCTATGGAGGAAAACCGTTACCACTTCACTCATCGGCTGGAGTGAGAGCCATTGCACCTCTGGAAGATCTTTTCGTGGAGATGCCCACCCTCAGCAATCAGGCAGCATTATGGCGTGCCGAAGAGGATCAGGCCAGGTTCAGGAGCCTGGAGTTCGCCCACAAGTTTCATCTCTTCCTCCGTCCCGACAATTCCGGCATCACCTTCTCTTCAGGAGGGATGAAGGTGTGGCGTGTAGGTATACGTTCAAGAGGGGCTTTCTCATTGAATATCCTTTTCTCAAAATTCAAACTACCCGAAGGAGCCCGCGTGTTTGTCTATAATGCTGATCAATCGGAGATATTAGGCTCATACACGCACCAGAACAACACAGAACTGAATTTACTCCCCGTACAACCGGTGGGTGGAGATGCGTTGATTGTAGAGTATCAGGAGCCTGACAATGCTGCATTCAAAGGTGAACTTGAGATCGGGGAAGTGAATCATGACTTCCGGGGAATCTTCAGAGCAGGAGAACCACGAGACCCTCAACAGGATTGTCATCCCAACCTATTATGCTATCCCGAGGATATCCAACCCGGCAGTGGTGTCCTGTTATTGATCATCAACGGTACAACCCTTTGTACCGGTTCACTTGTAAACAATTCAGCCGAAGATGGCACACCCTATCTCCTGACAGCCACCCATTGCCTGAACGATGATTATAGTGCCAGATTTCTCGCAAACAGGAAATATGATCTCGTGGCCGGCAGTGTGGTTGCTTTCTTCAACTATAACTCACCCCTCTGTTCCACCGATATACGCGGTCCATTACAAATGACGATGGCATCGGCCGATTCAGTACTTATCAGTGAACGACATGACATCTCTCTCCTGAAACTGAAACAGGCCCCTCCAAAAGAGTATCAGCCCTATTTCTTAGGATGGAATGCAGGCTCTTCACCTGGGGCTCCTTTTCACGGTGTACATCATCCTAATGGGGGAGTCAAGAAAGTGGCAATCGATGAGAGTCCCCTCTCAATCACCTCCTTTTCAGTCCCCAAATACAATATGGAGCCCAACGCTCATTGGGAAGTAAGGGCATGGGAAGTAGCCTCCACTGAAGGGGGCTCGTCGGGCTCACCTCTGCTTGATGGGGACAAGCGTATTCTGGGTACACTCACGGGTGGTCTTTCGATGTGTTCATCCCCACGGGGACCGGATATGTATGCATCGCTCTATAAATTCTGGGAGGTAGCAGGTTCCATAGACAACCCCAACCCGATCAGTTCATACCTTGACCCTCTCCAAACGGAGCTCACGCAACTGGGTGGTTACAATCCTCATGTTCAAACGCCCTATACAAAGAATCGCAATTTCAGGGAGGATGAAAATGCCGCCATCACCTACTTCCAGTCAGTGCCCATGTTCGCAACCAACAATACCTTTGGATATAGTGAATTTGCAGAGGAATACTATGCGACCGAGACCACACAGCTGGAGGGTGTTTTCATCTCATCTCCCGCTACCAGTGCCATTGTGAACATGGATGTCAACATAAGAGTCTATTCGGGAGAGGGGGGGCCTGAACGCCTTTTGTATGAGCAGCCGTATGATTACAGTTATTCCTATTTCAGCAACGATGGGTTTCCTGTCACCGCACGCGACATGCGTCACAAGGTTGAAAATTATGTCGCCTTTGACAGACCGGTATCCGTCACCGGTGCTTTTTATATCTCTTACCATGACGCGAACGGAGTACCGTCGGGCTTCTCGGTCTTCAATGCCGCACCAAGAAAAATCGGTGCGGGAGTGGCGCCCACAGCGTGGATGAGGAACAGCACAGGATGGGTAAGATCTTCGGAAAATATCGAAAATCCGGTCAATACCTCATTACTGGTGGCTCCCTATGTGATGGGGAACAAGTCAACATCGGTTATTCCCGACAAGGAGGAGACGAAGGTAGCCGTTTATTACGCGAATGAAGTAAAACGTATATTCATTGAGTCGAACTACGAGTTGAAGGAATGGGAGATATACTACTCATCGGGACAAAAGATTCACCAGGAAAGTGCGGAAATGAGTATCAACAGGGCATCCTACTTCTCGGCACATCTTCCCAAAGGGGTCTATGTGGTGAGAGTAAAAACGGTCGACGGAACTGTAGCCGTCAAAAAAGTGGTGGTGATATAGAAGGTTGTTACTCGACATTTTCTTCCATGACCAGCTCTTCACCCGGGAGCTCTTCGAGGGTATCCGATGCATCGCTCATCAACTCACCTGATTTGCGCTCATTTCCATTGTTTATCTGCCCCTTGAGGTATGACGAAATCACATCGCTGCCATCGCTGGTAGTGCCTTTATTATTTTCTATGCTCGTTTCAGGCGCTGTCACTTCTTTCTCAACAGTGACAAACTTTTGGCCAATGATCAAATGATCACCCACACCGATTGCGGATGATCTCAGTCCATTCCATGTCTGAAGCTGTGACACGCGCACTCCGCTCTTTTGCGCAATCTTTCCCAGGGTATCACCCTTCCTCACCCGGTAATATTGATTCACCGTCTCAGTCTTAACTGTAGCAACAGCCTGGACGAGCTGTGCCAGCTGTTCACCGGGTTCAGATTCAGCGATGGGCAGCACAACAGCCTTCTTGCCCACTACCAGCCTCTTACCCACACCTATTTTATTCGTTTTTAGTCCGTTCCACGATTTAAGCTGTGCCAGAGTGATACGGTTTCGTCGCGCGATGGAAGAGAGATTGTCACCCTTTTTTACCCTGTAGTACTTATCGACACTGTTACCCGAGCCTGATGATGCGATCTCGTTCAGATAGGCATCGGTATTGCTTCTGTGGGTGAGATAACTGTTTCTCTGATAATTGCTGATCTCCTGGTGATGCTCAATAAAAGCATACATCTTCTCTGATGGCAACACCAGTGAATATTCTTTAGAATCACCCGGGATCACATCTTTTTTAAACTGCGGATTCAGTCGCCTCAACTCAGTTACAGGGAGATCCAATACGGCACTAATCTGTGCAAAATGTATCCGTTCATTTACATACACGGTATCTAATGCGGTGGTAGTGTTGTGAGAGTGTGCGGGGCAGATCCTGTGATCGGCATAATGATTCATGATGTAGGTGGCTGCAATAAATGCCGGCACATAACCCCTCGTTTCACGGGGCAATTGATAATATATCTGCCAGTAATCACGTTTACCCCCACTTCGGGCAATCGCTTTATTCACATTGCCAGGACCGCAGTTGTATGCCGCTATCACTAGATTCCAGTCACCATAGATCGCATATAGATCTTTCAGATAACGTACCGCCGCTTCCGTCGCCTTGTATGGATCGCGCCGCTCATCCACCAGGCTGTTTACTTCCAGACCGTAACCCTTCCCTGTGCGCAGCATGAACTGCCACAATCCCGTGGCTCCCACGCGTGATACTGCCACAGGATTCAGCGCCGATTCTATCACAGGCAGGTATTTCAACTCCAGCGGCAATCCATGTAAATCAAGCAGCTGCTCAAACATCGGGAAATAATAGTCGCCCAGGGCAAGCATATAACTCACCTGCTCCCTTCTGCGGGTGGCATACATTTCAATATGGGATTTGACAACACTGTTAAATGAGAGCTCCATCTCTGAAGGAAATCGAAACAATCTGTTCAGATAAACAGAGTCATTGAACACCACGTTTACTCCTCTTTCACATTCCACATCAGCTTTCGAAAGATCAATCTGCCAGGTTTTCAGCAAAGTGCCAAGCTGTTCTGTCATGCTCTCAGGATAGACAATGGAGTTGTCAATGACCTCTTCTCCTGCGGGGGGGTGCGTTCCCTGTGCCTGTAATGCCGTCCCTACAAACAGAGCAAAGGATAACAGAAGCATGTTTTTTTTCATAGGATAATCATTTAATCATTTCATCCCTGCGACAAAGCGTGATTGCTGCAGGGATAATCAAGCAGTTAAAAATTAAAACTCAATTGTAAGCCATACGATGAACTACGCTTGAAGCCGTTGTACCCTTCTTTCATGATGGAGGGTTCAACGCGCATGGACAGATCAGGACTCATGTCAAAGTCGAACAACTGCGCATCCACATACGCATCTACCATGGCAATCATATAGACCGCGACTGTACTAATGATGCTCAAATCTCGGTAATAACGATAATAATCTTTTCTTTTCTGGAGTACATCCGTAAACCACTTCTTATCGACTGTTTCAGGATCTCGCCCGAAGGGAAGCATATCGTGCCATCGGTTGGTATTCGGATTGTCGTCCATGATATCCTGATATCCACCCAGGTAATCACGATAATAGCCATTGTTCCAGGTGATGGCGTAAGTTAGTCCGACAAAACCTCCGTAAAGGATGGGAAGCTTCCAGTATTTACGATTGTAAATCTGTCCCAATCCGGGAAAGATCGCCGAATAGATGACTGCTTTTCTGGGTGTGGGTTTAAATATGGCAGCGGGTGCAAAGAATGCGTCGGAGGAGGTAGCATTGAGCATGCTGTCCACAGCCCCCTGAAGAGACGCTCTCTGTTGTTTATCCCTGGAGTTATTGTTACTGGCGAGTGGAATGGTATCGGGAGGAGCAGTAACCACAGTATCAGCTGTAAGTTGTTGCGTGCTGTCAGGCAGTTGCTGCGTGGAGAGATGTTGAGAATGAACTTCAACACAACTGAAAGTGACAAAAAGAGAAACAATGATTCGGGCTAGTTTCATCTTCTGGTTTATTTATTCATTCTGTCGAACATCACGATGATGCGTTCCAGATCTTCCGGTGATTCAAAGGGGATAGTGATTTTCCCTTTTCCTTTCTTGTTGTAATTGAACTGGACATCTGTCTTAAAATAGGAGGAGAGATGCTGCTGCAACAGATCAAAATCATCCGACAATACTTTTTTAGATGCTGTTTGCTTCGCTCGTGCATTGTCACCGGTAGTATTGATATTACGGAATGGTTTCCCCTCACTGTACTCCCGCACGATCAACTCCACCTTACGCACTGAGAGACCATCTTCAAGAATCAGGTTGTAGAGCGACAGCTGGGCTACCGGATCGTTCATGGTTACCAGTGCACGTGCATGGCCCATATCAATTTTCTTGTCTTTCACACCCATTTGCACCTCAGCCGGAAGCTTTAGCAGACGGAGATAGTTGGTGACGGTGGCTCTTTTTTTACCCACTCTTTCGCTCAGTTGCTCCTGGGTAAGTGAGAGGCTTTCAATCAGGGTCTGATAAGCAAGTGCAATCTCGATGGAGTTGAGATCTTCACGTTGGATATTTTCAATCAGGGCCATTTCCATGATTTCATCGTCCTCCACCGTTTTGATATAGGCCGGTATAGAGGTCAGTCCGGCCATTTGCGAGGCGCGATAGCGTCGCTCGCCGGCGATGATCTGGTAAGAATCCTCATCCAGTTTACGTAAGGTAACAGGTTGAATAAGCCCGATAGATTTGATGGAAGCGGACAGTTCCAATAGTGCCTCCTCATTGAAAACGGTGCGGGGCTGATCAGGGTTGGGAACAATTTTACTCAGTTCAACCTCATTGATAGAGGAAGAACCCTGTATTTCACTCTCGTCATAAGAGATTAACGCATCTAACCCTCTTCCTAATGCATTCTTTTTAGCCATACTTGATTCGGTAAAGGGTACAAAGTTAGGAATTTTTTTCGATTAGTTCTTGTGCCAGCTGCATGTGATTGATGGCCCCACGGGAACCGGCATCATACATCAATGCAGGCTTGGCATGGCTCTGTGACTCACTCAGTGTAATATTACGCTGAATGACAGTGGTGAATACCAGCTCTTTAAAGTGATGTCTCACCTCCTCATAAATCTGGTTATGAAGGCGAAGACGTGCGTCATACATCGTGAGCACGAAACCTTCAATCTCGAGTCTTGGGTTGAGCTTTGACTTGATGATCTTGATCGTGTTCAACAGTTTACTTAAACCCTCCAGGGCGAAATATTCACACTGCACAGGTATAAGCACCGCATCGGCAGTGGTAAGAGCGTTTACCGTGATGATGCCGAGTGATGGTGAACAATCGATCAGGATATAATCATATTGCTCACTGACGGGGTGTAACAAGTCACGTAGTCTCTTCTCCCTGTTGCTCATCTGCACCATCTCCAGCTCCGCACCTACAAGATTGATGTGGGAAGAGATGATATCGATATTTTCAAATGGAGTGTGGATCAACGCTTCTTGTGGAGTACACTTACCAATTAATCCCTCGTAAATGGTGTTCTTTATTTTTTTTATATCTATACCCAGGCCGGAGGAAGCATTGGCCTGCGGATCGGCATCCACTACCAGCACCTTCTTCTCCAATGCTGCCAGTGATGCAGCAAGATTAATCGTCGTAGTTGTTTTACCTACTCCTCCTTTTTGATTCGCCAACGAGATGATTCTACCCATACTTTTAAAATTACATGCAATAGTCTCCTCGTCAAGAATGAACAAATAGAGGTGACACATTGAGTGGCAAAATAAATAATAAATCAGACAACTCTGTGTTAATTAATGAAAACGTTGCCATTTTTGTTGATAATTCAAACTATTTGACAGCCATTTGGCACCTACTCCCATAAAAAATCACTATTTCCCCCGTGCATTCCCAGGAGATTCTCCTTCTGGAAGAAAAATGCTTTTTCATCAAATGCGGGTTCCAACTCGTCAAACCAGGTTGCATTTTTATCATACTTCGCGAAAAAAGGGATATCCACTAAATTGGGATTGCGACATTGAAGGAAACGAAGCACGAAGACCTTCTCCCCCCTGACCTCTGTCACCCCGAGTATCTGAATCTTACCCGGGTGAGCACTCATGCTGGGGCCCCGTACAGTGCGGCACAGACCACTCACACTGTGATACGCTTTACGGAATATATTCCATGCTTTCTCCAGGGGTACATCAAAAAATGATTTCGATCCCGTATCACGTGCTATAAACATATAATAGGGAATCAGTCCCAGGGCCACCTGTTCTTTCCACATGGTTGCCCATATCCGGGGATCATCGTTGATATGACGAAGTAATGGCGATTGCGTCCTGATATGGGCTCCCGTGTTTTGAATGCGCTCCACTGCCTGCTTCACTGCATCGGTAGATAGCTCTACGGGATGGTTGAAGTGCGCCTGAAAAGCAAGGTGCTTTCCCGCTTTCTTCACCTTCTCAAATAGGCGCAGCATGTCATCGGCATCCTTGTCGGTCAGGAAACGATATGGCCAGTAAGCCAACGTTTTGGAGCCGATACGTATATGCTGGATATGCGCATATTCTTTCGTTAATAACGGCTCAATATATGCAGCCATAATACTGGCTTTCGCCGTAAGAGGATCACCCCCTGTAAATAGAACGTCTGTCACCATTGTATGCTTCTTCAGATAGATGTGGAGCAGCTCGGCTTCTTTCATGGCAAACTTGAGCTCATTCATGCCTGTGAACTGGGGCCAGCGAAAACAGAATGTACAGTAGGCATGACAAGTCTGCCCTTGGCTGGGGAAAAAAAGCACCGTTTCCCGATATTTGTGCTGCATCCCATGCAGTTTCACCCCATCGATGGTTGGCACATTGTGCGCTTGTCCTGCAGGATTGGGGTTTAATTTCATTCGTATGTCAAAAACCTTCTTTTTTAATCCTGCCTCATCATTTTCATCGAGAGACTTCTTCACTTCGGTGTAGTGTTTTTTGGAGAGCATCTCTCTTCGCGGAAATGTAAGCGTGAAGATAGGATCATTCGGCACATTATTCCAATCGATTAACTCTTCTACCACATAGTTGTTTGACTTGAAGGGCAGGACCTGACCGACAACACGTATGGCTTCCCTCTCTTCTTCAGACAATGCATTCAGTTGAAGCAGATCATGGTGATTCCGAAGGATATAGTTTCTGTATTTAATTGTTTCCATCTTTTTAAATAATTGGTGTATGAGGTTGAACTACATAAGAGGAACAGAGATCCGCAGAAATGGGAGAGAAGGGCATAATGTGCAGTTCGGAAAAAACAAATATAAGACAATTGTATCAAAAAGAGAAGACATGAAAGACATTTTAACTTTAAAAATGATTTATAGAACCACTTTGACTCATTTCTAAAAGAAAGGAAACAATTTCTCCTTGAATCATCACTAATTAAAAATAAATTGATTACTTTTGCCTCTCAATGAAAATATCTTTTTCATACATACACTACAATAAAGCACCTCTCCTGATCCGACGATGCTTTTAACTACTGCAGACATCATTTTGTCTGTATCCTCTCAATTAGTCTATTTTCGCGAGGACGCGACTTACAAACAACAACTTTTTCATAATCTTTTTATTGTTTTAGGATGAATGTAGAAATTCATATAGCCACCAGCAATTTTATCAGCTATGCACAAGAGATATGCGATCTGATTTATGAATCGGCACAGGCACGTGGCACAGGTATTGCAAAGCGCAGCGCGGAGTATATCGCGGAGAAAATAAACGCCGGAAAAGCAGTGATAGCCCTCGACGGGGAACAGCTGGTTGGATTTGCCTATATTGAGACATTTAGCCACCAGCGATTCGTGGCCAACTCGGGTCTGGTGGTGCATCCCAATTACCGCAATCAAGGATTGGCGAAGAAGATTAAACTGAAGATCTTCAATCTCTCGCGCAAGCTCTATCCCAATGCAAAGATCTTCAGTATCACTACAGGGCTGGCAGTGATGAAGATGAACACTGAACTGGGGTTCAAGCCGGTCACCTTTTCCGAGCTGACCGACGATGAAGAGTTTTGGAAAGGATGTCAGGGGTGTCGTAACTATGATATCCTGCAGCGTAACAGCTATAAAATGTGTCTTTGCACGGGGTTGCTCTATGATGCAAAAACCAAGCCGGTGCAGGCAAGCCCTTTTGCCAAGAAAGTGGTGAAACCGATCATCAAGACAAGGAAAGCGAATAAAATGTTTAAGAAATAACACATACACGCTGTTCACTCCCATGCATATGGAAGATGAATAGGTGTACAAATAATAAAATCGTATGAAACAAAAAGTAGTATTGGCATTCAGCGGCGGTCTGGACACGTCGTTCTGCGTTCCTTATCTGATGAACGAGAAAGGGTTGGAAGTCCACACCGTGATCGTGAATACAGGCGGTTTCTCCGATGAGGAGGCAAAGCGCATTGAGGAGAGGGCACTCACACTGGGTGCCACCACGCATACCTGCATCGATGCCGTGGATGACTATTACAAACGTGGTATAAGGTATCTGATTTACGGGAATGTGTTAAAAAACAACACCTACCCCTTGTCTGTCAGTTCTGAACGATTTTTCCAGGCGATGGCCGTGCTGGATCATGTGAAGAAGCTGGGTGCCGATTGTGTGGCACATGGTAGCACCGGTGCGGGGAATGATCAGGTACGGTTCGACCTTGTCTTCGAGGTGCTGGCACCAGGCGTTACCATCATCGCTCCTATCCGTGAGCTGGCTCTGTCACGTCAGCAGGAGATCGACTACCTGAAAGAGAAGGGATTTGATTTCTCCTGGGAGAAATCGAAATACTCCATCAACCAGGGACTGTGGGGTACCAGCGTGGGTGGTGTGGAGACGCTCAAATCGTCGGGTGTGCTGCCCGAGGAGGCCTATCCGTCGCAGGTGACCGCTCATGACACGCAACGTATCACCCTGGGTTTTGTGAAGGGTGAACCTGTCTCCATCAACGGAGAGACGATGTCACCGGTAACCCTGATACACCGGTTGCACACGATGGCTTCGAAATACGGCATCGGCCGCGATGTACATGTGGGTGACACCATCATCGGCACCAAAGGGAGGGTCGCCTTCGAGGCGCCGGCACCACTGATCATCGTCAAGGCGCATCATCTGCTCGAGAAACATGTGCTCACCAAGCAGCAGCTCTATTGGAAGGATCAGCTCTCCAACTGGTATGGACAGCTGATGCATGAGGCGCAATACCTGGAACCGGTGATGCGTAACATCGAGACCTTCCTCAGCGACACCCAGCAATTTGTGACCGGAGAGGTGGAGGTGGAGCTGCGTCCCTATCATTTCGCGGTGCTAGGCTGCTCCAGCGACTACGACCTGATGAGCTCCCGTTTCGGCGAATACGGGGAATCCAACAAATCGTTCTCCGGTCAGGATGTGGTAGGATTCACAAGGGTGACCGCCAATCCATTGAAAATTTACTTCACCATTCACGACAATGATTAATGTAAGCATAGCGGGTGGTACAGGTTACACGGCAGGAGAACTGCTGCGTATACTGCTGCACCATCCGGAGGTACACATTGAATCGGTCATCAGCACCACCTCCGTGGGCATGCCTGTGACGGAGATGCACCGTGATCTGCTGGGAGAGACCGACCTGATCTTCAGTGACAGTTTTGATAAACCCGATCTGATCTTTCTTTGTCTGGGACACGGGCTGTCACGCACTTTTCTGCAAGAAAACCAACTGCCGAAGGAGTGCAAGGTGATCGATCTGGGAAACGATTTCCGCAATGAGCCGCTGTTTGGTGAGAGGAAGTTCGTTTTCGGCCTCTGTGAACTGAACAGGGAGCTCATCCGCAAGGCCGACAATGTGGCCAATCCCGGCTGTTTCGCGACGACGATCATGCTCGCGCTGCTGCCACTGGCAGCGATGAACCTGCTGAGGGACGAGATTCATGTACATGCGATCACGGGCTCTACCGGTGCCGGCAAGAGACCGGGAGAGACCACCCATTTCAGCTGGCGCGACAACAATATCTCGGTATACAAGCCGTTCACGCACCAGCATCTGACAGAAATAGGCAACACGCTGGTCAGCGCGGGAAACAGGGAGCTTCCACAGATCAATTTCGTGCCAATGCGGGGTGACTTCACCCGTGGCATCTTCGCCAGTGTCTATACCAGATGGAATGGAGCGATATCGGAAACCGACGCGATTGAGCTGTACAAGGCATTTTACGAATCATCACCCTTCGTCTTTGTTTCCGATCAACCGGTCAGCTTGAAGGAGGTGGTCAATAGCAACAAAGGATTACTGCATATAGAATTCCATAATGGCTACATCCATATCACCTCCATCATTGATAATCTGGTGAAGGGTGCCTCAGGACAGGCGGTACAGAATATGAACCTGATGTTCGGAATGGAGGAAACCACCGGGTTGAGACTGAAGGGAAGCGCTTTTTGATGATTCGGTGGTTAGATCGGTAAATCAGCTAACCGGTACGTCTCTCATTCGCAAAATCAATCCATCTATAAATCCACAGTGCGGTAAATTAAATCAGCAAATAGAAGTATGAACTTATTCGATGTATATAGTTTATGGGATATTGAGCCGGTACGTGCCTCCGGGTGCAGGGTATGGGATAAGGAGGGGAATGAGTACCTTGACCTGTACGGCGGACATGCGGTCATATCCATCGGCCACTCCCACCCCCGCTATGTGAAAGCACTGCAGGAGCAGGTGGAGAAGATAGGCTTCTATTCCAACTCCGTTCAAAATTCATTACAACAAGAGCTGGCTCAGAAACTGGGTGATCAGAGCGGCTATCCCGACTACTCGCTCTTTCTCTGCAATTCGGGTGCCGAAGCCAACGAGAACGCGCTGAAACTGGCATCCTTCCATACCGGTAAAAAACGAATCATCGCCTTCAGCGAAGCATTCCACGGCCGCACATCGGGAGCAGTAGCCGTGACAGAAAATCCTGCTATCCAGGCACCCTACAACAAGGGACACGAGGTCACCTTCGTACCGTTGAACGATATCGAGGCGGTAATAAGGGAACTTGCCAAAGGAGATGTTGCCGCTGTTATCATTGAAGGAATTCAGGGTGTGGCAGGTATTTTCGTTCCCGAGAACGCCTTTCTGCAGCAGCTTGCGTCACTTTGCAGGCGGCACGAGGTAGTGTTGATCCTCGATGAGATTCAGTCGGGCTACGGCCGCACGGGTCAGTTTTTTGCCCACCAGGCAGCAGGCATCCACCCGGATCTGATCACCACTGCCAAAGGGATGGGAAACGGCTTTCCGATTGGCGGGGTGCTCATCTCACCACGCTTTGAAGCAAAAAAAGGGATGCTCGGCACCACCTTCGGAGGAAACCACCTTGCCTGTGCTGCGGCCATCGCGGTACTGGATGTGATGCGTGAAGAGTCGCTGGTGGAGAACGCCCGTGAAATGGGCAATTACTTCATTCATGAGTTGTCGGCTATCGGCGTCATCAAACATATACGCGGTCGCGGGCTGATGCTCGGCATCGACTTTATGCCACCCTTTTCCACTATCCGCAACCAACTTCTGTTCGATTACCATATCTTTACCGGCGGGGCCAGGAATAACGTGATGCGGCTGTTACCACCGCTATCCATCACCAAAAAGGAGGCTGACCTTTTTTTGCATGCACTGAAAGAAGCGGTCAGTCAATAGTTCATACAGTAATTGATTGAATATATATGAAACATTTTACATCCGTACACGACATAGGCTACCTGAAGCAGGCGCTGGAAAAGGCAAGATACGTCAAGGAACATCCTTTCGCCGATCAGGAGCTGGGCAGAAACAAGACGTTGATGCTGATCTTCTTCAATTCAAGCCTCCGCACCCGTTTGAGCACCCAGAAAGCAGGGATGAACCTGGGTATGAACGTGATGGTGCTCGACATCAACCAGGGTGCATGGAAGCTGGAGACCGAGCGGGGTGTGATCATGGATGGCGACAAACCGGAGCATATTCTGGAGGCGATACCGGTGATGGGTGCCTACTGTGATGTGATCGGCGTCCGTTCCTTCGCTCAGTTTGAGCAGAAAGAGGATGACTACAATGAATTGATTCTAAACCAGTTCATCCAATACGCCGGAAAGCCGGTCTTCAGCATGGAAGCAGCTACACGCCACCCTTTGCAGAGCTTTGCCGACCTGATCACCATCGAGGAGTACAAAAAGAAAGCACGCCCCAAGGTGGTGCTCACCTGGGCTCCCCACCCGCGTGCACTGCCCCAGGCGGTACCCAACTCATTCGCCGAGTGGATGAATGCCACTGACTACGAGTTTGTGATCACCCATCCCGAAGGGTATGAACTGGATGCACAGTTTGTGGGTAATGCCCACGTGGAATATGACAAGGAGAAGGCCTACCGTGGCGCTGATTTTATCTATGCAAAAAACTGGGCTGCATACCGTGACCCCCATTACGGGAAGATCCTAAGTACCGATCGTTCTTGGACAGTGGATACTGCCAAGATGGCGCTGACCAACGATGCATACTTCATGCACTGCCTGCCCGTGCGCCGTAACATGATCGTGAGCGATGAGGTGATCGAGAGCAGCCGCTCCATCGTGATACCCGAAGCAGCCAACAGGGTGGTATCGGCACAAACAGTGCTGAAGGAGATCCTGCTGGAGATGTAGAATGTAGGAGTGAAAAATGAAAACTTACAGCTGATAACTGACTGCCGATAGCTGAAAGCTGACAAGATACCGGATCATGAAAAAAAAGGAGACACTCTCGATTGTAAAGATTGGAGGGAATATTGTAGATAACCCTGAAGCACTGAAGGCGTTTCTGACCGATTTCCACCGGATGGAAGGGTCTAAGCTGTTGGTGCATGGTGGTGGTGTGATGGCTTCCAAGATGGCCGGCCAGCTCGGTATTGAGACAACGATGGTGCAGGGACGTCGTATCACGGATGCAGAGACACTGAAGCTGGTGACCATGGTCTATGCCGGATGGATCAACAAAAATATCGTGGTTTTATTGCAGCAGACAGGGTGTAACGCGATCGGGCTCTCAGGAGCCGATGCCAACTCAATTCCCTCGGTCAGGCGCTCTCCCGAACCTATTGATTTCGGTTTTGTGGGTGATCCCAAGCCGGAGAAGATCAACACTCCTTTTCTCTCACAACTGATTGAAAGCAGTATCACACCCGTTTTTTGTGCCATCACCCATGACGGGCATGGCTCACTGTTGAACACCAATGCCGACACCGTCGCCTATTCACTGGCAACGGCCTTGTCTTCCAGATATGAAACAACACTCTATTACTGCTTCGAGAAAGAGGGGGTGCTCATGGATCTGAATGATCCGCTTTCAGTAATCTCTTCGATGTCCAAGGTGGAGAGCGAGGAATATAAAAAACAGGGAGTGATCGCTGACGGTATGATTCCAAAGCTGGATAACTCATTCAAAGCGATAGAGAATGGCGTGTCGAAGGTGATTATTCTGCATGCGAGGAATTTGCTGACAGGCGGCGGAACACTGCTGTATAAAAAATAATCAGTAAAACAGTCAATCGTATACATTTCACACCAACAGAATCAAACAGTATAAGCTGCATTTATCTCAACAATGGACGATTATTTACATCATACGGTGCATCTGTTAAGAAAGCTGGTTTCCATACCCTCTTTCTCGGGAGAGGAACGGCGTAGAAGTGATTTTCTGGCTGACTTCTTCCTTAAGAAGGGAATGGCTCCCGAACGCATCGGGAACAACCTGGTTGTCCGAAACCGGCATTACGAAAAGTCGAAACTCACACTGATGCTCAACTCGCATCTCGATACGGTACAACCGGCAGCAGGGTATACCTTTGATCCGTTCACCCCCCCCCTCTCAGACAGCCATATCTACGGTCTGGGCAGTAACGATGCCGGTGCCAGTGTGGTCTCAATGATTCATACTTTCCTATATCTATACGACAAAACGCTCCCTTTCAACCTGTTGCTCGCACTGTCGACCGAGGAGGAAAACTCCGGAGAAAAGGGAATGCGTTTATTGTGGAAAGAGCTGTCGAAAGAAGTGGACATGGCGATTATTGGCGAACCGACCGGCATGAGGGCCGCAATTGGCGAAAGGGGACTCCTGGTGATTGATGGCGAGGCCACGGGAATCAGCGGCCATGCAGCACGGGAGGAAGGGGTGAACGCCCTCTACATCGCCCTGGAGGATATCAGCATATTAAGATCAGTCCGGTTCAGCAAACATTCTCCCTCCATGGGTGAGGTGAAACTTTCAGTCACGCAGATCCATGCGGGCACACAGCACAATGTGGTACCTGACAGGTGCAGTTTCGTGGTGGACATTCGCCCCACCGAGCAATACAACAATAGCGAGATCATGGAACTCCTGCAACCGCTGGTGAAGAGTAGGCTGACCGCCCGCTCCCTCACAAACAGGAGCTCGGCAACCCCCTCCACGCACCCTTTATTGCAATGTGTGGAACGGATGGGTATTGAGACCTACACATCACCCACCACATCCGACTGGATGCGGATAACATGTCCTGCCATCAAGATGGGCCCCGGCGAATCGGCCCGTTCTCATCAGGCCGATGAGTTCGTGTTGATAGCTGAA
Organism: uncultured Proteiniphilum sp.; assembly: GCA_964446805.1. GTDB lineage: Bacteria > Bacteroidota > Bacteroidia > Bacteroidales > Dysgonomonadaceae > Proteiniphilum. The sequence continues at coordinate 5,893 of CAYUQE010000009.1, read as the reverse complement.
CTGGAACAAGGGATGAAAGGTTATATCGATTTGATCACACAATGGGCAAAACAGTAGGAATTGAACTGGGTATCAGGGATGGGGAAATGAAAAGTGAATAATTAAAAGTGAAAAGTGAAGACTTACAGCTGATAGCTGATAGCTGACCGCTAAAAAAACAAACTATGGCAAAAATATGGGATAAAGGCTTCGATGCCAACAAAAGAGTGGAAGAGTTCACGGTAGGTAATGATCGCGAGCTGGATCTGCGTTTGGCCAAGCATGATATTATTGGATCGATGGCTCACATAAAGATGCTGGTCGGTATAGGACTACTGGAGGCTGAGGAAGAGCGGGCACTGCGGGCAGCACTCCTGCAGATACTGGCAGATGTGGAGGGAGGCAGCTTCTCTCTCGATGAGGACGCCGAAGATATCCACTCCCAAATAGAGGCGATGCTTACTGAGCAGCTGGGAGAAATGGGAAAAAAAATCCATGCGGGACGCTCCCGTAACGATCAGGTGCTGGTCGATCTCAAGCTGTTCCTGAAAGAGGAGATCCGGCAGATAAAAACGGAGGTACTCCAACTATTTAACCTGCTGCAATCACTCAGCGAAAAGCACAAGGAGGTACTGCTGCCAGGGTATACTCATGCCCAGATAGCCATGCCCTCCTCCTTCGGACTGTGGTTCGGCGCTTACGCCGAGACGCTGGTGGACGATATGCACACCCTGGCAGCCGCCTGGCAGGTAGCCGACCAGAACCCACTCGGTTCTGCCGCCGGCTATGGCAGCTCCTTCCCGCTGGACAGGGAGATGACCACCCGCGAGCTGGGTTTCGCCACGATGAACTACAACGTGATAGCCGCACAGATGGGGCGTGGGAAAACGGAGAGAATACTGGCCCAGAGCATGGCCAACATCGCCTCCACCCTCAATAAGCTAGCGGCTGATAACTGTATGTACCTCTCCGGCAACTACGGTTTTATCTCATACCCCAACGAGCTGACTACCGGCTCGAGCATCATGCCACACAAAAAGAACCCCGACGTGTGGGAGCTGATCCGTGCGCACAGCAACCGCCTGCAGAGCCTGCCCAACGAGATCACGTTGATGACCACCAACATGGCTCATGGGTATCATCGCGATTATCAACTGTTGAAGGAGGTGCTCTTCCCGGCCATTGAAAGATTACACACTCTTTTGGAGATGTCTCATTTTATGCTCCAACACATCTCTGTGAACGGAGATATTCTATCCGACCCTCGCTACGACTATCTTTTCACCGTGGAGGAGGTGAACAGACGGGTACTGCAGGGTCTTTCTTTCCGCGAGGCCTACAGGGAGGTAGGAAAAGAGGTAGAGGAGGGAACATTCCATTCAGAAAAAAAAGTGCATCACACCCATCCAGGAAGTATTGGAAACCTGTGCACCGAACAGATCAGGAAAAAGATGGAACGCGCATCGGCAGGCATCAGTTGACAATCTCTACCCTCTTATCTTTTCCCTGTCATTGTGTAAGTTCATATGCTCTTTTTTTGTACTTTTGCAGTAATCATTTTTTTATTGCAATTCTGCTCAGATTGCAGCATAGAAGACCAAAACGAACATAGTTACACGATGAACTTGATTGAAAAAATAATTGAACGGGCAAAAGCCGACAAACAACGTATTGTGTTGCCTGAAGGCACAGAAAGACGCACGCTACAGGCAGCCGACCAACTGCTACGGGACGGCGTGGCCGAGATTATTCTCTTGGGGAATCCACAGGAGATTCAACAACTGGCAAAAGAGATGGAGCTGGAGAATCTGGGGAAGGCCACGATCATCCATCCAAAGGAGCATGACAAAAAAGAGGCTTACACAGACCTGCTGCTGGAACTGAGGAAAAAAAAGGGGATGACGCTCGACGAGGCAGCCCTATTGGTAGAAGATCCACTCTACCTGGCCTGCCTGATGATCAGGAATGGTGATGCCGACGGAGAGATTGCAGGCGCTCAAAATACGACAGGTGATGTGCTTCGCCCCGCCCTGCAGATCATCAAAACATCACCGGGCGTAAAAGTGGTTTCCGGTGCTTTTATCATGTTCACACAGACACCACAATATGGTGAAGAGGGTACTCTCATCTTTGCAGATTGTGCGGTAATGCCTAACCCCAATGCAGAGGAGCTGGCTTCCATCGCATTGGCATCAGCACAGACGATGAAGAGTCTGGTAGGTGTAGAACCATTGGTGGCAATGCTGAGTTTCTCCACCAAAGGGAGTGCGGAACATGAGATGATTGATAAAGTAAGAGAAGCCACCCGCATAGCGAAGGAGATCGATCCATTACTGCAGATCGACGGAGAGCTGCAGGCCGATGCCGCACTGGTACCCTCCGTGGGAGCAAGCAAAGCCCCGGGTAGCACCATCGCGGGCAAAGCCAACGTGCTGGTCTTCCCCACGCTTGAATCAGGGAATATTGCCTACAAACTGGTACAGAGACTGGGAAACGCAGAGGCGGTGGGACCGGTATTACAGGGCATGGCCGCACCAGTGAATGATCTCTCACGTGGCTGTTCAGTGGAGGATATCTACAGGATGGTGGCCATTGCTGCCAATCAGGCCATTGGTATGAAACAAAAAAATAACTGAATATATGAGTGGAATAATTATAGAACCTATTGAGAAATATGGGCTTACCATCTCTGCCGACAGCAGGAGCAAGCCTCTATTTTCAAAGATAGGCGTGGTGGGTGCCGGCAAGGAAGGCAGGAACATCATCAACATGGCTGCAACAGCCGGCATGGATGTGGTTTTTCTCGATGAGTCGAACGAACGGATCAGTTTCGTGTTGGGAGAACTGGAGAAAGTGATGGACCAGAAGATTACCGGCTGGGGTCTCACCCAATCGGAGAAGAAAGTGATCATGAACCGTATCAAACCCACCCTGGAATATGAGGATTTTAAGGGGTGTGACCTGGTGATAGAGTGTACCCGTTATACAGAAAGCGGACGCCGCAGTACCCCCCTGCGCAAGAACATCTTTAAACGACTCGAGGATATCCTCGACACTGATGCCATTATTGCCACCAACGGCTCTACCATCATCATCAGTGAACTGGCTGCTGATCTGGAGCACAAGGAAAGATGTGTAAGCCTCTACTTCCCTGTTTCACATCCCGACGCGCGTATACTGGAGATTGTGAGCGGCATGTATACCTCTGAAGAGGTGTACCAGAAGATGGAGGTGTTCGCCCGACTGATCAACTACAAACCCCACCGCATCAATGAGAGCAATGGAAACGTAAGCCTGAGAATGGTGGCTACCATGCTGAACGAAGCCTGCCAGATCCTGCTGGAGCGAATCACCTCCCTGGAAGACATCGAAGAGACCTTCACCATCATTTACGGACAGCGTTACGGTATCTTCCGCCTTGCAGACATCATCGGTATTGAACGGCTGGTCACACTGATGGAGGCCATGTTCAATGATTTTGGACAGAAGCATTACAAACCCAACCCCCTGTTATGGAAACTATACCGTTCAAACCAGCTAGGGGTACGTACTGGAAAAGGGTTTTATATTTACGATGAAAACGGCAATACGGTTTCACCCAACAAATCACTGTACAATTAAGGGAGGATCAACAATGAAGATATTGGTATTAAACTGCGGAAGCTCATCCATCAAATACAAGCTTTTCGAGATGGAAAGCAAGGAAACTGTTGCTCAGGGAGGTATTGAGAAAATTGGAATGAAAGGTTCCTTTCTCAGGCTTATCCTCCCCGACGGACAGAAGGTGATGCTGGAGGGGGAGATCCTGGAACATCGCGCCGGGATTGAATATATCCTGGGTGTGTTGCTCAGTGAGAAATATGGCTGTATCCGGTCGCTCGACGAGATTGGTGCGGTAGGGCATAGGGTGGTACATGGTGGTGAGCGTTTTAATTCGAGTGTGCTGATTACCGAAGAGGTGATCAAGATGCTGAATGATTGTATTGAGCTGGCACCGCTACACAACCCTCCCAACCTGAAAGGGATCTACGCCATTCAGGAACTGATGCCCCACACACCACAGGTAGGTGTATTTGACACCGCATTTCATCAGACAATGCCTGACTATGCATATATGTACGGTATTCCCTATGTACTCTACGAGAAATATGGCATCCGCCGCTACGGTTTTCACGGCACCAGCCACCGTTACGTATCAAAAAGAGCCTGTGAATTTCTGGGTGTTCCCTACAAGGAGCAACGTATTATCACAGCACATATCGGCAACGGAGGATCAGTTACCGCGATCAAAAATGGCAAATCGATCGATACCAGCATGGGTATGACGCCAGTAGAGGGACTCATCATGGGTACCCGTTCAGGTGATTTAGACCCGGGCGTAATCACCTATATCATGGAGAAAGAACATATGGGTACCAAAGGGATTACCACCCTGTTGAACAAGTTCTCAGGTGTGCTCGGCATTTCAGGGATCTCCTCCGATATGCGTGAGATCCAGGAGAGCATTTTACAGGGCGACAAACGTGCTATTCTGGCGATGAGCACCTATAACTACCGTATTAAAAAATATGTGGGTGCTTATGCCGCAGCTTTAGGTGGTGTGGATATCCTCGTATTTACGGGCGGTGTGGGTGAGAACCAGGCTATCACACGCAGCGATGTATGTAAAGACATGGAGTTCATGGGCATAGAACTGGATGAAGAGGTGAACAAAGCTGTTCGTGCCAAGGAGATGGTGATCAGTAAGCCTTCATCAAAAGTGAAAGTGTTGATCATCCCCACCGATGAAGAGCTTACCATCGCCCGCGATACGGTGGAAATACTGCAGGGATAGCAGTGATAGCAGCGCTAAGCCATTGACTGCCCATAAAAAAACCTCAGAGAATCCTCTGAGGTTTTTTTAAAATTTACAGGATTACTTATTCAGCAACCACTTCGAATGGGATCTCTACCGAAACCTCCTTATGAAGTTTCAGCACTGCCTTATAGTTTCCCACTTCCTTTACGGGCTCCTTGATGAGGATCAGTTTTCTGTCTACCTCGAATCCTTTTTCTTTCAGCATCTCTGCAACCTGAATGTTGGTTACCGAACCAAAGATGGTACCCGATGAGCTGGTCTTTGCACCAATGATGAGGAATACTCCTTCCATCTTGTCGGCGATCGCCTGTGCGTCCGCTTTTATCTGCGCAAACTTGTGCGCACGCTGTCTTTGATTTTCAGCAAGCACCTTCTTTGCAGATTCAGTGGCAATAATCGCTTTTCCCTGTGGGATAAGATAATTGCGTGCATACCCTTTTTTCACGTTCACTACATCATCTTTGTAGCCTAAGACCAGTATATCTTCTTTCAATATTACTTCCATATCTCGTCCTCCTTGTTATTTCATTAAATCAGTTACGTACGGAAGCATGGCAATATGACGCGCTCTTTTCACTGCTTGCGCAATGCGACGTTGGAACTTAAGTGATGTGCCGGTGATTCTTCTGGGAAGAATCTTACCCTGTTCGTTCAAAAACTTCTTCAGGAAGTCGGGATCCTTATAATCGATGTACTTGATACCGTTCTTTTTAAATCGGCAATATTTTTTCTTCTTTACATCCACCGATAGCGGAGTCAAATATCTTATTTCTGATTGTTTAGCCATTACTTAATCCTCCTTTTCGTTTGATGTTACTTCCAATTCCGCCACTTCTGCCTTTTCCGCTTTTCTAACAACAGGCGCAGGTGCTTCCTGTTTTTTACCACCTTTGTTTCTTCTCTTCTCGGCATATTCCAGCGAGAATTTATCCTGTTTCACGGTTAAGAACCGGATCACACGTTCATCACGACGGAAATTAAGCTCCAACTTTTCAACCACCGTGGGTTCAGCATTGAACTCCAGAAAGGAGTAAAATCCGGTAGTTTTCTTGTCGA
>CAYUQE010000008.1:3806-32430 GCA_964446805.1 uncultured Proteiniphilum sp. | reverse complement strand
ATCTTATTCCTTACTATGATTGCCGTTTTTTCTGCCGGGACTGTTTTTGCACAGAAAACGGCAGTGAAAGATGCCAAAAGGGCACTGGGCAGAGATGACCTTAAAGAAGCCTCAACGTTGATCAAACAGGCATCGACACATGCTGAGACAGCCGGTGACGCTGAAACATGGAAAATCATGGGTGATATTGGCAATAAGGCGTTCGATTTGGAGAGAACCAAAGCGATGCTGGGGAAAGAATCCAACGATAAAGCAATGTACGATGGACTGCTGGAATCATACAATCCTTATTTGAAAGCCGACTCACTGGGTGAGCTGCCTGATGCAAAAGGCAAAGTAAAGAACCGTTTCCGTAAGGATATTGCCGGCATTCTTCGTGCAAACCATCCTTTTTACATTAACGGGGGAGTCTTTTATAATGATCAGAAAGATTATAGGAGAGCGACCGATTTTTTCCAGATCTATTGGGATATTCCTTCATTACCGATGTATCAGGATCAGAAGGGTCTATTTGTCCTTGACAGCACCTATCAGACAATCAAGTATTACGCGATCATTACCGCTATACAGAGTGAAGACCATAAAAGGGCCCTTGCAATGTTACAACGCGCTGCAAAAGAACCTTTTATCGAAAACAGCGCTTATAAGGAAAGCGATATCTTCGAATTGATGGCAAGTGAATATATCAATCTGGGAGACTCTGCCAAATTTCTCGAGATACTCTATGAAGGAGCTGAGAAATTCCCGAGTAGCAAATATTTCATTCCCAATCTGGTGAATGTATTTATCCGTAAGGGCGAAACAGGTAAAGCAATTGAATACCTGGAACAGGCGCTGCAAAATGATCCTTCCAACGCTTGTGACCTTAACAGCGTCAAGGGTGCCTTACTGGCTGAGCAGGGAGAGTTTGAAGCCGCCGAGAAGGAGTATAACAAGGCACTGGTACAGGATCCCAACTGTGAAAGAGCTCTGGAGGCCATCGCGGTTAATTATATTCTTCAGGCACAGAATCTTAAGGAGAAGACTGCCATGATGAATGACAGACAGCAACAGGTAACCAACGATAAGATCACGGTGGAATACTATCTGAAATCATTGCCTTCCCTGGAAAAGTTCACCACAATCCTTAAAGAACGTAACGCTCCGGCACACGATATCGAATCGGCGCTGCTCAAACTCAGAAATGTCTATTACAACCTCAGTGCCATGGGTGTAGATAAATCTACTGAACTCGCTGCAGTTGAGAAAGAGTTGAATCTCTGATAAACATTATTTACTATCTTTGAAAGGTGAGGGCTGAAAGGCTTTTCACCTTTTTTTGTGCTTTTATTAAAAGAGAGGATACCTTTTAACCGCAACTGTTCTTTTGTCATATAGATTAAACATAATAGTAATTATAGGAATATTGTATAAGATAACTATTTATCGATTTTTCTCCATTGCGAGGTTGCGGAAACTGCCTGCGATGCAACATAATTTGGATTGAAGAGATACGGTCAAACGGTTAAATTGTATTATCTTTGTAACCCTAATAGAACAACCCATCTCAATTGTGGCGTATATCTGCACCCATTGAAGAAATTTGTAACAGATGAGCAATCAACGATACAATCAGCGTGGCGTTTCGGCATCGAAGGAAGATGTACACAATGCCATCAGGCAGATCGACAAAGGTCTTTATCCGAAAGCCTTCTGTAAGATAATACCCGATTATCTGGGAGATGATCCGGCATACTGTAACATCATGCATGCCGATGGTGCCGGCACAAAATCATCACTGGCCTATGTCTACTGGCGTGAAACCGGCGATATATCGGTATGGAAGGGAATTGCGCAGGATGCACTGATCATGAACATTGATGATCTGCTTTGCGTGGGCGCCACAGATAATATACTCCTCTCATCGACCATCGGTCGGAATAAGAACCTGATACCCGGAGAGGTGATCTCAGCCATCATTAACGGCACCAATGAACTGTGCGAGGAGCTTTCATCGATGGGTGTACATATCTATCCCACAGGAGGTGAAACCGCCGATGTGGGTGATCTGGTGCGGACCATCATTGTAGACAGTACGGTGACATGCCGCATGAAACGTGCCGACGTGATTGACAATGCTCATATTCAGGCAGGTGATGTGATCGTGGGTCTCTCATCTACCGGACAAGCCACCTATGAGAAGGGATACAATGGAGGCATGGGCAGTAACGGGTTGACATCAGCCCGGCATGATCTGTTTGCCAACTATCTGGCAGAAAGATATCCCGAAAGCTTCGATGCTTCCATTCCTTCAGATCTTGTCTATTCAGGAAAGATGAAGTTGACCGAAATGATTGCAGATCTGGGTATGGACGCCGGAAAACTGATGCTCTCCCCCACCCGCACCTATGCCCCTGTTATATCGCAGATAGTCAATGAGTTGAGAGGTTCCATTCATGGAATGGTTCATTGCTCCGGTGGTGCCCAGACAAAGATACTGCATTTCCTGGGAGATGGGCTGAAGGTGGTCAAGAACCATCTTTTTCCTCTCCCTCCCCTCTTTGACCTTATACAGCAACAATCAGGTACCGACTGGAGCGAGATGTACAAAGTATTTAATATGGGACACCGCATGGAACTCTATCTCCCCGAAGCATATGCAGAAAGGGTCATTGCGATTGCCCGCTCTTTTCATATCGATGCACAGATCGTAGGACATGTGGAGAGGTCGGAAAAACGCGTGCTGATGATTGAGAGCGAACAGGGCCGATTCATCTATACATAATATGTCAGACAATTCTTTACTCGATAAATTACAGCACCTTGTCACCCGCTTTGAAGAGGTGGCTACGCTGATCACCGATCCGGAAGTGATTTCGGACATGAAGAGGTATGTCAAGCTCAACAAGGAGTACAGCGATCTTCAAAAGATCGTGGAGGTACGCAATACGTACAAGGCAGCACTCGATAGTAGGGCAGAAGCAAAAAATATCCTCGATAAGGAGACAGATGCCGATCTGAGACAACTTGCCAGTGAGGAGCTCTCGGTCAACACTGATAAAATTCCTGCCCTGGAGGAGAAGATCAAACTGATGCTCATCCCTGCCGATCCCGAAGATGCCAAGAACGTGATCATGGAGATACGTGCCGGTACAGGGGGCGATGAAGCCTCCATCTTTGCAGGTGATCTCTATAAGATGTATGCCAGATACTGTGAGAACAAAGGTTGGAAGACCGAAGTGACCAGTATAACCGAAGGAACTGCAGGCGGGTTTAAGGAGATCATCTTCACTGTTTCAGGTACCGATGTATATGGCACACTGAAATATGAATCGGGTGTACACAGGGTACAGCGTGTACCCCAGACCGAGACGCAGGGACGGGTACATACTTCCGCGGCGACGGTGGCCGTGTTGCCGGAAGCGGAGGAGTTTGATTTTGAGCTCAACCCGGCGGATATCGACTTCCACACATCCCGCTCCAGCGGTGCAGGAGGACAGAATGTGAACAAGGTGGAAACCAAGGTGCAGCTGACACACAAGCCTACGGGGATGGTGGTGATCTGTCAGCAAGCCCGTTCACAGTTGCAGAACAGGGAGCTTGCAATGCAGATGCTACGTACGAAACTGTATGATATCGAACTCTCGAAGATACAGGGAGATATCGCCTCGCGCCGTAAGACAATGGTTTCCACCGGTGACCGGTCTGCCAAGATACGCACCTACAACTATCCCCAGGGACGCATCACCGATCATCGTATCAACTACACCCTCTATAACCTCTCTGCCTTCATGGATGGCGATATCCAGGGTGTAATCGATCAGCTCATGGTGAGCGAAAATGCGGAGAGGATGAAAGATACGGACGGATAAACGATCCGCCGCTACGGCGTGGCTTTTTTTATCAATCGATGCAGCACGCTCTCTTTGTATGGATGTTTCAAACGAACCCTATATGACTAAACAACAGCTTTTTGAACAGATCCGGAAAAAACAGTCCTTCCTCTGTGTGGGACTCGACACCGATATCACAAAAATCCCCGAACAGCTGCTCGATGCGGATGATCCCGTCTACACCTTCAACAAGGCCATTATTGACGCTACGGCACCCTATTGTGTGGCTTACAAGCCCAATCTGGCATTCTACGAGAGCATGGGCGTGAAGGGATGGCTGGCATTGGAGAAGACGGTGGCCTACCTCCGGCAGCGCTACGCACAACATTTCATCATTGCCGATGCGAAACGGGGCGATATAGGCAACACCAGCGAGATGTATGCCCGCACCTTCTTCGACGGGATGAAGGTGGATGCTGTCACCGTGGCACCCTACATGGGTGAGGACAGCGTGAAACCTTTCCTGCTTTATCCCGAACGGTGGGTGATCCTGCTGGCCCTTACCAGCAACAAGGGCTCGGATGACTTCCAGCAGACGCACGATGACAAGGGAGAACCTCTTTTCGGGAAGGTGTTGCGCACCTCACTGCAATGGGGCAACGACGAACAGATGATGTATGTGGTAGGAGCAACACAGGGTAAATGGTTCGAGGAGGTGAGGAAAATTGTACCAGATCATTTCCTCCTCGTGCCCGGCATAGGCGCACAGGGCGGCTCACTGGAGGAGGTATGCCGCTATGGGATGAACAGCAGCTGCGGACTGCTGGTCAATTCATCACGTGCCATTATCTATGCTTGTGATGGCGATGATTTCGCTACTGAGGCTGCCAGGGAAGCAAAAAAACTGCAACTGGACATGAAAGAGATGCTCGCAAGATACCTGCGTTAAACGCTCACTGCTCTCGGCAGTGAGCTGATAATTGAGCGCTGTGAATATGAAAAAGCGAAAAATAATCAATGATCCCGTTTTTGGCTTCATCAGCATACCCAATGATTTTGTTTATGCGGTGATTCAGCATCCCTATCTGCAGCGACTGAACCGTATCCGCCAGCTGGGGTTGGCGCCATTTGTCTACCCGGGGGCTCAACATACCCGCTTTCACCACTCCATCGGTGCCATGTTCCTGATGGATGAGGCACTGAAAACATTGAAGGAGAAGGGACATGAGATCTCACTGCAGGAATACAACGGAGCGCTGGCAGCCATACTGATGCATGATGTGGGGCACGGCCCGTTTTCCCACGTACTGGAACATACACTGGTGACCAACATTCACCACGAGCACATCTCACTGATGATGATGCAACAGATGAATCAGGAATGGAACGGAGGGTTGCAGGCTGCCATTGATATTTTTACCGACAACCATCCCAAACGATACCTTCACCAGCTGGTGAGCGGGCAGCTGGATGTGGACAGGCTCGACTATCTACGTCGTGACAGTTTCTTCACCGGTGTGAGTGAAGGGAATATCGGATCGGCACGCATCATCAAGATGCTTGACTTGAAAGACGAAAGAGTGGTGGTGGAATCGAAAGGTATCTACTCGATAGAGAACTTCCTGATGTCGCGCCGGCTGATGTACTGGCAGGTTTATCTGCACAAGACAGCCGTTGCTGCAGAAAAGATGATGATCAACACGCTTAAGAGAGCCAAAGAGCTTTCGCTGAACGGTGAGAAGCTGTTCGCCTCCCCTGCCCTCGCCTACTTTCTATCGCATGAGACCACCATTGCCGATTTTGAACATCACGGGGAAGCGCTGCACCATTTCACGAACCTGGATGATAACGATATATGGTCTGCACTTAAAGTATGGACCACACACCACGACAAGGTTTTATCCATATTAAGTGATGGCATGGTCAACAGAAGATTATTCAAGATCGAAATAAGTGAGGAGAAAGTCAACGGAGAAAAAGTCGGTTTCTTTCTGGATCGTTTTATGCACAAGTACCATATCAGCCGCCATGAGGCATCCTTCCTGCTATCCTCGGATATTTTAACCACAGACTTGTACAGTGAGAAGGACGACAGTATCGATATCCTTTACAAGGATGGAACAGTCAAAGATATCTCACGCGCGTCGGACATGCTGAACATCGAGTTGCTGTCCAAGAAAGTGGTGAAGTACTATTTTGCCTATTTAAGAGGGTAGTTGCGCCTTCTCCTCGGGTGATTTCACAGGATCATCCTTTGCTGTTGGAACAAAAAACCATACCACTACCATTCCGATAAGTCCGAGCGAGAGGATTACAATCCTTAGGGGGATGATTTTAATCACGACAAATGAGGAGAAGAGGACCATCATTGTCATAAAAGCAATAATACCCACTTTTCCTCTCCTGGTTACTCCTTTACGTCGCTGGTAACTTTTGATTCTCGGACCGAGAATCCTATTGTTTAGCAGCCTGTTATATAGTTTTTCCGAGCTTCTGGCATACAATATGGCAGCCAACAGCGCCAGTGGTGTCACCGGCAGACCGGGAACAATGATACCCAGGAGGGCAAGTGCAAGTGAGACGGTTCCTCCGAGGATGTAGAGCCAGCGTCTGATCCTGTTTTTTTCTATCTCCAGCTTTGCTTTTTCCACCGGGAGGGTAATAGAGCGATCATGTACCGGGAGTCGCGTTTGATTTATCGGGCTTTTGTCCATTCTTCAAAGTAGCGCTTCCATATTGATGAAACGTGCATGATGATATCATCATAGCAGTTGAAATCATATGGATATTGTAAGACGACAAAGGTAACCAAAAAAAAAGAAAACACAAACGCCCCTGCCACAGGTGCACATCTCTTTCATCATCATATCGCTATTTTTTTGGTCTTTAACAAATTTCCATTATCTTTGCAATCATTGTTAAGGTTATAAAAATAGAGCTGTAAATCCTATGAAAGCTACGGAAGGTAAGAAAAAGAAAATACGCCTGCTCTTTGTTTGTCTTGGAAACATCTGCCGATCACCGGCAGCAGAAGGTATCATGTCGGGCATTGTGTTGAAAAATGAACTTCAGGAGATCATTGAGGTTGATTCTGCAGGCACCTCTGGTTGGCATGAGGGAGAGCTACCTGATGAGCGGATGCGTGATCACGGTGAGAAAAGAGGATATGATTTTTGCAGTCGCGCCCGTAAATTCAAGAGGGTTGACTTTGAAAATTTTGATTATATCATTGTGATGGACGATAACAATTACAGAAGCATCAAGTCATTGGCAGCAGATCATGAGCAACTGAAGAAAGTGCATCTGATGACTGAGTTCTCTGTTCAGTTCACCGCTCATGGCCACATACCCGATCCCTATTATGGCCACTCTTCCGGGTTCGAGCTTGTCCTCGATTTGCTGGAGGATGCATGTGAAGGGTTACTGCAGGTAATAAAGAAAGAATATTCACTTTTCTAAAATAAAAAACGACTTATATGCTAAGTCGTTTTTTATTTCAATGAGAAAAGATCCTTAGGAACGATTAATAGGTCATACGCACTTCGAGCTTGCCAGCGTCATCAATCATTTGAGTGATCTGATCGAGTGATGGCAGGCGGCGAACAAGTTTTTTCGCTTCGTTCACTTCCTGTATTTTCGCATAAAGATTCTCCGCATTTCGTGTACGTAATTCTTTTACAGTGTCAACGCCAGAGGCTTCCAACAGTTCTGAAAACTGAGGTCCTATACCGCTAATGCGAAACAGATCGGCATGGTTCGTCCATTTAAGAATCAATGTCTCTTCAATACCTGTCTCCCTGGACAATGTTGTGCGGCCTGTCTTACCAGCACCTTTTTCGAGTAGATTGTCCACACTGTGAACACCGGCAGCTTTTAACTTCTCACTATACACGGGACCGATACCTTCAATTTCCGCAATCTTGTAAACCATAATATGTCAATTTTAATAGTTAAGTGGGTTAAATAGTTTATTATCACTCCAAATATAGAGAAAGACCCAAGATATGGGTCAAGATATCGGTTTAAAGGGAGAAAGTGTAGAAAAAATCCATGATTTATTCGTCATTACATTGATATCTATCCACTTATGATGGAATGAATAACAGCAATAACGGGAAGCTAAGAGATATTGCATCCTCCCTACTTGAAGTGCTTCCGTTACACAACGTATAATGAACTGATTGACTCGTTGTTACATACTCTCATGATGGAGTCGGCAAACATCTCGGCAACTGAGAGAACTTTAACTTTCTTCGATTTCATGGGATAGGGAATACTGTCTGTAAAAATGAGCTCCTTCAGATTTGATAGATCTATTCTTGCAGAGGCAGGATCAGACATCACGGCATGACTGGCAATAGCTCGCACCGAGTGGGCTCCATTCTCCATAATCAGGTCGGCAGCCTTGGTAATGGTTCCGGCAGTGTCAACGATATCATCAATGAGCAACACATCCATACCCCTAACATCTCCAATGATCTGCATGTCTGATATTTCATTCGCTTTCTTACGCAGTTTGTAACAAATGACCATAGGGCAGCCCAGAAATTTGGAATAGGCACTGGCACGCTTGGTCCCTCCCACATCGGGTGTAGCAATGACCACATTTTTCGAATCCAGTTGTTTCAGGTATTCTACAAACACCCCCGATGCATAGAGGTGATCTACAGGAACATTGAAGAATCCCTGAATCTGGTCGGCATGTAAATCCATTGTGATCAAGCGATTGATGCCGGCAGCCGCCAGCATGTCGGCAATAAGCTTAGCTCCTATGCTCACGCGTGGTTTATCCTTTCTGTCCTGTCGGGCCCAACCAAAGTAGGGAATGACAGCCACGATCGATTTTGCGGATGCTCTTTTTGCGGCATCAATCATCAGCAGTAGTTCCATCAGGTTGTCGGAATTGGGGAAGGTGGATTGGATTAAAAACACCTGTTTACCGCGAATAGATTCTTCATAAGAAACGGCAAACTCGCCATCAGCGAAATGTTCAATGATCATGTTACCCAACGGGCAACCCAAACTGTTACATACCTTCTCGGCGAAATAACGTGATTTCGTTCCCGAAAAGATTTTAAAAGGTCTCTCCTGCATGTTTTTAAATTTGAAAAAACGTAAGAAATAGTTCTTGTCTGATTAATTTCTCAGTATAGGTAAGAATGATTCAACAAAAGTACAAAAACTAACTTCAATAACGATTATTTACAGAAAAGAAATTCTATAAATTTCGCCGGAATGAGGTTTAAGTTTAAACTTCACGGGGAAATTGAAGGTGAACAATAACTCATCCTCTTCCTTTTCCAGGAGTGGAGTCAATTTACCTTCTCCTGTGTCTTCAATATGCAAGAAATTAAAAGCGTGAGGGGGAATATGTACCGTACATTCTTTCACTTCATGATCGAAATTTGCCACCACGAGCAGCAGCTCCTGCTCGTAGCTTCTTAGGAACGCGAAAAGACGGGTGGAATCGAATTCCTTGTTGTCATAGTTCGCATACATAAGATCATAAAACTTTCCACCGGTGATGGCGTCCTCCTCTCTACAGACCGTTAAAAGACGCTTGTAGAAATGTTGTAACTCCTTCTCTTTCCTGGTCAGTCGCTTGTTGTTCCATGTACCGTTGTTATTCCACCGGTGGAGAGTATCCACTGACCAGTAATCATAGATAGTTGTACGTCCATTCTTACCACTGTATCCCTCTTCATCCATTCCTCTTTCCCCCAGTTCCTGACCGGCGTATATCATGACTGGATTGGTATGAATGGTGCAGGTCACGATCATGGCAGCCTTCCCCTTATCGCCCTCAGTGAGGAAATAATCCGAAGCGATACGCTGTTCATCATGGTTTTCCATGAAGTTGAGCATCCTATGTTGAATATCTCCCACATTGTTGAGTATAAAAGTGATGTCGGACGATGGTCTGTAACCACACGCTACATCACGCAATACATCATACAGACCCACTTTGTCGTAGATATAATCAAACAGGTTGTTCTTTAAATATTCACGATATGCCGAAGGATTGTATAATTCAGCCAGGAAGATGATTCCGGGAGCTTTCTCCTTTATTTGAGGTATCACCCATTGCCAGAATGCCAATGGAACCATCTCCGCCATATCACACCGGAATCCATCAACCTCTTTCGCTGCCCAGAAGAGAAGGATCGTCTTCATTTTTTCCCATGTGTCAGGAATGGGGTTGAAATGAGTACTGCTACCGTTGTTGTAATCCACGCCATAATTGAGCTTGACCGTTTCATACCAGTCAAACTGCGTGGGAGTGGCGGTGAAGCAGTCGTTTCCTGTGACTCTCGCAGGATATTCAGTGTAAGTGAAATGGACCATTTTATCCGGCGGTAACTGTATATCGAGAGAATACCCTGGAAGATAATAGAAGTTGTTTTGTGGCGAGAATGCCACAGAGGGATCATCCTCCTCACCAAAGTCGACGATTCCCGGAGGCTTGCTTACTGACCGATAGTTTCGGGCCAAATGATTAGGGACAAAATCAATAATGACTTTTAAACCTGCCTGATGGGTGCGTTCTACCAACTCCTCGAACTCGCCCATTCTGTCGGGAATATTCATCGCTAAATCAGGATCTACATCGTAATAATCTCTTACTGCATAGGGTGATCCGGCTTTACCTTTAATGATTTCAGGAAATTCTGCCGGTATGCCGTAAGCTGTATAGTCGGTCGTTGATGCATGAGCCAGGATACCGATATACCAAACATGCGTGTAACCGCTCTCTTTTAATTTGCATAGTATATCCGTTGTAATATCGTTCAACTTACCACAACCATTTTCCTCAATTGTCCCATTGAACAGATTCCTCGAAACACTGTTCCCGAAGAGTCTGGGAAGTAGCTGATAAATAAAAAATTTATTGTCTTGCATAAGATTCCTTTACTTTCTAATTGTTAGCTGGAAGCAGCTGTAAACCATATCCTGTGAACGAACGTTTTCCATCCATCAATTAATATTGAGAACTGTTTCTTAGTGTGAAGCGCTGCAGTTTCGAACGTACTTTTTCAGTCAGCTCATCATGCCGGTGACATTTTTTCACCAACTCCAATGATCTTTTTTCACTCATCACCATGGATGCATAATGATAACCGGCCTCCATGATGGTTTCCTGGTTATGTAGATTGAACATGGAATACTTTTCGATCCCTTTCGTTTCAATCAGTATGTCACAGTATGTCTTGTCGAAAAGCGTATTGGCGTTAGACATTAGATTAAATGTACGTTCCAGCATGGTACGTATATTATTTTTCTCTGACGGTGGAATGATCAACGATACATTTATACCAATCACATTTTTGCATTTTTTCCTGATGACCGAGACGGGGAAGTTCTTTAATAAGCCACCATCCACATAGGGAACACCATGAATCAACTGCGGATAAAAGATAATGGGTATGGAGCAGGATGCCACCACCGCATCCACCAGATCATCTCCATTGGAGAATGTCACTGTACAACCCCTGTCCCAATCGGTAGCCACAGCATGGAATGGTATCTGCAGCTCTTCGAATCGTCTTGCTCTAAGATGCTTTTTCAGGAAACTGTGCAATCCTGTATTTTTCAGAAAACCTGATTTGGGTATGGCCAGCTCTACAAATTCTTTAAATTCCCTCTTCCTGAAAAGTTCCGCTATTTCGTCGGGGTGGTATCCATCGGCATAGAATACACCGGCAAGAGCTCCGGCACTGGTACCGGCAATTACATCGGGTTTCAAGCCATACTTTTCCAACACTTTCAATGCACCCAGATGAGCGAAACCTTTTGCTCCCCCACCACTCAGTGCAAAACCCAGAAAATAATCGTAACTCTTTCCGAAAATAGCCATTTTTTTAACCTCCTTATCGCCTTTTGACTACACAAATATGCCACTTTTTTTCCATTTATCTGCAATGAATACTCCTATAGTTCATCAATAGGCATGAATTGATGCAAATATTTTAAGTCTCCCTACCATGCAACGTCGAAGTGTGTCTGGCTAGGCAGATTGTATCCGGTACAATTCATCCATCAGTTGCCGTAAAGTCTTACCAAACAGTGGATGGATCTTTTCCGGAGCAATCTCGCATAAGGGGGCAAGCATGTAATTGCGGAGGTGAAACAGGGGATGTGGGATGGTCAGTTCAGCTGTGTTGACAATCAGGTTGTCTGCCATGACGATGTCTATATCAATTATTCTGTCGGAATAGACGCCATTACGACTTTTGGTACTCCTTCCCAGCTCCTTTTCAATATCCTGGGTAATTGAGAACAGGGTAAATATTTCTATTTTGGTCGTCACTTCGCAGGCGCCGTTCACGAAGATGTTGGCAGACTGAAAACCAACTGGGTTTGTAATATGAAGAGCGGACAGGGATGTAATTCTCCCTATCCGCTCTTCAATTTTCTCGAGTGTATCCTCTATATTTTTCTGCTTATCACCCAGATTCGAACCAAGTGCTAACAATACAGCGTACTCACTATATAGATCATTCTTCTGGTTTACCATTCAATCCACATCAATCTAAAATCAGCATTGCATCGCCATAGGCTCCGAATTGGTACTTTTCCTTCATCGCAACTTCATACGCTTCCATGATTCTATCATAACCTCCAAATGCGCAGGCCATCATAAGCAAGGTTGAATAAGGAAGATGGAAATTGGTGATAAGAGCGTTGGTGAGTGTGAATTCATAGGGAGGGAAAATGAATTTGTTGGTCCACCCCTCTTTTGGTTTCAGATGACCATCAGTGCTCACTGTTGTCTCCACCGCACGGAGTACGGAAGTGCCAACAGCACAAATATTGCGGCCTTCATCTTTTGCCCTGTTCACATTTTTACACAATTCTTCGGTGATGATCATCTGCTCTGATTCCATCTTATGCTTGGTCAGATCTTCCACATCAATCATCCGATAAGCGCCTAGTCCGTTATGAAGCGTAATGAAGCCAAAGTGGATGTCGTTGATCTCCATCCTTTTCATTAACTCACGACTGAAATGTAATCCTGCTGCAGGTGCAACAACGGCACCTTCATTTTGAGCGAATATATTCTGATACCTCTCCACGTCATCCGGCTCGGCATCTCTTTCCAGGTATTCAGGAATGGGCGTCTCACCTATCGAGAACAACATATTTTTGAACTCTTCATAAGGACCATCGTAGAGAAACCTGAGTGTACGTCCACGTGAGGTCGTATTATCGATGACCTCTGCCACCAGCTCTTCATTTTCTCCGAAATAGAGTTTATTGCCAATACGAATCTTCCGTGCCGGATTGACCAACACATCCCATAGATGCTGATCGGGATTAAGCTCTCTCAACAAGAACACTTCAATCTTGGCACCCGTTTTCTCCTTGTTCCCGAAAAGCCTGGCTGGAAAAACCTTGGTATCATTGAAGATGAAAAAATCATTCTTGTTAAAATATTCCATTACATCCTTGAACACCTTATGCTCAACTATCCCTGTCTTTCTGTGGATAACAAGCAACCTGGCCTCATCACGGTTTGCGGATGGATGTTTGGCAATAAGCTCTTCCGGCAAATTAAATTTAAATTGTGAAAGTTTCATACATTCATTTTAATATATAACGTCAAAGTGCATGAAACAAGATTTCACCATCTGCTTGATGCAATAAAGGTGCCTGCTTGTCACATACGTTAACAACCTGTTTCTATAATCTCTTCTTATCACTCTCTACTGATTCCCAGACTCAATGTTCACGTCAAAAAAACAATCTAAGTCGACCATCTTCAGGCAATTATCCACGGTTATCTCTCCCACTGCCGTACGTCTTAACGCGGAGAGGTGCGCCCCGGAATGTAATGCTTTACCGATATCCCTGGCCAATGCTCTGATGTATGTACCTTTACTGCAAACCACGTGAATGGTTATGTAAGGTAGTTCGTAAGCAATCAATTTGATACTATCTATAACCAATAATTTGGGTTTTAGTTCAATAACTTCATCCTTTCGGGCAAATTCATAGGCTCTTTTACCCGCTACCTTTACGGCGGAGTAGATAGGTGGTATCTGTTCGATGTTTCCGGTGAAGGTGCTGAGTGTCTCCTCCACCAGTTCCCTGGTGATGTGTGCGGTGGGATACTCCGCATCGATTGTGGTCTCCAGATCGAATGAGGGGGTGGTTGCTCCAAGGTAAACCTGAGCAACATACTCTTTGGTAAGTGCCTGAAGCTCATCAATGCGTTTTGTATTTTTCCCCGTGCAGAGTATCATGACACCCGTAGCCAGCGGATCCAATGTCCCAGCATGTCCCACTTTCAGCTTCTTTAAACCGAGTCGCCGGCAGAGCATGGCCCGCACAACCCGTACCACCCTGAATGAGGTCCAGTGTAGCGGTTTATCGATATAGATGATCTCACCCTCAATAAAATCAATCATTCAATTATATACTTAAATTTACTCCCGATATAAGCAGCACCAGCAAGAGACCTCCAACAATGATTCGATATACTCCAAAGGCACGAAACCCGTATTTGGTAAGGAAACCGATAAAAAACCTGATGGCAGCAATGGCTACCAGAAATGCCACAATATTTCCGATAAGTAGCAGGAGCAAGTTCTCGTTTAACATATCCACACTTACTGGATCCTGTATCAATTGATACAGTTTGAACCCTGCAGCGGCAGCCATGGTGGGTACAGCAAGAAAGAAGGAGAACTCAGCTGCATTCTTCCGGCTGAGCTTTGTACCCATACCTCCGACGATCGTGGCCATGGAACGCGATACACCGGGGATCATCGCTATGCACTGAAAGAAACCGATCTTCAGCGCTCTCTGCCAACTCATCGACTGGTCGGGTGCGGGTTTGTTGAACCAACGATCTACAAAGAGCATGAAAACACCCCCCACAACCAGCATCACTGCGACGATCGTCACATTCTCGAGCATGGCATCAATCTGATCACCCAGTAACACTCCGATGATGCCTGCAGGAAGGACCGCTATAAACAGCGTCCAGTAGAAGTCATATTTATGCAGGGCACGTAGAAGATAAGTCCATCCTTTCCTGCCTGACGACATGCCGATGACAGCTTCACGCTCGAAGATGGTGATGCTGTTCAGGTGAAAGAAACGCCTCCAATAGAGCACCACTACTGAGAGGATGGCCCCAAACTGAATGATGACTGTAAAAGCTTTCATAAAAGCAGTACTTTCAATTCCCAGCAGTGCCTGGGTGATAATCATATGTCCTGTAGAAGAAACAGGGAGGAACTCAGTGAGGCCCTCAACAATAGCAATAATGATTGCTTCAAATATGGTCATGGAAATGGTTTATGGAGTCGTCAGCACTCCCGATTATATTACTTGTCCTCTTTTTTCTCTCTTGAAGGGTATAATATCCCTACTATCATCAGCACAAACCCGGCCACAACAACGATGGGAGCCAGTTTAATCCGTCGTGCGCTGAAGATGTCGGGTTCAAATCCATGCTCAAGCGTGGTGGATGGGCCCGTCATAAGGAGAAAGCCAAGAATAATTAGCATGATCGCAATACCACAAATAATCAAATTTCTTCTGCTCAGTGCGATGTTTTTTTGAGACATATTTTTAAAAATTTATATGTAATAGAGTTGATCTGATCTCATTTTCACATACCTGTTTACTGCAAACGCCGTGGCTATGGTGGTGATGATGACACCGAGCAGTACGACCGCAACAAAAATGATCGTCAGATCCATGGAAGTGACAATAGGATCGATCCCCACGTACTCCTTCTTGAAATAGGCCATCAGTGCCATAATAATCCCGTCGGCAATCAAACCGGCGATGATACCCGTAATAATGTTGTTTATCACGAACGGTTTTCTGATAAAACCACCGGTGGCTCCAACCAGCTTCATCGTGTGAATAAGAAACCTTTTAGAATAGACACTCAACCGGATGGTGTTGCGTATAAGCGTAAACGAAATAAACAGCAGTATGGCTGAGAGAATAAGCAGTAGTGTCATCACCTTGGAAAGATTATTATTGATCAGGTCAATTGCTTCCTGCTGAAAGAGCAGATCAGTCACATTATTATCCTGCCTGATGACCTTATCAATAACGGCAATACTATCATTGTTTGCATATGCCGAATGAAGGAAGATCTCAATACAGTCCAGGGCCGGATTATACCCTAATAACTCTTCTGGATCATCACCAAGCTCCTTGATCAGTTCCTCCTTTGCCTCCTCTTTACTGATAAACCGTGATGACTTCACAAATGGCTGCGCATCGAGATTTTTACGGATCCTACCTATCTGTGCATCTGTCACATCAGCATTAAGCATCACGTTGAAACTCATGTTCTCCTTCATATAGTTTGACAAACCATTCCCCATGAAGATGATCAACAGGGTCAAACCCAGCAAAACCAGTACCAAAGTAATACTTATTGTAGACGTTATTTTAGCATTCAAGAATCGGGCAGTGGATACTTTTCTCTTGTTGGACATACATATTTTGAAAAAGAAAGGCGATAATGAATAAAAACGGACTAATTCCTAAATTAGCTGCAAAGTAATACAAATTATCGCAGAAATTGAGACAGAAAGCGAAATATTAAAGGAAAAAATGTTAATTCACTTCTTTTCTTTCTCTTCCTCCATCGATACTTTCAGCAGATGTCTGCTACGTATCACAGAGGCGGCAATCGATAGTACAATCAGTGACACGATGATCATCAGTGAAAGTGTGGTGGGGATATGAAAGAGAGTATCGTTTGCATGGGCATAATGGTTGATCATCATCTTGCTTCCGATGAATATCAAGATGGCGCTCAGGGCATATTTCAGATAGAAGAAGTAATCCATCACCCCCCTCAGTGCAAAATAGAGTGAACGAAGTCCCAGTATGGCAAATATGTTGGATGTATATACAATAAACATGTTGGTAGAGACAGCAAGCACGGCCGGGATTGAGTCGATGGCAAAAATAAGATCGGTTAACTCTATCACCAAAAGCGCCAGAAAGAAAGGTGTGGCATGCATCTTTCCGTTAATCTTCCTGAAAAAAACAGGTAGGGTCATATCCTCCGTCATCGGGAACATCTTACGTGCATAAATCACGAAAAAGTTCTGATTCAGATCCTTCACTTCTTCAACAGCCCTCTTTTTTCTATCTGCTATCAGATCCCACACCATTTTAATACCTGTGACAAGCAGAAATCCGCCGAAGAGATACATAATCCAGGCGAAGCGTTCAATGAGTGCAATGCCGGCGAAAATAAAAATAGCCCTGAAAATGAGCGCTCCCAGTATACCCCAGAAAAGCACATCGTGCTGGAAGCGTGGATCAATCTTGAAGGATGAAAAGATAAGAATAAACACGAAAAGGTTATCAATGCTCAGCGATTTTTCTATGAGATAAGCGGTGAAAAATTCGAGCGCGGGATCCTTACCAAAGAAAAAATAAACAAACAAGTTAAAAAGCAATGCCAGTGATATCCAGAAAAGACTCAACCAGAGTGCTTTTTTCACATTCACTACCTCCCCCTTTTTATGAAACAGAAACATGTCAAGCACCAGCAAAACAATGATAAGCAGGATAAAACCAATCCAAAAAGCAGTACTCACTTCCATGTCTAAATATATTGAAATTGATGAATCAATAGTCGTATTAAAACTCAGCACTAAACGTTTTCATCTGCATAAAGTTCACATCAACCATTCCGGTTTATCGGTGAAAGATTCATCTCTTTCGCCCTGGCAATCATCAACGCATATGCAGCATCGTGCTCGTTGGGGATGACGCCATCAAGGATCGCCTCCTTGATGGCCGCTTTTAACAACCCCACTTCACGTCCCTGCGGCAGACCAAATACCTCCATGATCTCATTGCCATCGACAGGAGGCTGGAAATTACGTACGTTGTCCTTTTCCTCAATCTCCTGGAGCTTCCTCCGTACGATGCCGAAGTTATTCATGAACCGTTTCACCTTCTCCTGGTTTTTCGACGTAATATCCGCTTCACAGAGCATCATCAGCTTGTCGATGTCATCACCCGCATCGTACAACAGTCGACGGACAGCAGAGTCGGTCACCTCTTCCTCCACCAGCTGCATGGGGCGCATATGCAGGGAGACCATCTTCTGCACCAGTTTCATCTTTTCATTTTGCGGCAGCTTCAACCTGCTAAAGATACGGGGGATCATCTTCTCACCCACAAAATTATGATTATGAAACGTCCAGCCCAGTTTAGGATCCCATCGTTTGGTGACAGGCTTGGCAATATCATGCAGGATAGCTGCCCAACGCAGCCATAGATCATCGGTCTGCTTCGCTATGTTGTCGAGCACTATCAACGTATGATAAAAATTATCCTTGTGCCCTACCCCATCCTTGGTCTCAGCACCTTTCAAAGCGGTGAACTCAGGAAAGATGATATCCAGCATACCCGTTTTTTCCAGAAGAATGAGTCCCACTGATGGCTTTGGCGAGAGAATAATCTTGTTCAACTCATCGGTCACACGCTCCATCGACACAATCTTGATTCGTTCGCGATTGCGCGTGATGGCATCAAAAGTATCAGGGAAGATGTCAAATCCCAACTGTGAGGCAAAACGTACAGCACGCATCATGCGCAAAGGATCGTCACTGAAGGTGATATCAGGATCGAGCGGAGTACGGATGATCAGATCCTCCAGATCCTGTAAACCGTTAAAGGGATCGAGAAACGCACCGAAATGCTCTTCATTCAACGAGAAAGCCATGGCGTTGATGGTGAAATCACGCCGTTTCTGGTCGTCTTCCATGCTGCCATCCTCCACAACAGGCTTGCGTGAGTCGCTGCGGTAGGACTCTTTACGGGCACCCACAAACTCAATCTCATACTCATTGTGTTTGATCTGCGCGGTACCAAAGTTCTTGAAAACAGTCAGTGAGGTGTTTCTGCCCAGTTTTGAGGCTACCAGCTCAGCCAGCTCAACCCCTTTGCCAATGGCGACCACATCAATGTCATTGGAGGGCCGTAAGAGAAAAAAATCACGTACATATCCACCTATTACGTAACATTCCACTTTCATTTCATCTGCAGCACGGGAAATAAGTCTGAAGATCTGTTTGTCTAAATGTGCCTGTATCTCTTCCTGAGATATTTCCATAATTCATCGGTCATTTTCGATAGGTGGCGCGGCCATCTATCTGTTAGGATTTGCAAAATTACAATAATTGAACTTCAAATTCGCTTTTATGATGAATATATTTGTAAATTTGCATTGGATTATGAGGATCACATGACCTACTTTAATGGCTTAAAATAATCTTTTTTCGTAATGCGTTCTTCCATACATACAACCATATTTCTGCTTTCATCGCTTATCATTCTTTCCTGCTCTGGGAATAAGGGAGGAGCTAAGGAGTACCTGTTGGAAGCAGAAAAAGCATATAAAGAAGGTAATTTTTCACTATCCAAGTTAAAGATTGACAGTATTAAGGTGCTTTTCCCTGAATCTTTTGATGAGATTAACGCAGGATTTGACCTGATGCAGGAGGTGCGTATGGCAGAGAACAAAAGAAACATACTCTTCTGTGATTCCATGCTTCGTGAAAATTACAATCAACTCAACGAGATGCTTACCCGCTTTGATTATGTAAGAGACAGCCGATACCAGGAGTTCGGTGAGTACTATCCGAAGGTATTTCCCCATCATTCCTCCTTCAGTCGTAATGGTCTGCGTTCAGGTGTGCGTGAGAAAGGAACGCTTTTCATCGAGAGTGTTGTTTCCGGCATCGCTCTCAAACATTATAAAATAAAGGTTACCACTGCTGATGGCAGTTTTGCTGAAACGAATGCGGTTACTGCAGACGGACTCAATTACCAATTTAACACTTCGAATAACAGCTACGAGGTTGTCAGGTATAGCGGGAGCGATGAAAATGGTGTCGCGCAATTTATCCATACTTTTCAGTATAAGCCGATCACCGTTCATTTCATCGGTAGGCGTACCACATCCACCCCGCTTACACCTGCAGCTAAGGAGGGAATAGCAGATTCCTACGAGCTTTCCACCCTTCTGCTCAACATTGAACAACTTAAATTTGAGAAAGAGAAGAGCGATGCATTGATTCGTTACCTGGAGAGCAGAGCGAAGTAAACAGCTCTATTTCAGGAAGTCACACAGTTACTCAAAAATACCCTTTAATTTCATTGTTTTTTTTGTGATTTAAAATAAATCCTTACCTTTGCCCTCAGAAATATTGGTGTTATCTGTTTCACATTTGCTTCGAAACAGGTAATGAAAAGGGAATCAGGTGTAAATCCTGAACAGACCCGCTGCTGTAAGCTCCGCTTACGTGTTGAACAAACACCTTTTGCCACTATTCCGTCAGATCGGGATGGGAAGGCGTTCAAACACGGGAGTAAGTCAGAAGACCTGCCAATACATCAACAATGTTACATAGCTTTCGGGGAATGAAGCTTGAAAACGACACGCGACTTGTATCCATTTTTACGTGTTTCTTTTTCTTGTAGCTTTACCGGAATATAAATTCGGTATAGATGAAGGTACTCAAACAAAAAGTATTGTACTGTATTATTACAGTTCTAAGCATAGGTAACGGTGTGATTGCACAGAACGTTGCCGATAGCCTCGAGCTGCCGGAGGTGATTATCACAGTCAAAACATACGACCGGGAGATGCGCTCCTCCGCACCCCATCATATCATTGACAGTGAGCAGATTGGCCAGCTCAACGCGTTGCAGCTCTCCGATGTGGTGAAGCACCTTCCGGGTGTCAATATCCGCGATTACGGCGGCATCGGTGGACTGAAAACCATCTCGGTTCGCAGTCTGGGAGCACATCACACCTCGGTGAGCTATAACGGCATTGTCCTTTCCGACCAACAGACAGGACAGATCGACATTGGTCGTTTCTCGCTCGACAATGTGGAGCAGCTGGCGCTCCACAACGGGCAGCAGGACCGCATTTTCCGGCCGGCCCGCACTTTCGCTGCCGGTGCTGCATTGGAGATCACTTCCGCTATCCCCCATTTTGCAGGAAACAGCAAGATCAACGGTAAGGCAACAGTGCGGGGTGGCTCTTTCGGACTCTACAACCCCACCCTCCTGCTCAACGCGAAACTGTCGGAAAGGGTGAGTGCCACTCTCGGCGGTGAGTGGATGAGCTCCCGGGGCAACTATCCCTATTTGCTGCGTTACGGTTCCTCAGCGGGTGACAGCAGCTCCTTGGAGCGCCGTATCAACGGTGATGTGGCGAACCTGCGCCTGGAATCGTCGCTCCATGCGCATTTCTCTACCCGAAGCCGGGGTGATCTTCGTCTCTACTATTTCAGCTCGGAGCGAGGCCTTCCGGGAGCCACCATCTACTACAACACCCTCCATGATGCGGGCCAGCGGTTGTGGGACCGGAGCTTCTTCCTGCAGGGTCATGTTGAACATGCTTTTTCACGTACGTGGGAGCTCCACGGTGATGGCAAGTTCCAGCGGGGATATCTGCGCTATCTTGATCCCACCTACCTGGGTGCATCGGGGAAAGTGAAGGATATCTTCACCCAGTATGAGCGTTACGGTTCCCTGTCGGCATTATACCGTGCTTTTCCGAACCTCTCCTTCACAGCCTCGGTCGACCTGATATCAGCCACCATGCATGGTAACCGTCATGGGTTCGCCACCCCCACCCGTCTCACTTCCCATGGGGTGATCGCCGCCAAATGGGCCAACGAAAAGATGCTGGCCACCGCCAGTATTCTCCGCACGCAGACTTTCGAGTCGGCAGTGAACGGGGAGGCGGGCACCAACCACAGCCGTTACTCCCCCTTTCTCAGTGCTTCATTAAAGCCTTTCAGCGAGAACGATCTGCGTCTGCGGGTCTTCTATAAGAAGAGCTTCCGCCTGCCCACCTTCAACGATCTCTACTACCCACAGGTGGGTGTGCGCAACTTACAGCCGGAAGATGCGGAGCAGTTCAACATCGGACTCACCTTCGGCACAAGCAAGGGCGAGCTGTTGCAACTGTTCACAATCACTGTGGATGCTTATCATAACAGGGTGGATAACAAGATTGTGGCCTACCCCACCGGCAACCTGCACCAGTGGGCCATGATCAACGTGGAGAAGGTGATCATCAATGGTGCCGACCTATCAGTGCAAAGTGCCATATCACTCACAAAGAGGGCGTTGCTGCATGCCGGCGTCAACTATACTTGGCAGACTGCTGCCGACCGTACCAACCCGCTGCAGGTAAACTACGGCCATCAGCTACCCTATACTCCCCATCACTCGGGGTCGGCACGTGCGGCTCTCGTGATCAAACAGCTGCAGTTCTCCTACACCCTTATCTGGTCGGGTGATCGCTACAGCAACGGCTACAACGATGCAGCCTACCGCATGCAGGGGTATACAGATCACAGTATCTCGCTTCAGCAGACATTCTCCACCCCTCTGGGAAGGATCATGGTGGTGGGTGAGGCACTCAATCTCACCGGTAGGAACTACGAGATCGTGCGTAACTACCCCATGCCGGGACGCTCTTACAGGATGACACTATCTATTCACTTTTAAACATACATTACAATGAACAAAAATCGACTTTATCACTACCTCTTTCTTTTTGCCGCGCTGTTATTTTGGAACTGTGCCGAAAACGACAACCCGGGAGTTGAGATACCCACTGATGGCAAGGCGCTGTTGATCCTCAACGAGGGGAGCATGAACGGGAACAACGCCACCCTGGCACGATACGACCTGCAGGAGGACAAGTTCATCCGTGATTATTATAACCTTGTCAACAAAGGAGGGCTGGGTGATGTAGCGAATGATATGCTGCAGTATGGCTCAAAGATCTACATCGCGGTCAACAAGTCAGGTACCCTCGAAGTGCTGGAAGCGGCCACAGGAAGATCACTCCGACGAATTGAGATGAAGAGTGTCGGGGGACAGAGCAAGGAGCCGCGCCGTCTTGCGGTCTACGGTGGAAAGGTCTATATCACCTCCTTCGACGACACGGTCACCCGCATCGATACGCTCACGCTCGCTATCGACGGGTCGGTGACGGTAGGTATGGACCCGGAGGGTATCGCCATCAAGAATAACAGGATCTACGTGGCCAATTCTGGAGGGTTGAACTGGGAAAACGGCTATGACAACAGCCTCTCGGTGATCGACCTCACCAGCTTCACCGAGGAGAAAAAGATTGAAGTAGGCACCAACCCGGGCTCATTGGGTGTCGACAGCCAGGGAGACATCTACCTCACAGTCACCGGCAACTATGGCGATGAGCCGGGTGCCTTCAAGATGATCCGTTCCGGCGGCACCATGGTGGAGACCATTGCCGGCATTGCATCGCCTCAAAAATTTGTCATCAGCAACAATTTGGCCTATATCATTTGTGGAGCATGGGAGGAACCTCACAAGGTGGTTGTCTACGACTGCCTTAAGGAGGTGATCGTGAGTGACAGCTTCATCAGTGATGGCACCGTGATCCCGATCATGTATAATCTGTCGGTGGATCCCTTTAGCGGTGATCTCTTGATTACGTCCACCGACTATGTGCATCCGGGTGATCTCTATTGGTTTAATAAGAGCGGTATACTTAAAAAAAAGCTGGTCGCTGTGGGCATCAACCCGTCGGTGGTGTTGATGCAAAACTAAAAAAAGCTGCTTGACAGGTTCCTGTCAGCAGCCTTCTCTCTACTTTATTATTATTTTGAAAGAAAGGCATTCCAAGTGATTGGCGTGCCTTTTACCTGTTAACGACTGTGGGTTTCGGGGTTATAGTCAACTGCCGATCCATCTTTCGTTCCTGAAACGGGTAAGTACCCCTCTTTTCTTTTGAGGTAGAAAATCTCATGCTCATCTTTCGCATCACGGACAATCTCCATCAGTTCATACCCCTCCTTACTCAGCATGTTGAGCACTGCGATCATACCGTTGAACGAGATCACCCTGCGACGGTCATCGGTGATCTGTGGTGTGCGTCCACCCTGACCCCAGTCCACTCTCACCGTGATCTTGGCACTGAGCAGCGGACCTGAGTCGGACCATATGCGGATGTAGTCGGCATCCAGTCCACCTATGGGTGTCTCATTCACGTACTGCGCCTGGGCAAATGAGATGCTACCCACAGCGAACAGCATCATCAAGATAATTTTTGTCTTCATCGTTTCACAATTTTAGTTGGTTATAAGCTGTAAGTAAATGCTCGGTTCTCAGCTGTCAGCCGAGAGCGTTAATCCAGTTTTAATACCGCCAGGAATGCTTTCTGTGGCACCTCCACGTTGCCCACCTGCTTCATCCGCTTTTTCCCCTCTTTCTGCTTCTCGAGCAGCTTGCGTTTACGGGAGATGTCACCGCCGTAACACTTGGCCGTCACATCCTTCCGTACCGCCTTCACCGTCTCGCGGGCGATGATCTTGGCACCGACAGCTGCCTGGATAGCTATATCGAACTGTTGACGGGGTATCAGCTCCTTCAGTTTCTCACACATACGACGGCCGAAGCTCTGGGCATTGTCGGTATGCGTGAGTGTGGAGAGTGCATCCACCGGTTCACCATTGAGCAGGATATCCATCTTCACCAGCCTTGAAGGACGATAATCATGCATATGATAATCGAAAGAGGCATATCCCTTTGAGATACTTTTCAACTTGTCGTAAAAGTCTATCACGATCTCACCGAGCGGCAGATCGTAAAAGATCTCCACCCGGTCGCCCGAGATATATTCCTGTTTGATCAGTACACCTCTTTTGCCGAGGCAGAGCGTCATGATAGCACCTATATAGGTGGTATTGGTAATCACCGATGCACGGATATAAGGCTCTTCAATACGATCGATCAATGTAGGATCAGGTAAGCCGCTGGGGTTGTGCACCTCCTTCATTGTTCCTTTCTTGTCGTAGATCCGGTATGAAACGTTTGGAACGGTGGTGATCACATCCATGTTAAACTCCCGTTCGAGACGTTCCTGAACGATCTCCATATGCAACAGCCCGAGGAAACCGCAACGAAAACCGAAGCCCAGCGCAACGGATGATTCCGGTTGAAACGTGAGCGAGGCATCATTTAACTGCAGCTTCTCGAGCGATGCACGCAGGTACTCAAACTCCTCACTATCGATAGGATAGACACCGGCAAAAACCATTGGCTTCACCTCCTCGAACCCGGCAATCCCCTTTGTAGCTGGACGCTTTACATGCGTGATGGTATCACCCACCTTCACCTCTTTCGATGTTTTGATGCCCGAGATGATATACCCCACATCGCCGCACCGCACCTCATCGCGCGGCGACATGGTCAGACGCAATATACCCACCTCATCGGCATTGTACTCCTTGCCGGTGGCGATAAATTTCACCAGCTCACCTTTGCGGATGGTACCGTTCACTATCTTGTAATAGGCGATGATACCCCTGAACGGGTTGAAGACCGAGTCGAAGATCAATGCCTGCAGCGGTGCTTCAGGGTCACCCGGGGGTGAGGGCACCCGTTCGATGATCGCACGCAGGATTGCCTCGATGCCTATACCAGTCTTGCCACTTGCACGGATGATCTCTTCCCGCGGTGATCCCAGCAGCTCCACGATCTGATCTTCCACCTCGTCGGGCATGGCACTTTCCAGATCCACCTTGTTAAGGATGGGGATGATCTCCAGATCATGCTCGATGGCCATATAGACGTTAGAGATGGTCTGTGCCTGAATGCCCTGTGCTGCATCTACCACCAGCAACGCTCCCTCACAGGCAGCGATGGAGCGTGACACCTCATAGGAGAAGTCGACATGTCCCGGTGTGTCAATCAGGTTGAGCGTATATTGTTCCCCCTGATATTCATAGTCCATCTGGATGGCATGGCTCTTGATGGTGATACCACGTTCACGCTCCAGGTCCATGTTGTCGAGCACCTGTGCCTGCAGGTCCTTGCCTTCCACCGTCTTGGTAAACTCCAGCAAGCGATCTGCCAACGTGCTTTTGCCGTGGTCAATATGTGCAATAATACAGAAATTGCGTATATTATTCATGTATAAGTTCTCACTCTTTTTTCTCGATTGATCATTTCTTGTCAATCGTCATTAAAACTCCGCATTCTTTGGACTGCGAGGGAAAGGAATCACGTCACGTATGTTGGTCATCCCTGTAATGAACAGCATCAACCGCTCAAAACCAAGACCGAACCCGGCATGGGGTGCAGTACCGAACTTACGTGTTTCGAGGTACCACCAGATTGGATCAGTTTGCATCCCCGTCTCCTTCACCCGTTGCATCAGCTTATCATAATCAGCCTCACGCTCCGAGCCGCCAATGATCTCGCCAATCTTAGGAAACAGGACGTCCATTGCACGTACGGTTAACCCATCATCGTTCTGTTTCATATAGAACGATTTGATCTCTTTCGGATAATCGGTCAATATCACAGGGCGCCGGAAATGCTTCTCTACCAGATAGCGTTCATGTTCCGACTGAAGATCGGCTCCCCAATAGACCGGGTATTCGAACTGCTGTCCCGATGCTTCCAGGATCTTCACCCCTTCGGTATAGGTTAAACGTACAAATTCATTCTCCACCACAAACTTGAGTCGTTCTATCAGCTCATCATCATACATCTTTGCCAGGAACTGAATATCGTCCATACAGTGATCCAATGCATACTGGATAAGGTATTTCAGAAAATCCTCGGCCAGGTTCATATTGTCCCAGTTGTCATTAAAGGCCACCTCAGGTTCGATCATCCAGAACTCTGCCAAATGGCGGGGTGTATTGGAATTTTCTGCACGGAACGTAGGACCAAAGGTGTAGATAGCGCCGAGTGCCATGGCTCCCAGTTCACCTTCAAGCTGGCCCGAGACGGTGAGGTTGGTCTGCCGTCCAAAAAAATCCTGTGAAAAATCCACCTTCCCCTCTTCGTTTCGCGGAGGGGTGTTGATATCTAATATGGATACATCAAACATGGAGCCGGCACCTTCAGCATCGGAGGCTGTGATGATGGGCGTATGAAAATAGTAAAAACCTCTGTCGTTATAAAATTGATGAATCGCATAGGACATGTGGTGACGCATTCTGAAGATTGCGCCAAAGGTGTTGGTACGTGGACGCAGGTGCGCAATCTCCCGTAAGAACTCAAGCGAGTGACCTTTCTTCTGCAAGGGATAGGTCACAGGATCAGCGGCACCGTAAATCTCGATTTCGGTTGCCTGTATCTCCACCGATTGTCCCTGCCCCTGCGATGCTACCAGTATACCGTTCACGTTGATGCAGGCGCCGGTAGTGATAGGTTTAATAAACTCTTCACCAAACGTGGGTATATCTATGACAATCTGAATGTTATTTATGGTTGATCCGTCGTTTAAAGCGACGAATCCTACATTTTTATTGCCTCTGCGGGTACGTACCCATCCTTTTACGTTTACTTCTTCACCGAAGTTATTGAGCTGTAAAGCTTCTGAAATTCTTGTTCTTTTTAAAATCTTCATAATCGACACGATATATGCTGAGGAGACTTTGTGCGCTCCAAATTGTATCTATCTCTTCCTATTCAATCGAAGAGACAAAATAATTTATAAGTAGTTGATGAAATAACGAGCAGAAGCCCTGCCCTTTCCTTCAAGGTCAGGCAGAGCCCTATTCATTAATCAAAAGCTCCCATGCGGAGCATGTTCACCTCCTGTTCAGAGAGGTAGCGCCATTTTCCACGGGACAGTTTTTTCTTTGTCAACCCCGCGAAGTAGACTCTGTCGAGTTTCAGCACCCTGTATCCAAGCAACTCAAACATGCGTCGTACCACCCTGTTTTTACCTGAATGGATCTCAATGCCCACCTGTGTCAGATCGTCTTCAGTCACATAGCTGATAGCATCGGCATGAATCTCGCCATCCTCCAGCTCAATACCGTCGGCGATGGCTTGCATATGCTCCATGGTAACAGGTTTATCGAGCCAGACCTGATAGATCTTTCTTTTTTCGTACTTGGGATGTGTTAATTTTGATGCCAGATCACCATCATTGGTCAACAGGAGTACTCCTGTCGTGGCCCTGTCAAGACGACCCACAGGATAAATCCGCTCGGCACAGGCACTTTTCACCAGTTCCATCACCGTCTTGCGGTTTTCGGGATCATCGGTGGTGGTCACAAACCCTTTCGGTTTATTTAACAACACGTACACCTTACTTTCGAGCTGTACCGGCTGATTGTGAAACATCACCTGATCGGCACGGGTGATCTTGGTACCCAGTTCAGTGATCACATTTCCGTTCACCTTTACCACGCCAGCCTCGATAAATTCATCGGCCTCGCGACGGGAACAGATCCCCGCGTTGGCGAGGTATTTATTCAGACGAATGGGTGCGTTTGGATCAGCATTTTCTTTGTATTTGACCTGTTTAAACGGTTTTTTCTTTTTCAGATTCTTACCTCCCACGGAAGTTTGATCCATCCTGTTTTGCGATTGTTCACCCCAGCTGCGATTGCCATAATTTCCACCTGTACTCTTGCGTGGTGGAGCAATACGCTCACCCACTCTTGGACGACGTTTTTTGGTACCATCCTCGCTGTTACCATAGGAAGCTCCCTGCTGTGAATCTCCCCTATTCCTGCTGTAAGGCCTGTCGGATGAGTTATAAGGCCTGTCGGATGCATTGTAGGGTCTGTCACCCGGCCTAGCGGGTCTGCCCGATGAATTGAAAGATCTCTCTGCAGGTCTGCCGGCTCTGTCGGAGGTGTTGTAAGACCTATCAGAAGGTCTACCAGGTCTGTCAGATGAATTGTAAGATCTGTCCGATGGTCTGGCGGGTCTGTCTGATGAATTGTAAGATCTGTCCGATGGTCTGGCGGGTCTGTCAGTTGAATTGTAAG
>CAYUQE010000008.1:0-3706 GCA_964446805.1 uncultured Proteiniphilum sp. | reverse complement strand
GATGAATTGTAAGATCTGTCCGATGGTCTGGCGGGTCTGTCAGTTGAATTGTAAGACCTCTCTGATGAATGATAACCTTCCTGTTGTCCTCTTCGCTCAGTGCCCGGATTTTTGTTGGAGGAAGCGTGTCTCTCACTGCTCGCGCTTGTAAATTTTCGTTTTGGTCGCGATTCTTCGTTGTTTGTAGTCATGTTGCTTTACTTTTTGTTTTACTGATGAAACCTCACGGTTTTTTAAATTTTAAAATATCCACCTATCATCCATGAAAGATGAAGGAAAGGTTGGAATGCTCATTAAATGGCGAATACTTTACATTCATTTTGGTTGTTTTTCCGTTGAGTCACTGTCAGCGGAATAAGCAGGTTAGATACCTGTGTAGCTTTGGGGTGTAAT
The DNA here is from genome assembly GCA_964446805.1 of uncultured Proteiniphilum sp. Lineage (GTDB taxonomy): Bacteria > Bacteroidota > Bacteroidia > Bacteroidales > Dysgonomonadaceae > Proteiniphilum. The sequence goes on along the minus strand of CAYUQE010000008.1, from coordinate 3,313 downwards.
TAATTTTAATTCTTCTTTCACCCGATCATTTACATTCAATGTCTCAATAAATTCCGAAATGCGCTCTTTCGTAATAGGAGTGTTGGTTCGAGTGAGGTCTTTCAACGCCTCATATGGTTTCGGATATCCTTCCCGTCTCAGAATGGTTTGAATTCCTTCGGCAACCACTGCCCAGTTATTCTCCAAATCTTTATCAATTGCTTTTCTATTTAATAACAATTTATTCAATCCTTTTGTTGTACTTTTTATCGCAATTAACCCATGAGCGACAGGTACACCTATATTACGGATAACGGTAGAGTCGGTAAGATCACGCTGCAGGCGTGAGATAGGGAGCTTTGAGGCCAAATGCTCCAGCAAAGCATTGGCTATTCCAAGGTTACCTTCTGCATTCTCGAAGTCGATAGGGTTCACCTTGTGAGGCATTGCGGACGATCCCACCTCTCCCTCTTTAATTTTTTGCTTGAAATATTCCATCGAGATGTACTGCCACATGTCACGGTTGAAATCGATGAGAATCGTATTGATCCGTTTCAACGCGTCGAACGAAGCCGCAAATGCGTCGTAGTTCGATATTTGCGTGGTGTACTCCTCCCGCAGGAGATGGAACTTATCCCGTAGGAGATTATCGGCAAACATTTTCCAGTCGATATCGGGATAGGCCACACGATGTGCGTTGAAATTGCCGGTGGCACCTCCAAATTTTGCTTTCGCGGGGATATGTTTCAACACCTCCAGCTGATTGGCAAGCCTATAGGAAAAGACCTTCATCTCTTTTCCCAGCCTTGTGGGAGATGCAGGCTGACCATGTGTACGTGCCAGCATGGGTATGTCATTCCATTCACGTGCAAACGCCTCGATCTGCGCATTGAGTTTCTCCAGCGCTGGTATATATACCTTTTGCAGCGCTTCCTGCCACATCATGGGAGTGGCGGTATTGTTAATATCCTGGGATGTTAGTCCAAAATGAATGAACTCCTTGTATGCGGAGAGCTGTAGATTGTCGAACTTCTCTTTCAGGAAATACTCCACTGCTTTCACATCGTGGTTGGTGATGGTCTCTATCTCTTTTATCCTTTGGGCATCAACTTCGGTAAAGGTCTCATAGATCTGCCTCAGATGGGCAAAGCGACTTCCATCAACCTTTTCCAGCGGATGAACAGCTCCTTCACAGAGTGAGATAAAATACTCAATCTCTATCCTGACACGGTACTTTATCAGTGCATATTCTGAAAAGAACGCGTCAAGGTCATTGGTTTTATCTCTGTATCGCCCATCCACAGGAGAGATGGCAGTCAGTTGGTTCAAGTTCATTATCGTTACTCAATACACTTTTATAACTCATTTCTAAATGTAGGAAAATCACTTTTACTCACATTCAGTACGGTCTCATTGATTTTTTATTCCATCGAAAGAATGGAACTTCGTTTTGACGATACAAAAATAGCGATAAAAACAGAGCGGGGAAAATATTTATAAATTTATTTACCAAATATTTTGCAGGAAAACAAAAAGAGGCTATCTTTGCATCACTTTTTCAGAAAGCATATTCCGAAAGCGGGGTAGAAAATGCTAAAAAAAGAAAAAGGGCGTTTAGCTCAGTTGGTTCAGAGCATCTGGTTTACACCCAGAGGGTCGGCGGTTCGAATCCGTCAACGCCCACACTATTTCAATAAGGCACTTATCGAGTTTTTTCGGTAAGTGCTTTTTATTTTACGCATACATTTATCTTACCTTTGTGTTATGGAAATTGAAGATCAAAACAAAAACATATTATCCAATGTAGGAGTTGAGCGGCTGAATGAGATGCAGATAGCGGCCCGGAATGTGATTATCGAAGAACAGAATGTACTGCTGCTCTCGCCAACGGGGTCAGGAAAAACGCTTGCTTTTCTCCTGCCCGTCTTTCAATTATTGGAAAAGGATACAAAACGGGTACAATGCTTAGTTGTTGTCCCTTCAAGAGAACTGGCCCTGCAGACAGAACAGGTTTGGAAAAAGATGGGCACAACGTTCAAAGTGAATGTTTGTTATGGCGGACATGCGATCGATACGGAACTGAAAAACCTGAGCACTCCTCCCGCTTTGCTTATTGGAACGCCCGGACGATTGACCGACCATCTGGAAAGAAAATCGTTTGATACGGGCTCCATCAAAATCCTGGTGCTGGATGAATTTGACAAATCCTTGCAGCTAGGCTTTCAGGATGAGATGAATACCATCATCCGTCAACTGCCCGGTTTACAAAAAAGAGTACTGCTTTCAGCCACAACAGACGTGGAGATTCCGGCCTTTGTAAAGATGGAATCTCCTGTAACGCTTGATTATACGGAGAAGGAGAAAAACGAAGCTCTTTCAATTAAGCTTGTGCTATCTCCCGAGAAAGACAAGATCGACTCATTGTTTCATCTACTCTGTGCTCTCGATTCCGGTCCGGCACTGATCTTCTGTAATCACAGGGAGGTCACGGAACGTATCAGCGAGCTGTTGAATATGAAAGGAATTGAGGCGGGATATTACCACGGTGGCATGGACCAGGATGACAGGGAGAGGATCCTCATCCGGTTCAGAAACGGAAGTCTGCATTATCTGGTCACAACCGATCTGGCAGCCCGTGGTCTGGATATCCCCGAGATGAATCATGTGATCCATTACCATCTACCGGCTACGGAAAGTGAATTTGTGCATCGTAACGGCCGCACAGCGCGGATGCTAGCGTCGGGAAATGCCTATGTGATACAGTTCAAAGAGGATAAGCTGCCTGATTATATTTCCGGCAAGTTGGATATCTTGCGGGTAGCAACAGGTAGACCATTGCCCGATAGCCCCGTTTACCGTACAATTTATGTAAGTGGAGGTAGGAAGAACAAGTTGAACAAAAGTGATATGGTCGGTTTCTTTTTACAAAAAGGGAAAATTGACAGATCCGACCTGGGGCTGATTGAGGTAAAGGATTTTATCTCTTTTGTTGCCGTTCGTGCCTCTGTGGTAAAATCGTTGCTGGCTAATATCCGGGATGAAAAGATGAAGGGTAAAAAGTTCAAGATAGAAGTGGCCAGGGATGTAAAAAAAATGGATAAACTGCTTGATTGAATAAGTTTATTTCCTATTTTTGACACAGTAAACATTTTAAAAAGCAGATGAAGAAATTATCACGGCGCAGTTTCCTCCGTACGGGTCTTGTCGGTTTTGCAGGACTTTCAATTGTCAGACCGGGATCATTTGAATTAAACCTTTTATCCCGGGATGGTGTTGACAAAGTTCAATTAGGGAACAGTGGGCTGAAAGTTTCACGGATCGCAATGGGTACCGG
>CAYUQE010000007.1:0-39650 GCA_964446805.1 uncultured Proteiniphilum sp. | reverse complement strand
TCTATTAACCGTGTATATCAGCGTGCATATACCGACATGAAAAAACAGATGCATCACAGGTCGCACTACGATTGCCCGGGTGAGGGGTCACATCATCTGTTCCATGCGCACTGTCAGGAGAGAGGATACGAAGCAGGCAAAATGGTTATACAGGAATAATATATGAAACTAGACAAAGTAAATGAATTAATCAGTGGGACGATTCTTCTCGAGTCACATTCTTCATGCGATTACACCAAAGCGTTCGCCTCCGACCTGATGAGTGATGTGCTGCGTTTTCAGATGGAAAACACGGTGCTCATCACGGGACTGTGCACAGTACAGACAATACGCACGGCGGAGATGTCCAATATCTCCTGCATTATTTTCGCACGTGATAAACGGGTGACGGGGGAGATGATTGAGCTGGCGAAAGAGAACCATATCGCGGTGATTGTGACCGGGTCGACGATGTTTGAAGTATCAGGTAAACTATATCAGCAGGGATTTGATCCGGTGTACCTATGAGAATGATTTACAATATCGAGGGGGGTGACTTCAGTGCTGCAGGCCGTGCCAGCTCGGAGGTCAAGCGAACGTTGAAGCAGTTCAACATCTCACCGTTTGTACTGCGCAGAATTGCAGTGGCACTGTATGAAGCCGAGATGAACGTGGTGGCACATGCCTGGAACGGATCCATGCAGGTGGATATTCAACCCCACGCCATCAATGTTGTGATTGAAGATGAAGGACCCGGCATTGAGGATATTGACAGGGCAATGGAAGAGGGCTTTTCGACCGCCACGGATGAGATCCGTCAGATGGGCTTCGGTGCGGGGATGGGGTTACCCAACATCAAGAGAAACAGCGACAGGATGATGCTTACCTCCACACCCGGTGTGGGGACACGACTTGAGTTGACAGTGAATTTCTAAAGCAGGCCTAAAGCCATGTAGGGCAATGATGAAAGACAGCAACTACAGACACTCTATTCAGATCGACCGAGACAAATGTATCGGTTGCTCACACTGTATGCGTGTCTGTTCTACGCAGGCGATCCGTATTGTGGAGGGGCATGCTTCCATCCAGCCCGAAAGATGTGTGGATTGTGGAGAGTGTTATCGTGTCTGTCCCCAGCGGGCGATTTATGTAAAGGATGATGGTATCGCCTCGGTACCCGACAATGTCTGGAGGATTGCACTTGTCCCTTCCGTATTTATCGGTCAGTTTCCCTCCGACTATTCTGCTACGCAGGTGTTGAAAGCGGTGAAGGCAGTGGGTTTTGATGAGGTGTTCGAGGTGGAGCAGGCGGTCGATTTAATGAAAGAGGCCTATGGAGCCATGGCGCAAAAGGATCACCTGCGGCCGCTGATCAGCTCCTACTGTCCCGCCGTCGTGCGGCTCATACAGGTGCAGTTTCCCTCGCTCACCCATCATATCATGCTGCTGAAGGCGCCGCACGATATTGCAGCGCTCTACCTCCGCCTGGCCAAAGTGAAGGAGGGACTCGATCCAGAGAAGCTCTTTATCTGCTATGTCACTCCCTGTGCGGCCAAGATTGTGGCGGCGCGCGCTCCTGTGGGTGAGTCGGTGTCGCCCATCGATGGCACCATCAATATGACTGAGATGTACAACAGGGCATCCCGGATATTATGGGGCGAGAAGAACTCCGGCCTGCACAAAAGCATTGCCAATATGAGTCCCGATTCGGTCAACTGGTCGCTCTCGGGCACGGAGAAGCGCTCCTTCACCGGCAGAAGTCTCGCCATTGACGGCATGGAGAATGTGATCGAGTTCCTGGAGAAGCTGGAGTCGGGGCATATTAACGATATCGATTTTCTGGAGATGCGTGCCTGCGACCAGGGGTGTGCGGGAGGAATCCTCTGTCCCGGCAACCGTTTCCTGACGGTGGAGCGGCTGGAGCAGCGGCAGAAGCAGCTGCAGCGCCTGAAAGAGAGGAATCACGACAGGGTCGTCAACCCGTTGATGGCGTACAGTGAGACCCTTCACTCCCTTTCCGGTGTCGAGCCGGTCTATCCGCGTGACGGACTGCTACTGGACGATGATATGGAGAAGGCGCTTGTGAAGCTACAACGGATAAAAAAATTGCTGACCTATTTCCCCGGGTTCGATTGCGGTGCCTGTGGCGCACCCGCCTGCAGAAACCTGGCAGAAGATATTGTGAAGGGTAAGGCCAGCATCTCTCATTGTGTATTTGTGCAACGTGTGATGGAGAAGAACTATAAACTGAGTCCTGATCAGGCTTTCATCGTCATTGAGAAGATATGGGGCAAGAACAGACTCAATAAATACAACGATTCAAATGCAAACGACACTTAAGCGACTGATTGAAGAGCTGAACTTTGAATGTCTCTCGGGCAAAGAGAGTCTGGAGCGTACTGCCCACGACGCATACGTCTCCGATCTGTTGAGTGATGTGATGGGCCGGACACACGCGGGCATGCTGTGGGTCACCTCTCAGGTACATAAGAATATCGTGGCGGTGGCTTCCCTCAAGGAGTTGAGTGCGATCATCGTCGTGAATGAGCGCAGGATTGATCCGGAGGTGCTGGCACATGCCGAAGGAGAGGAGGTGGTGATCATCGCTTCAGGGCTGCCTGCTTTTGAGACCACAGGCCTGCTGTATAAATACCTGGAGAAAGTGAAAAATGAAAAATGGAAAGTTGAAAATGAGCAATGAGCGCTGCCACTGACTTCTATAGAGCTTACCGCTTACCGCTTACCGCTTACCGCTTACCGCTAATTGCTCATAATCCAGACCACTGATAAAATGAACTGGTATAACGCCGATCTGCATATTCACACCTGTCTCTCCCCCTGCGGGGATCTGGAGATGAGTCCGCGAAACATCATCCGTTGCGCGAAAGAGAAAGGTCTGCAAATCATCGCCATCACCGATCACAATAGTACACGAAACGTGCAGATCTGTATCGACATCGGCAGGAGAGAGGGACTCAACGTGGTGCCCGGTTGTGAGGTGAATAGCGTGGAGGAGATCCACTGCCTTTGCTATTTCCCCCATCTGCAGGCGATGGCGCTATTTCAGTCCTATCTGGATGAGCGGATGACCGATATGCCGAACAACCCTGATCTCTTCGGTTATCAGGTGATGGCAGATGAGCATGATAACATCATTGGCGAAGAGAAGCGGTCGCTCTTTAAGGGATTAAGTGACAGTATTGATGAGGTGGAGAAGCAGGTGCATCTTCTGAACGGGATATTCGTGCCGGCACATATCGACCGGCAGAAGAACGGCATGCTGAGTCAACTGGGATTTATTCCTGCGGATCTCTCCTTTGAGGCGCTGGAGGTGTCACGAAGGACTACCCTCGCAGCATTCCTGAAGGAACACCCTGAACTGGCGGGTAAGCGATTCCTGCAAAGCTCCGATGCCCATTATCCCGAAGATATAGGAGCGGCTCATACCCGCTTTGAGATGGAGCGACCCGACTGGGTTCATCTCAAGGCGGCACTGCTCTCCGCACAGTTTGAAACAAGGAATGTACCACCGGAAAAAGTGAAGGAGGCATGACTGACCTGGCAATGCATATGATGGATATCGTCCAGAACGCCATTCGCGCTGGTGCGGAAACGATCGGGATCACTTTCATCGAACGCAGCAAAAAGAATACACTGCTGTTCCGGGTGACAGATGATGGCAGTGGCATGAATGAGGAGAGTCTGGAGCAGCTTGACGATCCTTTCTTCACCACCCGCACCACGCGGAGGATAGGGCTGGGAGTCCCTTTTCTGAAGATGACCTGCGAGCAGACGGGAGGCTCCCTGAAGGTGCTCTCTGCCGAGGGCAGGGGCACAACGATAGAGGCGGTTTACCGTACCGATCATCCCGATTGTCTGCCTCTGGGCGATATCGCGGGTTATCTCACGCTGTTGTTGAAGGCGAATCCCGCTATCTGCTTCCGGTTCGTCTACCAGCTGGATGCGTCTGAATTTACACTCGACTCGGATGTGTTGAAAGCAGAGGGGATAGAACTGCAGCAGGCAGCGATGCTCTCGCTGGTGAAGCAGTACATCAGAGAACACCTGCATGCGCTTCATAAAGATCGCTCCACGGAGAGTTACCTCTGTTAGAACATGATGAGAAACAGCATAAATCGTTCCATTTTAAATGAAAAACCAACTGAATAATGAACCAAATGACCGGTATTAGAACTCTCGCCGACCTGAAAAAGAAACAGGAGGAGGTGAGCGCACGCATGAACCTCAGGGATAAGGCAGAGAACCCTGCATCGCTGGTGCAGGTGAAGGTGGCGATGGCGACCTGCGGGATCGCTTCGGGAGCGAAGGAGGTGATGGAATACCTCGTGGAGGAGCTTGATAAACGCGGTATTGCTGCTGTGGTCACGCAGACAGGCTGCATGGGCTACTGCTTTGCCGAGCCTACCGTGGAGATCACGCTGCCGGAGAGGGAGCCCGTGGTCTTCGGGTATGTCAACACTGCCAAAGCGGATGAAATCATTGAATGTTACATCAAGGACGGGGAGCTGGTGGATGGCATTATTCCTCAAAATTATGATACCATATAAACGTACATTAACCTAAAGCATGCTTTTATGAGCCAATACAAAATGCATCTGCTCGTCTGTGCCGGCACAGGCTGTCATTCATCAGAAAGCAACCTGGTGTATGAGATGCTGCGCGACGAGGTGGAGAGAAAAGGACTGGCCAGCGAGGTACAGATCATCCGTACCGGCTGTTTCGGCTTTTGTGAAAAGGGACCTATTGTCAAGGTCCTGCCCGACAATACGTTCTACACACAGGTGAAGCCGTCCGATGCCAGAGAGATCGTGGATGAACATGTGATCAAGGGACGTAGTGTCTACCGGTTGCTCTATACCGATCCGGAGACGAAGGAGCATATCCTTGATTCCAAACATATGGGCTTCTACAAGAAACAACTGCGCATTGCACTACGCAATTGCGGTACGATTGATCCGGAGAACATCGATGAGTCGATCGCGCGCAATGCTTATCAGGCATTGGGTAGGGTGCTCACTGCCTATTCACCGCAGGAGACTATCGAGATCATCAAGCAATCAGGGTTGCGTGGACGCGGAGGTGCCGGCTTCCCCACGGGTTTGAAGTGGGAGATCGCCAGCAGGAATGATGCCGACCAGAAGTATGTGGTGTGCAATGCCGATGAGGGTGATCCGGGTGCTTTCATGGACCGCTCCATCCTTGAGGGTGATCCTCACTCGGTGCTGGAGGCGATGGCTATCTGCGGTTACTGCATTGGTGCCACAAAAGGGCTGGTCTATATCCGGGCAGAGTATCCGCTTGCAATCAAACGACTGAAGACAGCAATTGCCCAGGCACGTGATTATGGGCTGCTGGGTGAGAATATTTTCGACACCGGCTTCATTTTCGATATCACGTTGAAGTATGGCGCCGGTGCATTCGTCTGTGGTGAGGAGACAGCGCTCATCCACTCCATGGAAGGCAAAAGGGGGGAGCCCTCCAACAAGCCACCTTTTCCGGCACAGAGGGGCTATATGGACAAACCGACTAATGTGAATAACGTGGAGACCCTGGCCAATGTGCCAGTGATCATCCTCAAGGGGGCCGACTGGTTCTCTGCTATCGGCACCGAAAAATCGAAGGGGACAAAAGTGTTTGCTCTGGCGGGTAAGATCAATAATGTGGGGTTGATAGAGGTGCCGATGGGTATCACCCTGCGTGAGATCATCTACGAGATTGGCGGAGGCATCAAGAACGGGAAGAAGTTCAAGGCGGTACAGACAGGAGGGCCCTCGGGCGGTTGTCTGACGGAAGAACACCTCGATACCCGTATCGACTATGAAAGCCTTACCGCTGCCGGCTCCATGATGGGATCGGGAGGGATGATCGTGCTGGATGAAGATGATTGTATGGTGTCAGTAGCCAAATTCTTCCTCGGCTTCATCGTGGAGGAGTCGTGCGGGAAATGTGCTCCCTGCCGCATAGGCAACAAGCGTCTTCACGAAACACTGACCAAGATCACCGAAGGGAAAGGTACGCAGGAAGATATTGAGAAGTTGAGAAATCTGGGGAGTGTGATCAAGGATACCTCGTTATGCGGTCTGGGACAATCATCCCCTAATCCGGTACTCTCCACGCTCGATAATTTCATGGATGAGTACCTTGAACATGTGCATGAAAAAAAATGCCGCTCGGGTCAATGCCGCAACCTGCTCTATTATGTGATCTCGCCGGATGAGTGTATCGGTTGCATGGCCTGCAAGCGTGTTTGTCCCACACATGCCATCAGTGGTGAGAAGAAAGAGGTGCATCGGATCAATCAGGAGATCTGCATCAAATGTGGTGCCTGCATGGATAAATGCCAGTTCGATGCCATCAGCCTGCTGAACGACTACCCCAGAGTGGCAGAAACAATTAATAATTAAGAATTACAGCTTACAACTTACAGCTTATAGCTTACAGCTTACTGACAACTAAAACAACAACATATGATCACACTGACAATCGACAAGAAAAAAGTGGAGGTGGAAAAGGGAACAACCATTCTGAAGGCTGCACGCAAGGTGGGTGTGGAAATCCCCACGTTATGCCACTTCGAGTTGTGCGACATGGGCATAGAGAACAAGCCGGGAGGATGTCGTATCTGCGTGGTGGAGGTTGAGGGCCGCCGTAACCTGGCACCCTCCTGCATGACACCGGCAGAGGAGGGGATGGTGATCAAGACACACAACATACGGGTGCTGAACGCACGTACTACCGTGTTGAAGCTGATCATCTCCGATCATCCTTTCGACTGCCTCGTATGCGCCAAGTCGGGGCAGTGCGAGCTGCAGAGCCTGGCTACACAGTTCGGTATCCGCAGTCTTCCTTACAAAGGGGAGCAGTCGCACTATCGGAAAGATACCTCTCCCTCCATCATCCGTGATGTGGACAAGTGCATCATGTGCCGCCGCTGTGAGATGATGTGCAACGAGGTGCAGACCGTAGGTGCCCTCTCTGCCGTAAACCGCGGTTTTATGTCGGTGGTGGCGCCTGCATTTGAGATGAACCTCGAGGACTCACCCTGCACCTATTGTGGGCAGTGTGTCTCTGTCTGTCCCACCGGCGCACTCACGGAGGTAGATCACACCAACGACATTATTCGTGCATTGACAGATCCTACGAAGAAAGTGGTAGTGCAGACAGCACCGGCCGTACGTGCTGCGCTGGGAGAGGAGTTCGGCCTGGAGCCGGGGACACTGGTGACTGGCAAGATGGTCGCAGCGCTGCGTGAGCTGGGGTTCGATTATGTGTTCGACACCGACTTCAGTGCCGACCTGACCATCATGGAGGAGGGGACGGAGTTGTTGCAGCGTATCCGTGGCCATCTGGCAGGCGATCCCAACGTGCGGCTACCCATACTCACCTCCTGCTGTCCGGGGTGGGTGAGCTTCTTTGAGCACAACTTCCCTGACCTGCTCGATGTTCCCTCCACTTCCAAATCACCACAACAGATGTTCGGTGCCATTGCCAAGTCATACTTTGCCGACAAGATAGGAGTGAAGAGGAAAGAGATGATCGTGGTCTCGATCATGCCCTGTCTGGCGAAAAAGTATGAATGTCAGCGTGAAGAGTTCAAGGTGGATGGCAATCCCGACGTGGATTTCTCCATCTCCACCCGCGAGCTGGCAGCGTTCATCAGGAAGGCAAATATCGACTTTTTAAATCTGCCGGAGGAGGATTTTGATGATCCCCTGGGTGAGTCGACAGGTGCCGGTGTCATCTTCGGTAATACGGGTGGTGTGATCGAGGCTGCCTGCCGCACAGCCTATGAGCTCCATACAGGAAAGAAGCTGGAGAGGGTGGCATTCACGGAGCTACGTGGCATGGAGGGTATACGCTCCGCCACGGTCGATTTTGGTGGACTTGTGCTCAATATTGGGATTGCGCATGGGCTGGGTAACGCCCGCAAACTGCTGGACGATGTGAGGAGCGGTCATTCGGACTATCATGCCATTGAGATCATGGCCTGTCCGGGTGGATGTGTCGGTGGCGGCGGTCAGCCCTATCATCACGGTCACAGTGAGATACTCGGCAAACGTGCTGCCGCCATCTATGCCGAAGATGAGCGCAAGGTCATACGCAAGTCGCATGAGAACCCCTCCATCATCAGGTTGTATGAGGAGTTTCTGGGTGAGCCGGGAAGTAAGAAGGCGCATAGTCTCTTGCATACCGAGTATTTCCCGAAGAGCAACCGCGTTACCGTGCAAATAGAACGTTAGATGCACCTGGTGGCGGATAGCCTTAGATGATCACCTGCCACCCACAAACGATCATAGTGTAAAAATAGGATCCCATGAATCAAAAGTTAAGCATAGCACCCGAACTATTTACCTATATGGAAAATGAGAAAGGGACCGACGGTGTTGAGGTGATTGTCCATCTCCCCCTGGAGAAGATAGAGCAAATCAACGATATCTGTCAATCGTTCGACAATGACCCGCGTGAGCTGATCAATGTGCTTCACGAAACACAGCATGCATTTGGATATCTCCCTGCCGAGGTGCAGGATGTGATCGCCAGTAATCTGCATCTTCCTGTGGCGCATGTCTATGGAGTAGTGACCTTCTACTCCTTCTTCACGATGATCCCCAAAGGGGAGCATCCCATCTCCGTCTGCACCGGCACCGCCTGTTATGTGCGCGGGGCAGAGAAGGTGCTCGATGAGTTCATGAAGGAGCTGCATATCAAGGTGGGGGAGACCACGGCCGACGGCCGTTTCTCCATCAACTGTCTGCGGTGCGTGGGAGCCTGCGGGCTTGCTCCCGTGGTGCTTGTGGGTGAGAAGGTGTATGGGCGTGTCTCGCCCGACGGGGTGAAGTCGATCCTGGCGGAGTATAAAAAATGACCGTGGTGCATCGGGGCTGCCAAAAAGGGCACTCCCGGCAGGAGGTGTCACGGTCCGTTGTATCCCGCTTAAAGGTTATTTTTGGTGGTCTGCTTGTAGTGCAGTGAATTACCCTGGAGGAAGTAACCTATCTCATGCCCAACCGCCTTCAGCTGCTGGTCGAGATAGTGCAGCTCCTCTTCGTCGCTACGGTCAGAGAGCGGTTTGTGCTCATACAGGAAGTAATCTTCCCGGTATTTCACCGGAGTGATATTGGGCATCAGCACGTTGGCCCCGACCGTGATTGCCTGCTCGCGTCCCTCTTTTGAGATGGCTTGCAGTGAAGTGGTGGCGGCGATATTGATAGCAGGCATCAGGATGCGCAGCAGAGAGATCATCCTGAGAGCCAGTGAGAGCCTTGCTGCCAGGGGGAGAAGTGTAGCGCGGAAAGCCCATAGCGGTGTGTGTGCATGTTCAATGTAAGGCCCCATGCCACACATGTCGATATCGAACTGCTGCATGAAGAGCAGGTCGTCGGCCAGATCCTCAACAGTCTGAAAAGGCAGTCCGATCATCACACCTGTACCCGTCTGGTAGCCAGTTTTACGGAGTGACTCCAGTGCTTTCAGCCTTTTGGAATAACGGTGCAGCGTATCGTTAGGGTGTAGTCTCTCGTAGAGCTTCTCCGAGGAGGTCTCAATGCGCAAAAGGTAACGGTCCGCACCACTTTCAAACCAGCGACGGTAGCTCTCTTCGGTCTGCTCACCACAGGAGAGGGTGATACCTATCTCACCGTTGGTCACCTTTTTTGCCTCTCTGACGATCGCATCTATCTTATCGACAAATGCACGCGTGGACAACTCCCCCGACTGGATTGCCACGGAGCCGTACCCCTCACTGTGTGCAACCCTCACAGCTTGCATCACCTCCCCGTGAGTGAGGGTATACCTGTTCGTTTGGTGATTTGAACGACGGATACCGCAGTAGAAGCAATCCTTTTCGCATCTATTGGAGAGCTCGATCAGCCCGCGGAGATAGACTCTGTTACCCACATGCAGTTGTTTGATCGTGGAGGAGCGGGTGAACAACTGCAGCTGCTCCTCCCCGCCGAGGGAGAGAAGATTTGTGATCTCCTCTTTTGATAAGTTACTGCTGCGTGTTGTTCCATTCATTTGCCGCTGTTGTTTCAGTTCTCATTCAATCGATTCATTGAAGATGCTTGTCGCCCTCTCGAGGAGACCGTTCAGCCAGGCCAGCGTCATGCCGTAGTTGGTCACCGGTATTCCCGCTTTTACGAATGGCATCAATCGGTTGGCCAGCTGCTTGCGGGTAACCATGCAGCCGCCGCACTGAATGACCAGTGCATACTCCTCCATGATTGCGGGGAGTGGCGAGAGGCCGGAGACAATGGAGAAATGAAGGTTTCGCCCGGTATGTTTTTTCAACAGCTGCGGGATCTTCACCCGTCCTATATCATCACAACTGGTCTGATGGGTACAGCTCTCCAGTATCAGAATGTGATCATCCTCCTGCAGCAGAGAGAGCTGTACTGCACCCTGCTTAAAGAGCGTGAAGTCACCTTTCAGCCGTGAGAAGAGAATGCTGAAGCTGGTGAGCGGAATATTCGCGGGAAGTGTTTCAGCTACCTGCCCGAAGAGCTGGCTGTCGGTGATAGCAAGTGCAGGTATGACACCCAGCTTCAAGACGTCGGCGAGCTCTGTCTCTCTGACCACCATGGTGATGCAGTGGTTGTCGAGTGCATCACGGATGGTCTGATTCTGAGGCAGAATCATCCTTCCTTCGGGCGCTTCGCTGTCGATGGGAGTGATCAGCAGCACGAGATCCTTCGGTTTTATCAGGTCGGCCAAGAGCGATACTTTTTGATAGGCCGTCGCAGGAATGAATTTCTTTAATGCATTTATCAGCTTTTCCTTGTTGGTTGACTCATAGGTGCTGAAATCGATGATCTCCGCTGCTGAATGCTGTCTGATAGTTGTAACGGTGATGGAGGCTATCTTGCTGATATCATTTTTGTTGTGGACGATGAGGTAGGGTACCTCCTTTTCGACAAACTGACTGATCAATCGCACTTCATAATCACCAAACTGGTTTCCTGCAATCAGTAACAGGGCACAATCCACCCTGCTGATCACCTCGAGTGATCGTTTGATTTTTTTCGCCCCTATCTCTCCAAGATCATCAATGCCGGCAGTGTCAACCAGGATAGCCGGTCCGATATCGAAGATCTCCACTGATTTCTTGACCGGGTCGGCGGTAGTCCCCGCAAAATCAGAGACGATCGCTGTCTCCTGCCCGGTGAGCATGTTGATCAGCGAGCTTTTTCCGGTGTTTCTGCGTCCGAAGATGCCTATATGAGGTTGATTGCTGCTCATTTAAAAGTACAAATCTCTTTCACCCTGTTTGATTCTTTCAATTCTCTCGCTCACCTCACGTTGAGCCTTGATGGTGAGACCCGCCATGTTTTTCTCGATCACCCTCCATCCTCTCGCTGCGGTATCCCCCGGGGCATAGTCGACGAGATATTCTGCCAGTGTGAGCATGGCATTAGGCGTGCAGAAGCGTTTGATGAAGCCCGGAACGGAGAACTCCATGAAGTGCTCTCCCGTCCTGCCAAGACGATAACAGGCGGTGCAAAAGGAGGGAAGCATCTCCTGCTGTAACAGCTCCTCGATGATCTCATTCAATGAGCGGTCATCGTTGATGAGAAACTGACCTTTGTTCAGATCGTGAGTGGTCACTTTCTCCACGTAGCTGCCCAGCTCTATCCTGGTGCCGCCATCAATCTGCGACACACCATATTGTAACAGCTCATCACGCAGGTGAGCCGGCTCGCGTGCGGTGAGGATCATCCCCGTGTAGGGCACGGCAAGTCGAAGAATGGCTACCAGGCGGGTGAACTCCTCGTCAGTGACAAAATAGCGGTTGCCCATCTGTAGCATCGAGGCATCCTTGATCCTGGGAAAGGAGATGGTGTGCGGCCCCACATTAAAACATGCTTCCAGATGGTTGGTGTGACGTACCAGTGCCATCACTTCGAAACGCCAGTCGTACAGGCCGAAGAGCGCTCCAATGCCCACATCATCCAGTCCCGCCTCCTGTGCCCTGTCGAGGGCTGTAAGCCTGTAGTCGTAATCGGCTTTTTTACCGCGCGGGTGATAGCTTTTGTATGCTTCCCGGTGGTAGGTCTCCTGAAATACCTGAAAGGTGCCGATGCCTGCCTCCTTCACCGTGCGAAAACCATCCCTGTCGAGTGGTGCAGCATTGATGTTCACCCTGCGTATCTCTCCCCTGCCTTTCTTCACACTGTAGGCCGTCCTCACCGAGGCTGCGATAAACTGGGGTGTATATTCGGCATGCTCACCATAAACGAGGATCAATCGCTTCTGACCGTTATCTTCCAGTGCTTCGATCTCCCTGACAAGTTCTTCCTGTGAGAGCGTTTTGCGCACCTGCTCCCTGTTGGATGCCCTGAAGCCGCAGTAAGTGCAGTCGCTGGAGCATTTGTTGCCCACGTAAAGAGGTGCGAACAATACGATGCGGTTGCCGTAGATCTTTTTCTTCAGCTCCCTGGCACCCTCCTTGATAAGCGCTATCGACTGGCTGTCGGTGGCGTTGATCAGCGTGGCCACCTCCTGCAGATTCAGCCTTTTCTTGTTCATTGACAGGCTGATCACATTACTTACTTTTGCGGGGGTAGAAACGGTGTTGTCGAGATAATCAAGGATCTCCTCAGTGTCGATGAACGGCTGCCGGGGGATATCGGGGATACGGTATGCTTCAGGTTTGAATTGCATAGTGAGAGCGTAATTTAAAACCTACAGCAAATATAAGGATTAATTCTCTAATCGCACTTCTTGCCTCCCGATAGCTGTGCAAATGTTTTTTTCACTATGTTGGTATGCTTTTTGAAAAATATGTACCTTTGCTCTGTGGAATCATTTTTTGCTGAAATTATTCCATTCAATAATAAACTGCAGGAAAAAACGATCATTTCATGTCAAAAGTCAATTTCAGGGGTTTGGGAGTAGCGTTGATTACTCCTTTCAAAGAAGAAGGTTCAGTCGATTTTGAGGCGCTTTCCCGTTTGCTCGATTTTCAATTAGCCAATGGCACCGATTATATTGTTGCATTAGGGACGACAGCTGAGACACCTACATTATCAGGCAAGGAGAAGGTGGAGATTGTCCGGTTTATTGTGGAGAAGGTGAACGGGACGATCCCTGTAGTCATGGGCGTGGGGGGAAACAATACAGCCTGTCTGGTGGAAGAGTTGAAAACAACCGACTTCACCGGCTTCAGTGCAATTTTATCTGTTACACCCTATTATAATAAACCCACGCAGGAGGGACTTTTCCGGCATTATTGCGCGCTTGCGCAGGCATCGCCATTACCTCTTATTTTATACAATGTGCCGGGGAGAACCGGTGTGAACATGACCGCCGAAACAACTTTGCGTCTTGCACGCCAGTGCAGCAACGTGATCGCTGTGAAGGAGGCCTCGGGTAATCTGGAGCAGATAAAAGCCATTATTGACGATGCTCCTGAAGGGTTCCATGTGATCTCGGGTGATGACGCTGTGACGACAGCGGTGATTGAGCTGGGGGGTACAGGGGTGATCTCTGTCTTTGGCAATGCATTTCCCAAGGAGATGGCCTGGCTGGTGCAAAATGCCCTCGCCGGGAACGCCGCCAACGCCCGCAGCAAGATGGAGGAAGAGTTCAGCAGGCTGTTTCAACTGATGTTCGTGGAGGGGAATCCCGCAGGTGTAAAGTGTATGCTCAATCTCAAGGGGATGATAAAGAACATCCTTCGTCTGCCATTGGTTCCGGTGAGCGAGCATCTGTCTCGACAAATTCAGGAAGAATTGGCTAAGTTTAGCTGATGAATGCCTCTTAGGGAATAAATTTTTGTATTTTTGCACTGCCAACAACCATCTTTTTTATTATGAGACAGATCCTATCTACCACACTCATTTTAATCGTAATGATTACAACCAGTTGTACAAAACAAAAAACCACACAATTGCCGGCTGGTCTTGATCCCGCCAATATGGATACAACCGCTTCACGCGGAGAGAGTTTCTATCAATATGCTACCGGTGGATGGCAACAAGCCAATCCCATTCCCGATGAACATGCCCGTTACGGTTCGTTCGACAAGCTGCGGGAAGAGAACCAGACCCAGATACGATCACTGATTGAAGAGATGGGGAAAGGTGATCATCCTGTGGGGTCCAATGCTCAAAAAGTGGGTGATCTCTATACAATGGGCATCGACAGTGTTAAGCTGAACAGTGATGGCGCTGCCCCCATCCGTTCACAACTGGAGATGATTGCCAAAGCCGGCGATAAAAAAGAGATCGTGCGACTGATGACGGTGATAAGCCGTTATGCTTCCCATCCCTTCTTCGGGTTTTATGTGGGTCCTGATGATAAAAACAGCACAATGAACATCGCACACCTGTTTCAATCAGGTATCGGTATGGGTGACAGAGATTATTACCTGTTAGCGGATGATCACTCCCGGATGCTCCGTGAGGGCTATGTGACGTTGATGAAGACGCAATTCCGTAATGCGGGCTACACTGAAGCCGATGCAGCGCAGGCTGCTGCGAGT
Organism: uncultured Proteiniphilum sp.; assembly: GCA_964446805.1. Taxonomy (GTDB): domain Bacteria; phylum Bacteroidota; class Bacteroidia; order Bacteroidales; family Dysgonomonadaceae; genus Proteiniphilum. Next base: position 25,168 of record CAYUQE010000007.1, on the reverse strand, counting down.
GTGATGAAGATTGAGACCGAGCTGGCCCAGTCACATATCACCAAGGAGATGCTTCGTCGGCCGGAGCTGAACTATCATAAAATGCCGGTGGCTGATCTAGGCAGTAAGGTTGCTTCGTTCGATTGGGCCTATTATCTCGAGGGGCTGGGTGCTACCGCTATCGATAGCCTGAACGTATCACAGATAGCGCCGGTGAAAGCAGCCATCGCCATCATTGAGAGAGAACCGCTACAACAGTTACAGGATTACCTGAGCTGGAAAGTGATCAATTCGGCTGCTGGCTATCTGAGCGATGATTTTGTCACTGCCAATTTCGAGTTTTACGGAAAGACACTGAGTGGTAGTAAAGAACTTCGTCCTCGTTGGAGGAGAACGATCGACGCGGTGAATGGTGCACTAGGTGAGGCAGTGGGTCAACTCTATGTGGCGCAATATTTCCCACCAGAAGCCAAGGAGCGTATGGTGAGGTTGGTGGATAATCTGCAGGTGGCCCTGGGTGAACGTATCAACCAGCTTGAGTGGATGAGCGATGAGACAAAGGCTAAGGCAGCGGAGAAGCTGGGCACATTTATCGTGAAGATTGGTTATCCTGATAAATGGAAGGATTACACCACGCTGGAGGTGAAGGATGATTCCTACTGGCAGAATATGGTGCGTGCTTCCGAGTTTGAATATGCCGAGATGATGGGAGAACTGGGTCAACCGGTGGACCGGACAAAATGGTATATGTCGCCACAGACGGTGAATGCCTATTACAACCCCACCTCCAACGAGATCTGCTTTCCTGCGGGAATTCTTCAGCCCCCCTTCTTCTATATGCATGGAGATGATGCGATCAATTACGGAGGTATCGGTGTGGTGATAGGTCATGAGATGACACATGGGTTTGATGATCAGGGACGCAAGTACGACAAGGAGGGAAACATGACCGACTGGTGGACGGCCCAGGATGCGCAGCGTTTTGACGAGAGAGCGGCAGTGTTGGCTGACTATTTCAATCACATCGTGGTGGTTGATACTGTCCATGCCAACGGTATCTTTACCCTCGGTGAAAACATTGCCGATCATGGCGGGCTGCAGGTCTCCTATCATGCTTTCTTGAATACGGACCAGGCTGCCGGCAGGGAGGTGATTGATGGATTCACGCCCTCACAGCGTTTCTTTCTGAGTTATGCCAACCTCTGGGCAGGGAATGTGCGGGATGCCGAGATTCTCCGATTGACGAAAACGGACCCCCACTCACTGGGTAAATGGCGTGTGGACGGTGCATTGCCCCATATAGATGCATGGTACGAGACGTTTGATATTCAACCTTCCGACCCGATGTATCTGCCGAAAGAAAAACGTGCCTCCATCTGGTAAATTGAAAACGCCCTAACCGGCGATAGTGAACAGTGAGCAGTTTCAGGGGCTGTTGCACGAACGTGCTCATGCTATGGTCCCCTTATCGAATTATCACATTATCATATTATACTATGTTTTCAGGAATTGTAGAAGAGGCGGCAACCGTTGTCGCACTTAACAGAGAAAAAGGAAACCTCCACATCTCCCTGCGTTGTTCATTCACCGGAGCGTTGAAGATAGACCAGAGCGTGTCACATAACGGTGTCTGTCTGACTGTGGTTTCCATCAACGATGACATGTACACCGTCACTGCCATACAGGAGACACTGGATCGTTCCAACCTGGGCCTGCTGGAGGTAGGCAGCAAGGTGAACCTTGAACGCAGCATGCCGATGAACGGTCGCCTCGATGGACATATCGTGCAGGGACATGTGGATCAGACAGCCGTCTGCAGGGATGTGGAGGAGGCTGATGGCAGCTGGTACTACACCTTTGCGTACACCTTCAACAGGGAGATGGCCAAAAAAGGATATATGACGGTCGATAAGGGATCAGTGACGGTCAATGGTGTCAGTCTGACTGTTGTTGAGCCCACCGATGACAGTTTCAGGGTGGCTATCATACCCTATACCTATGCGTTTACCAATTTCCACCAGATAAAGAAAGGGTCGGTGGTAAACATTGAATTTGACATTATCGGCAAATACATCAGCCGCATTGCAGCATTAAACGCGTATGATGGATTTTCTTGAATTGGTCTCCACGCGTCAGAGTGACAGGGCTTTTGATCCTGACCGTCCTGTGGAAAAGGCGAAGATCGAACGCATCGTAGAGGCAGCGCGACTGGCTCCCTCGGCCTGCAATGCACAGCCATGGCATCTCATCGTGGTGGATGATCCTCTCCTGAAGAATCAAATTGCCGATGCTACTTCAGCCCGTGCCCTCGGCATGAATCATTTCACCAAACAGGCACCGGTGCATATCGTGCTGGTGGAGGAGAAGGTGAATCTCTCCTCAGGTGTGGGCGGCTGGGTGAAGCAGAAGGATTATGCGCAGATGGATATGGGAATTGTTGCTGCCCATATCGCACTGGCTGCGCACGACGAGGGGTTGGGCTCCTGCATTGTGGGATGGTTCAATGAGTCCAAGATGAGGGAGTTGCTTTCTATCCCTGACTCAAAGAGAGTATGGCTCGATATTGTGATCGGTTATAGTGTGCAGCCATTGAGGCAGAAGAAGCGTAAACCACTGCAGGAGGTGGTTTCCCATAACATCTATAAAGAGGGCAGGAAGAAATGAACGTGACGGAACAGCCTGAATGAATAGTTTATAAACATTAAACTTTTATCTTTTTAACAAGATGAGTGAGACGTTTTGTTGGTGACATCGCAAAATTATGTCATCTTTGCACTCTCATTCAAGATTTAAGAACCAGGATGCCAAAAGCTGGTTTATATAACGAAACAGATGAATATTAGGAAAAAACATTTCTTTTTGTTGATCGCTTTTCTTACGATACCCATTGTAATTTTTGCACAACAAGTAGGCTCCAATTCTCCATACAGCAGATATGGATACGGGCTGTTATCCAACCCGGCCCTGGGTGCCTCTGAAGCTATGGGGGGTATCAGTTACGGGTTACGCAGGAGTCAACAGGCAAACCCCGGTAATCCGGCTTCCTATTCCGAACTCGATTCACTCACCTTTATTTTTGATGTAGGTGTATCGGGACATCTTGCCCGCATGAATGATGGCTCCAACAGCCGTGATTTCTACAATGGCAATATCGACTACATCACCATGCAGTTTCCGCTTCTTCGAAACATGGGTGCCAGCATCGGTCTTCTGCCCTATTCCAAGATGGGATATAATTTTGGCGGAGCACGCTCCCTCTCCAATATCCAGTATATTGAAACATACCGAGGATCGGGTGGATTAACCCAGATCTATGGAGGTGTTGCCTGGGAGCCGCTAAAGCACTTCTCAATGGGAGCCAACCTCTCCTACCTCTTTGGCAATTATACAAGGAGTAGCGTGGTCACACCCGTGACCTCCTCTGCATTAGTGGGTGAAACAAAATATATGTACACTATCCGTGAGTTGAAATATGATTTCGGTGTACAGTATACCATCCCCCTTGACAAGAAACGCTCGGTGACACTGGGTGCGGTTTACACTCCGCAAATAAATGCCCGCGCCGATGTGAATCCTTCAGAGATGCTTTATGCTGCCGACCCATATGAAAATCCACGTATAGGACCCTCGCAGATATTGAAAACAGATACCTTACATGGGGCCGCTTTTCAGCTTCCCCACACTTTTGGATTTGGTTTGACCTACAGTACCGATCATTTTCTGATAGGTCTCGATGGCACCTACCAGCTGTGGAAAAATCTGGCTTATCCGGCGCTGCTGGATGATCTCACCAACAGCAACCGCTTTAATGATGTGATTCGTATCAATACAGGCATAGAGTATGTGATCGACCCGATGAGCCAGAATTTCTTTCATCGTATCCGCTTCAGAGGTGGTCTCTCCTATGCCAACTCCTACACCAACTTCAGCGTGATCAACCCGGATAATGACCAGGATACAGGAATGGGCAGCTTCAGGGAGTATGGTGTGAATGTGGGGTTGGGCTTGCCCTTCCACGATTATATTACACGACATGTCTCCATGCTCAACATAGGGTTTGGTTATAGCAGACAACAACCCGATGCTGACTTTATGATTAGTCAGGATATGTTTAAAATATCTATCGGCATGAACATCAATGAGTTCTGGTTCTTTAAGCGTCAGTTTAACTAATAAAGCCCAACTGGATGACGCCTAAAAAGAGGGAATGATTAAACTATCCTTTTAACATTCTGTCCAACTCGCAAGAACGAAAGAATAACAACTAAAAACATCAAGCAATATGAAAAAATTATTATTATCAGGATTGATGGTTACCTTTATGGTAGTGGGCGCCATGGCTCAGAAAGCAAGCTATGATCCCGTAAAATCACCCTTTGGACATGGCCAGGATAGTATCAACTGTCGTGAGAACCTGAGTCTTATGCAGACATCGGCCAAGGCAGAAGCCTTTGAAAGTGCACTGGGCCCGTGGAATGCAGTGTATGAGAACTGTCCGGCATCAAGCAAGAATATCTACATCTACGGTCCGCGTATCTTCAAAGCGCTCTATGCAGGTGCCACGGATGAAGCCAAGAAAAAAGAGTACCTTGATAAAGTGATGGAGATCTTCGATACCCGTCTTAAATATTTCGGTGAAGATGATGCTCGAGGAACCATCCTTGCATACAAGACCTATGATTACATGGAGCTGATGGGTGAGAAAACCGACCAGAAGGTGATTTATGACTGGCTGGGTGAAGCGATCGATGAGATGAAAGAGAAGATGTATCCCCTCGATGCCTACTCCTACTTTATGGTTGCATCATTAAGTGAATACTACAAGGATAATTCCAAAAAGAACCAGTATATCACTGATTACTTCAAAATTACGGGTTATGTTGATCAGGCTATTGCCGCCGCCAAAGTTGCCAATGATGAAACCAGCAGCGAATATCTTGGTATGGTGAAAGAGGGTGTCGTGAAAGGGTTCATTGCCAGTGGTGCCGGTGATTGCAAGACGCTGACCGAATATTACGCCGACAAGGTCGAGCCCAACAAAACCAACAAGGAGTTTCTCAATGAGGTGCTGAACGCACTAGGCTCGGTTGGATGTAACGAATCAGATCTTTACTTTACCGCAGCTGAATATCTCCATATTCTTGAGCCATCTGCCAGCGCAGCCCTCGGTTTGGCCAACAAGAGCCTGAGAGACAGGGATTACGAGACGGCTGTGAAGTATTATTCTGAAGCGGCCCGTCTGGAAACCGACAAGAAAAAGTCGTCTGACTACATGATGCAGCTGGCAGGTATCTTCTCCAATCAGCGCAATTTTGCCAGGGCAAGACAAGCCGCTTACGATGCGTTGGAGTACAATGCTAACAACGGTGAGGCTTACATCCTTATTGGACAGTTATATGCCAGTTCGGCGAACAATATCTTCTCGGAGAGCGAAAAAGCGGGATTGGTCTACTGTGCCGCTGTCGACAAGCTGCAAAAAGCAAGAGCGGTGGATCCGAGTGTGGCGGGAAAGGCCAACAGCCTTATCAACAGATATTCAGGAGCGTATATGGATACGGAGACCGCCTTCATGATGGGCATCAAGGCTGGTGAGACAGTGTTCATCCCGGGCTGGATCGGTGAATCTACCACTGTTAGGTTAAGATAATTTCAATCATGCAAGATAAGGGTTGAAATACCAACACAACATACTACCTTCAGGGCGCATAACAACCATTTTTATCATGGTTGTTATGTCGCTTTTTTTTGTCTCCTGCAGAGAGAAGGATGAGCATCTTGTTGCCTTTGCCTACGATCCCGAGACAGTCCCCACCATGATTACCGACTCGGTGACGCAGCTTATTTCCGATTCAGGCATCACCCGTTACAGGATGGTTGCCGACGTATGGAAGGTGTTTGACAAGGCCAGGGAGCCCTACTCCTATTTCCCTGAGGGGATCTATTTTGAACGTTTTACACCTGATTTCAACGTTGAAGCCACTGTACAGGCCGATACAGCGTGGTATTACAACAAAAAGGATCTCTGGAAGCTGCTAAAGAACGTGCATGTGGAGAATATGCAGGGAGAGGTGTTTGAGAGTGAAGAGCTTTTCTGGGACGGGAAGAATGACAGGGTTTATTCGGATAAGTACATTGAGATAAAGCGGGGAGTGACCGAGATCAAGGGTTATGGGTTTGAATCGAACGCCTCAATGACCGAGTATCGCATTTTTCGTCCTCACGACGGAATACTTCCCTTTGCAGAGACACTGCCTGCCGATTCCTTGCAAACAGAGGCCTCCACGCCGGTGAATCCTTCTCCTTAAATATGAGTATCATAAGACAAGAAACAAAAGCAAGCGAAAGATTACAATGTCGGTAACTGTTGCAATGGGTTGGCTGGTGGCATGCCTCTTACTCTCTCTCTTTTTTTCGGGCATGGAGGTGGCATTTGTCTCTTCCGACAAGCTGCAGTATGCGGTCAGCAAAAGAAACAGAGGAGGGTACAGCTATATGCTGAACAATATCTATGGCCATCCCCGTCAGTTTCTGGCAACGCTTGTTGTAGGTAAGGTGATCATGCTCGTGCTGGTGGTTTTCTTTGCTTTGCTGCTGGTGGAGAGGGCGCACTTCCCTCTTCCCGAGAATGAGTTCCTGCACTATCTCCTTTTCATCCTAATTGTGAGCTTCCTGGTATTGCTTACCGATGAGTTCCTGCCACGCACCATATTCCGGAAAAACGCCAATTTTTGGGTGAACCTTTTTGTTTTACCCGCCTTTATTTCTTACCTCCTGTTTTATCCTCTTGCCAGAGTGTTTCTCATGCTCTCGAAGGGAATGTTGCGGAGTGTGGGCGTCCGTTCATCGGATAGCGGGAACAAGGTCTTCAGCAGAGTCGACCTTGATAGTTATGTGAAGAAGAGCATTGATGATATGTCGAAAGAGAGTGAAGTTGACTCGGAGGTGAAGATATTCCGTAACGCACTCGATTTCTCAGCCATGAAGATCAGAGACTGTATGGTACCCCGTGCCGAGATCATAGCCGTAAGCGTCGATACGGATCCTGCCACGCTCAAGGATAAATTTATTGAGACAGGTCTTTCTCGCATTCTTGTCTTCAAGGATGATATTGACAACATCACCGGGTACATCCATATGTGGGAGATTTTTAATAATCCACATCACTGGAGGGAGAACGTGGCCTCCATCTCGTTCGTGCCCGAAAGCATGCATGCCAGTCAGCTTATGAGCGACCTGATGCAACAGCGTAAAAGCATTGCTGTAGTGGTGGATGAGTTTGGTGGTACCTCGGGGATTGTGACGATGGAAGATCTGGTAGAAGAGATTTTCGGCGACATTGAAGACGAGTACGATGTGGAGTCGAAGTTCGTGAAACAGGAGGGTGAGCATGAGTTTGTGCTGTCGGGACGTGTGGAGATTGACCAGCTGAACGAAATGTACGCACTGGATTTACCAGAGTCGGATACATACTCCACCGTGGCCGGCTTTCTGCTTCAGCATACCCAACGTATTCCCAAGACCTATGAAACTATTCTCATTGGAAAATACACCTTCAAGATACTGAAAGTGACCGCCCGTAAAATCGAGGTGGTCCGATTAATCACCGGTGGGGAGCATCAAAGGGAATCATCCCATTAATGGCTCAGCTGCATACTTTTCTTAAAAAATATATATTTATCTGCTTTATTTTTACTAACTTCGTGCCCTTAATTGAATCAAAAATATTTTTAACGTTTAAACAGAACTAAATAATAGTTAAATGGCTACTTTACAAAAGATTAGGGACAAAGGTACGCTCTTGGTCATCGTCATTGGTGTTGCGTTGCTTGCCTTTGTTTTAGGAGACTTACTCACTTCGGGCACCACACTGTTCGGAAGAGCACAAGACAAAGCATTCGTGGTGAACGGTGAGGTGATTTCGACCAAGGAATATGCCGATAAGATTACCGAATTTGAAGAGTTTCAGAAGATGGTGAGCGGTCAGAGTTCACTCGATGAGAACACATCATCGCAAATACGTGAGGCGGTATACCAGCAGATGGTGCGTCAGCGTCTCCTCAACAATCAGACAAAGAAGCTGGGACTGAATGTGACCAAGGAAGAGATCAATGATCTTGTTCATGGTGAGTCCATTTCTCCGGTATTACAACAGCTGCCATTCTTTGTCGATCCACAGACAGGCGTCTTTAATCGTAATGCGTTGATCGAATTCATCAACACGATCAACATGCCCAATCCCGGTCCGCAGGAACAGGCCATGGTTAATCAGTACAAATCGTTGTGGTTATTCATTGAGGATATGATCAGCACACAACGACTGGAAGAGAAGTATATCTCTCTTTTATCTAACAGTGTGATCACGAATGACCTGGAAGCGAAGAGCGCTTTTGAAATGTCGCAGAAGAATGCAGATATCGAGTATGCGATGCAGAGCTATTTCACGATGCCTGATTCGGCAGTGACTGTCACCGATAAGGAGATTAAAGCATTCTACGACAAGCATAAGCAATCGTTCCGTATGGAAGCACCCTTGGTGAAGCTTTCCTACTTTACCAAGGAAGTACTCCCCAGCAGTGAGGATTTTGCCGAGGTGGAGGCCGCGTCAAGAACAGCATTCAACGAGCTGGCAGCAACCACCAATCCTGCCACCGTTGTGGCCGATTACTCACAGGTGCCTTATCGGGATGCTTTCGTGAGTGAATTAGCGCTTACCCCCGATCAGGTTGAGTTTGCACGTTCAGCAGCCATCAGTGAGATGTATGGTCCCAAGCGTGAAGGCAACTCCTTCCAGATCATCAAGCTGATCGACAAAACGGTGGCTCCCGATTCGGTCCATTTGCGGATGATGTCCATCCCCGATGCTTCCATGGTAGGCAGGGACTCAGTGGTGACCCATTTTGTGGACAGCATATATGGTCAGCTACAGGGAGGAGCCTCTTTTGCCGATGTAGCCAACAGCCTTAATCCCAGCTCCAACGGTGGTGATGTGGGCTGGGCAAGAGAGATTGATCTTGTCTCATTGGGCGCTGAGATGATCAATGCCGCATTCAATGCTCCTGTGGGTCAACCGGTGAAACTCACCGTGCCGGGACAGCAGCTGATCATTCAGGTGGAGGAGCGAACCCGTCCGGTGAATAAATACAAGCTGGCGCTGATTGACATGCCTGTGGTGGCCAGTGAAAAGACATCGAATAATATCGATAACGAATTGAATCAGTTTGTTGCTACTCCCGATGTGGGTGAAAAATTCAGTGAACAGGCTGCAGAGAAAGGATACATGGTACTTCCAAACATCACTGTTTCTGCCAATGATTTCACTTTGAACCAGATCCCAGGAACACGACAGGTGATCACCTGGGCGGCAAATGAGAAAAAAACGGGGAGTGTGAAGAAGTTCGATCTTACCAACCTGCGTGTCATTGCCCGTGTGGATCAGTTGATACCGTCGGGAACCACCCCATTATCTGAAGTATCCTCCAACATACGCATGCAATTGACCAACGACAAGAAAGCGGAAAAGATGATTGCCGATCTGACAGCGCTGAAGCTGACATCCATTGATGCCTATGCTACAGCGATGAACACGGTATCTGACACTGTCCGTTTTGTGAACTTCAATACACAGAACATTACCGGTCTGGGCTACGAGCCTGTGTTGAATGCCGTCTCCGCCTTTGCCCCACTGAATAGTGTCGTAGGGCCGATGAAAGGAAATATGGGTGTGCTGGTAACCAAGGTGACCAACCGTACCGAAGGAACAGAAAGCTATGATGCGGAAGCACAGAAAAAGAGCATGCTCAATAACAATGCCTATCGTCTGCAAATGCAGTCGGTGGAGGTGTTAAAAGTGAAGCTGGGTGTGGAAGATAACCGGTACCGCTTTTTCTGATCCTGATCGAGAATAATGTCAGCCAAAACCCAAGGCTGAAAAAAGAGGTGGCTTCATGATGAGGCCACCTCTTTTGATATTCACACCTTTGACAGGATTACTGTATCTCGATCGTACCTGTCTGCTCCAGCTGCATTGTCTTGCTGGGCTGGTCACTTACTTCTGTCGGGCCGAAGTACTGTATGGGACCGGGATATACGTAATCGGTGTCCACAGCCCATTTGTCACGCTGGCTTTGGAAATAGGTGAAGGGAGCACCTTCAAGCTCCACCAGCGCCTTCTGAATCACCGGTTTCATTTCACCGTGACGACGTTCCATATTCATCATCATGGTGATGGGTACGCCGCCTGCAACCCATTCTGCTGCCGGAGCGGTGGTGTTGCGTACTGAGGCCATATAGCCCGTTTTACCTGCCGCGACCAGCATGGAGGCGGTGTAGCCGAGGGAGTAGCAGTAGTCGGCATCATAGTTCGACGGAGCGGCGCAGCGACCTTCATAACCGAAGAAATGAGTGATCGTCGCAAACTTACCTTTGTATTTGCCCTCTTTGGCCCATTTTACAAGACGTTTATTCACCATCTCTGCCAGCAGTTTCTCCGTCTCTATCAATGATACCTGCACATTGCCGTGTGGATCACGGTCGAGGGTGAGCTGACGTGCCACTGTCTCAGGGAGGCTGGCGTAGATGGCTGCGTTCTCCTGCGAGAGCTTGCTGATGATGTAATCCCGTTTGCCGGAACGACGTACCAGGTCGAATTCCTCCTGGTTGTGTACGAGGAAATCGTTCAGCTCGCTGATCAGCTTCTTTATTGCGGGGATGAACTCGATCAACCCTTCGGGGATGATCACAGTGCCGAAGTTCAACCCTTTCTCGGCACGCTTCACAATTACTGTGGCAATCTGGTCGATGATATCATCGAGCGATAGTTCCTTTGCTGCCACCTCTTCCGAGACAATACAAACATTGGGATGCGTCTGTAAGGCACATTCAAGTGCTATATGTGACGCTGAGCGGCCCATCACCTTGATGAAGTGCCAGTACTTGCGTGCCGAGTTACAGTCGCGCTGTATGTTGCCGATCAACTCGGAATAGACCTTGCAGGCGGTGTCAAATCCGAAGGAGGTCTCAATCTGTTCATTCTTCAGGTCGCCGTCAATGGTCTTGGGGCAACCGATCACCTGCACACCTGCGTTGATGGAGGCATAGTACTCAGCCAGCACACATGCGTTGGTGTTGGAATCATCGCCGCCGATGATCACCAGTGCTTTGATGTTGAGTGTTTTCAGTATCTCCAGACCCTTGTCGAATTGTTCCGTGGTCTCCAGTTTCGTGCGTCCCGAGCCGATGATGTCGAATCCGCCGGTGTTGCGGTACTCATCAATAATGTCACCGGTGAGTTCTTTGTACTCATGGTTGATAAGTCCTGCAGGACCGAGGATGAAACCATACAGTTTACTGTCGGCATGTAATCTTTTCAACCCGTCGAAGATCCCTGCAATCACATTGTGACCGCCGGGAGCCTGTCCCCCCGACAGGATTACTCCCACATTTACCGGTTGGTCGCTACCTGTCTCTCCCGCTGCACGGGAAAACTTAACGATTGGCATTCCATAGGTGTGGGGGAATAGTGCACCTATCTCCTCCCTGTCTGCTACCGACACGGTGGCAGCACCCTCTTCCATTGTTACGTTGCCCTTCAATCCGGTGGGCATTTTGGGCTCATAGCTTGCCCTTGCAATTTGTAATGCGCTTTTTGTCATTGAAATGATTATTTTTGATGATTCTGTATATCTTTCTGTGATAGTCCTGATTGAGAGGTCAAAAATAGCGTTTTTTTGGGAATAAGTAAAATGTAAAAGCAGATAATTATTCGTAAAGGGCTGCTGGGGATATTTTCTGTCATTATCGTGTAAAATGAGCCTTTTGGGAAAAAAGTGTTGGATAAAACGAACAATTTTACCATCTTTACCATTTATATCATTATTCTGAAAAATTGACCGATGAATGCCACTAGTGAATTAAGTGCAATGGATATGGATGCCATTGAGGCTTTGTATAAGAAATATAAAGAATCGCCCGAAAGTGTGGATGAAAGTTTCCGTTTTTTCTTTCAGGGATTTGATTTAGCCACCACCCATTTTCCGGTCAGACCGCAGAAAGATGCAGCTGCCGAGGCTCATTCACCCAAGGAGATCGCGGTGATGAGGCTCATTAACGGTTACCGGCGTCGCGGACACCTTTTCACCAATACCAATCCCGTGCGTACCAGACGTAGCTACACTCCCACGCTGGCCTTAGAGAACTTCGATCTGACCGAAGAGGATCTGGACATTGCGTTCGAGGCTGGATCAGAGATCGGTCAGGGAAGGACAACCCTGAGAAAGATCGTTTCGCTCCTCGAGGAGACCTATTGCAAGTCGATAGGTGTGGAATACCGCTATATGACCAAGCCGGAGATCGTGCTATGGCTGCAGGAGAAGATGGAGAGTTCGCGGAACAGGGAACTCTTCACCAATGAGATTAAACTGCGTATTCTCGACCGGCTTGTGGAAGCATCTGGTTTTGAGGATTACCTGCATAAAAAGTTTGTAGGTCAGAAGCGTTTCTCGCTGGAAGGCTCCGAATCGATCATCCCCGCGCTGGATGCGATCATCGCACGTGGTGGGGCGTATGATGTGAATGACATCGTGCTGGGGATGGCCCATCGCGGCCGGTTGAACGTGCTCACCAATATCATGAAGAAGCCCTATTCCCAGGTGTTCCGTGAGTTCAATGCGCAGAACTATGAGGAGGAGATCAAATATGGAGATGTGAAGTACCATCTCGGATATAACAACACCATCGATTATGAGGGGCGCTCTCTCAATGTCAGTCTGGCTCCCAATCCATCCCATCTTGAGGCGGTGGGTCCTGTGATGCAGGGTATTGCACGTGCAAAACTGGAAAATGAACATAATTATACCGATGACGAGGTGTTGCCCATTCTTGTGCATGGCGATGCTGCCATCGCGGGGCAGGGTGTCGTCTATGAAACCATTCAGTTCTCGAAGCTGGAGGGTTACAGGACAGCCGGCACCATCCATATTGTGATCAATAACCAGGTGGGTTTCACCACCAGCTATCTGCAGGCGCGCTCCAGCACTTATTGTACCGATGTGGCCAAGGTGACACAGTCGCCTGTCTTCCATGTGAATGGTGATGATGTGGAGGCGATGGTGTTCGTTGCGAAGCTGGCACTGGAGTTTCGACAGCGGTTCAATATCGACGTGTTTATCGACCTGCTCTCCTACAGGAAGTATGGTCATAACGAAGGTGATGAGCCCCGTTTTACGCAGCCTGAGCTGTATGATATCATTGCCAGACATAAAAATCCGCGGGATATCTATGCGGAGAAGCTGATAGCTGAGGGGGTGATCACACAGCAGGCGTTTGATGCGAAAGTGAATGCATTTCATCAGCTGTTGGAGAGATCCTATGAAGAATCGGTGAAAACAGACCGGCTGAACCTGCAGCCATTCTTTGCCGCGAAGTATAAAGATATCCGGTTGCCGCTGGTGGAGGACTTTGAGCAGGAGGTGGAGACAAAGATTACCAAAGAATCCTTTTTATCGTTGGCAGGGCATATAACCACACTCCCTGGCGACAAGCAGTTTTTTAATAAAACAAAGCGACTCTTTGCCCAGCGTGCAGCCATGATTGAGTCTGACACCTACGACTGGGCCATGGGAGAACTGATGGCTTATGCGTCACTGGCAAAGGAGATGCACACCGTGCGATTGAGTGGTCAGGATTCTGAACGAGGAACCTTCTCGCACCGTCATGCTGAGATCATCACCGAAAACGGGAAGGAGAAATACTTCCCCCTGAAGAACCTGGGAGGGGCACAGGCACCTGTAAGGGTTTATAACTCACCCCTGAATGAATATGCTATATTGGGTTTTGAGTATGGCTACGCGCTGGCCCATCCCGACGGTCTCACCATCTGGGAGGCTCAGTTTGGCGATTTTTACAATGTGGGGCAGGTGATTGTAGATCAGTATATCGCTGCCGCCCAGGAGAAATGGGGGATCAAATCGGGACTAGTGATGTTGCTGCCGCATGGTTACGAAGGGCAGGGTGCCGAGCATTCCAGCGGGCGGATGGAGCGTTTTCTGAGTCTCTGTGCCAACCTGAATCTGCAGGTGGTGAACAGCACCACACCGGCCAACCTTTTTCACGCGCTCCGCCGCCAGCTTCATCGCACAATACGCGTGCCACTGATTGTTTTCACCCCCAAGAGTCTGTTGCGTCATCCTGAATGCACCTCCACCATCGCCGACTTTACCGAAGGCAACTTCAGGGAGGTGATCGCAGATGAACAGCTGCAAGATCGTACCAAGGTGAAGCGAGTACTTCTTAGCAGCGGCAAGATCTACTACGAGCTGGAGGAAGCGCGCAGGGAGCAGGGCAATGAGCATGTTTCCATCGTGCGGGTGGAGCAGTTGTATCCTTTCCCGGGGAAACAGTTGACGAGGCTGCTGGAGGGGTATCCTGCAGGTGTGGAGCTTGTGTGGGTGCAGGAGGAACCACTTAATATGGGGGCCGCCACCTTTATAAAGCAACAGTTCACAGATCAGCAGCTACGTGTGATAAGTCGCCTGCCCAGTGGTGTCACCGCCGAAGGGTTGACAGCGCAGCATAAGATCAACCAGGCTCATATTATTAAGAGTGCGTTTGACCTGAGCCTCACTTAATTCATCTCCATCATTCATGCAGGCACAAAGATCTATTTCGATTGTTCCTGGTGCAGATAAAATCAATATTTACCGAACTATCACATCATCCAATAATTATATGGCAGTAATTGAGATAAGAATACCCAGTCCCGGCGAATCGATCACCCACGTAGAGCTTTTTCACTGGCTTGTGGACGATGGCGCAGTGGTGATGAAGAACAGTGAGATAGCAGAGCTGGAGTCGGATAAGGCGACACTGATGCTGGTGGCTGAGGAGACGGGAAAGATCTCGTTCAAAGCCTCCGAAGGTGATATGCTCGAGGTGGGCTCTGTGGCCTGCACCATCGACAGCTCCGTGCTGCCGGAAGAGGGTAGTGCCGTTGAGGCAACAGCAGAAATCCTCCCGAGTGAGCAGAGTGCGAAGCAGCCTCCCGCGGCCGTACAGCCTTCAGTGAAGGATGCAACCGAGACCCTGGCGCCCGCAGCCCATGATCAGGTAAAGATAACCCCGTTGGCAAAAAAGGTGATGGAGGAGAATGAGCTGTCGGTGGATGATGTGATCAGCGGTCTGCGGCGGCTGAAGCGCGAGGATGTAGAAGCATCGATGCAAGCAGGTACTGACAGATTTGGCGGGGGACTGAAAAAACCGGTGAGTCGGGAGATGCGCCGTGAGCGGTTGAGCTCCTTGCGCAGGAAGCTGAGTGAGCGTCTTGTGTCGGTGAAGAATGAGACAGCGATGCTCACCACCTTCAACGAGGTGGATATGAAGCCGATCATGGAGTTGCGCAAGAAATACCAAAACAGTTTCGTGGAGAAGCATGGTATCAAGCTGGGTATGATGTCATTCTTCCTGAAGGCGTGTGCCACGGCACTGCAGGAGTTCCCCAACGTGAATGCGATGATGGAGGGAGAGGAGCTCATCACCTTTGATTATGCCGATATCTCGGTGGCAGTAAGTGCACCCAAGGGGTTGATGGTGCCCGTTATCCGTAATGTGGAGAGCTTGGGGCTGGCCGAGATTGAGCGGGCCATAGCTGATGTGGCGGAGAAGGCACGCAAAGGGCGGTTGTCGATACCCGAGATGACAGGTGGTACCTTCACCATCACCAATGGTGGTGTCTTCGGGTCGATGATGTCCACACCGATTATCAACCCACCACAATCGGCCATCCTGGGCATGCACAATATTCTGGAACGCCCTGTGGCAGTAGAGGGGCAGGTGGTAATACGCCCGATGATGTATGTGGCGCTGTCGTACGACCATCGTGTGATCGACGGCAAGGATTCGGTCGGCTTCCTGCTCAGGGTGAAACGATTGCTGGAGAACCCTGTCGATCTGCTTTTTGGCGGCAGCAGCGGTGAGAAAGCGTTACTGGAGATCTGAGACAGAAGGTTTCCTCCTTCTTTACATCTGCCAGTCGCTGCAAGATCAATCTTTACACCTCGCTGTCGCTTCTTGCGACAATGGTGAACTTCGCAAATTTCAACAACAACTGTTTCTTGCCTGCCGATTCGAACACTACAAAGGCGCGGCGGTCGTTGCCGTTCATCTCTATCGAGGTGACCACGCCGCGGCCGAATCGCTCATGCTCAATGATATGACCTACCTCCAGGGCAGATGCTTCCTGCGACAGGGGGATAGTGGAGGATGCCTGCTGCAGCGGCACCGTCTTTTTTGGCGGTGTCTGCGTAATCTGCTGCTGTATGCGTTGTTCACGCATGGAACCCCAGAAGTCATCCGCCTTGGGCGGACGGGATACATCGGTAGCGGTGTGCTTGTCCATCGATAGGTAGGAGGGGTCGATATCCTTCAGGAAACGACTCTCTGTGGCGGGGTTGATCTGTCCGTTCTTGAAACGGCTCTTGGCGTAGCTGATGGTGCAACTTTTCTTTGCTCTGGTGAGAGCCACATAAAAAAGACGCCGCTCCTCCTCCAGTCCTCTAATTTCCGATTTTGCCATTCCCGAGGGAAACAGATCCTCCTCCATTCCCACCACGAACACATGATTGAACTCAAGCCCCTTGGCAGTGTGAACGGTCATCAGCGTCACCTTCTCGTTGTCGGCATCGTTGTCGGTATCCTGATCGGTCAGCAGTGACACCTCCGAGAGAAAGTCGACCAGCTGATTGTTCTCTTCACCCTGTTCCTGGCGGGTGGCGACGAACTCACTCATCGCATTGAGCAGCTCCTGGATGTTTTGCGTGCGGCTCATGCCCTCGGGTGTCATGTCGTCGTACGCCTCTTTGGCGATGCCGCTGTTTTTGATCACCTCCTGTGCCAGCTGGAAGGCATTCATCGTTTCATTTTTTTCTAACAGATCACCGATGAGCGCATGGAAGCCGTTCATCTTTTTTGCTGTGCCCGCGTTTACATCCATATTAAACGCCAAGGGGGAGCCCAGCACGTTCCACAAGCTGACGTTGTGTAACTGTGCCGCTGCGGTGATCTTGGCAACGGTCACGTTGCCTATGCCCCGTGCGGGGTAGTTGATGGTCCTGCGGAAAGCCTCCTCATCGTTCGGGTTGACGATGATGCGGAAGTAGCTGATCACGTCCTTGATCTCCTTACGCTGGTAGAACGAGAGCCCGCCGTAGATACGGTAAGGGATGTTGTTCTTCCGCAACGACTCCTCAAAGATACGTGACTGGGCGTTGGTGCGGTAGAGGATGGCGAAGTCACTGAACAATGCGTGCTGCTCGAGGCGCATGCGGGCAATCTTGTTGGCAACGATCAGTCCCTCCTCGAAGTCGGAGAAGGCACTTCTGATCTCGATCTTCTCCCCCTCTTCATTCTCCGAGAAGACATTTTTGAAGATTTGCTCACTGTTTTTCTTTATCAGGCTGTTGGCTGCGTTGACAATATTCTGCGTGGAGCGGTAGTTCTGTTCCAGCTTGAAGACCTGTGTCTCGGGAAAGTTGGATTTGAATTTCAGGATGTTGTCGATATTGGCACCCCTGAAGGAGTAGATGCTCTGTGCATCGTCGCCCACCACACAAACGCGGTGATGCTTCTCTGCCAGCTGCTTCACGATCAGGTGCTGGGCGAAATTGGTGTCCTGGTATTCATCCACCAGGATATACTGGAACTGATTGCGGTATTTCTCCAACACATCGGGATGATCGCGAAACAGGATGTTGGTCTGCATCAGCAGGTCGTCGAAATCCATGCTGTTGCCTGAGCGCAGTCTGCCCTGATAGCGCTGATAGATCTCATAGATCAGTGGTCGTTTGGCCATCCGGTCATATTCCAGTATCTCGGCATTGGCTGCATACATGCCTGGCGTGATGAGGCTGTTTTTTGCGCGTGATAGCACGTTGTGTACGGCGCCGGGCTTGTACTGTTTGTCATCCAGGTTCAGCTCCTTCACGATCAGTTTGATCAGGTTCTTCGAGTCGGAGGAGTCGAAGATGGTGAAGTTGCTCTGAAAGCCTATTGCCTCAGCCTCGTTACGCAGGATGCGGGAGAAGATAGCATGGAAGGTGCCCATCCATAGTCTACGGGCACTCTTCTCACCCACCAGCTCTGCGATACGTGATTTCATCTCGCGTGCCGCCTTGTTGGTGAAGGTAAGTGCCAGCAGGTAGTAGGGGGGAAGCCCCTGTTCCAGCAGATAGGCAATCTTGTAGGTGAGCACACGGGTCTTGCCGGAGCCGGCACCCGCGATCACGAGCGATGGTCCGTCACAAAACTCCACGGCAGCCTTCTGTGGTCCGTTGAGTTGTTGAAGCAATTGAGAATCTCTCTCTTTGTGGGTTTTCTGCATAACTGCAAAATTACGCATTTTATACGTATCAAAATAAAAAAACTGCCCCCGAATGAGGGCAGTTTTATAGGAGGCTGCGTAAAGTTGATTATCTGAACGTATAGCGCAAACTTAATGCTAAACCACTATACCAGTAATCATTGTAGCTGTTGGTGAAGTTGAACGACGGCTTCCAGTCGAGCGAGGCGGTAAAGGGCGCCCGCGGGAAGATATATTCCAAACCGGCAATCAGATCCGCTCCCAGCAGGAGTGAACCATCGTACTTATCCTTATCCTTATGAATACTGCCAAGGTGGGCACCGATACCGAGGTACCAATCCAGGTTGGGGGCACCCGCCACCGGTTGCTGATATTCATAAAGGCCTGTCAGCTGAAAATGACGGGGTGAAGCTGAGAGGATAAACTCTCCGGCCGTTGCAGGCGCAAAGAAGTGCTTCAACGTCAATCCATTGTCATAGCCTAACCTTACACCAAATCCGGTGTTGTAGCTCTGCGCGTTCAACGCGGTCGCGAATGCAGTGATCAGGAGTCCTGCGATAAATAGTTTTTTTAGTTTCATACGAAAAATTTGTTTAATTAAGGTGTATATGACTCGCAGCAGCCCATTTGAAAAAATGATATTGCTACTCGTTCGATACAATGTGAAAATAACCGTCCAATCTCAATCATCTGAGTTTTGGTTTTGTATATAAGATAACAAACATCAGGGTTTATTGTTTAAATAAAATGAAGAGAGGTTGGATAACTATAATCCTGACTTCAGGTAGCATTTTCTGCAAAGAGGTTGATACTCTTCTGTTTCACCCAGCATGATCTGCTTGTCGTTCTTCACGAGCCGGTGGGAATAACTTGCCAGGTTGCCACAACTAAGGCAGATGGCATGCACCTTGATCACATCGTCGGCAATAGCGCACAGCCCGGGTATCGGGCCGAAAGGTACGCGCTTGAAGTCCATGTCCAGGCCGGCGATGATCACGCGCATACCCTGGTCGGCAAGTTGCTGGCAAACGTCGATCAGCCCTTCATCAAAGAACTGGGCTTCGTCAATCCCCACTACTTCCACCTCAGAGGAGAGCAGGAGGATATTGCTTGAATGCTCTACGGGTGTGGAGAGGATGGCATTTCTGTCGTGCGACACCACCTCTGCCTGTGAATAACGGGTGTCGATGGCCGGCTTGAAGATCTCCACCTTTTGTCTGGCTATCTTGGCCCGTCGCAGGCGACGCAGCAGTTCTTCCGTTTTGCCGGAGAACATCGATCCGCAGATCACCTCAATACGTCCGGCACGCATGGTCTCATTCAGTTTATTCTCGAAATACATCTCTCTGGTTGGTTTTGATTAGTGCCCATCCTAAATGAATACAGGCCTTCACCGGTTTTATTTTCCTTTTACAATTTTCTTTATTTCGTTTAGCTTGTTCAATGCCTGCATGGGAGTCAGATTGTTCACATCAAGATTGAGTATCTCATCGCGAATCTGACTGAGTACCGGATCATCGAGCTGGAAGAAACTAAGCTGATAACCCTCCCTCTTCCCGATGAAATCATTGATCGGCTTTTTGATCCCCTCGCTTCTGTTGGACAACTCCATCTCCGACAGGATCGCGTCGGCCCTTTTTGAGATGCTCTGTGGCATGCCCGCCATCCTGGCCACATGGATCCCGAAGCTGTGCTCGCTGCCCCCCGGCATCAACTTGCGGATGAAGATCACCTTGTTGTCGATCTCCTTCACTGCCACATTGTAGTTCTTAATCCTCTTAAAGGATTTCTCCATCTCGTTGAGCTCATGATAGTGCGTAGCGAAAAGTGTCTTGGCACGTGCCCGCGGATGTTCATGGATATACTCCACGATAGCCCAGGCGATGGAGATGCCATCATAGGTGCTGGTGCCGCGCCCCAGCTCGTCGAAAAGTATCAGGCTACGGTCGGAGAGGTTGTTGAGGATGTAGGCTGCTTCGTTCATCTCCACCATAAAGGTCGATTCACCCTGCGATATATTGTCGGAAGCACCCACGCGGGTGAATATCTTGTCCACCAGCCCTATCTTTGCAGCATCGGCCGGCACAAAGCAGCCTATCTGCGCCATCAGCGTGATCAGTGCCGTCTGGCGCAACAAGGCCGACTTGCCGGCCATGTTGGGGCCGGTGATGATGATGATCTGCTGTGTATTGTTGTCCAGCCATAGATCGTTTGCAATATAGGGTTCATCGGGCGGCAGCTGTCTCTCAATGACCGGATGACGACCGTTCTTGATATCAATGGTGTAGGAGTCGTTTATCTCGGGACGGATATACCTGTTCTGCGCTGCTACGCTGGCAAAGGAGAGCAGGCAGTCGGTCCGTGCAATGTGGGAGGCGTTGATCTGGATGGCGGGAATATAATCGATAAGGCTTTCCACGAGCGACGTGTAAATCCGGTTCTCAAGGGAGATGATCTTCTCTTCGGCACCCAGGATCTTCTCTTCATACTCCTTCAGCTCTTCAGTGATATACCGTTCGGCACTCACCAGTGTCTGCTTCCGTGTCCAGTCGGGTGGCACCTTCTCTTTGTGTGTGTTGCGTACTTCGATATAATAGCCAAAGACATTGTTAAACGCGATCTTCAGCGAGGTGATGCCTGTTCTCTCGCTCTCACGCTGCTGTAGCTGCATCAGGTAGTCCTTGCCGTAGTAGGCAATCGTGCGCAGGTCGTCCAGCTCGCTGTCGACCTGCTTACGGATGTATCCGCCTTTGCTCATCAGTACGGGAGGATCGGCGACGATCTCTTTCTCAATGCGATCACGGATGTTGGTGCAGGGGTCCAGCTTTTCCCCTATCTCCCGCAGGCTTTGGTTGCCTGATGCAAGGAAAGCCTCCTTTATGGGTTCGATGGCGGTGAGTGCCACCTTAAGCTGCACCACCTCGCGGGGAGTGATCCTGCCTACGGCCGCCTTGGAGATGATCCGTTCGAGGTCGCCGATAAGTGACAGTTGCTGCGTGAGCAGTGTTTTCAGATCGGGTTCACGGAAAAAGTTCTCCACCACATTCAATCGTTCTTCAATGGCTTTGGCCTCCTTGAGCGGAAAGACGATCCATCGCCGCAACAGGCGGGCGCCCATGGGCGATGTGGTCTTGTCAAGCACCTCGAGGAGCGTCCTGCCACCTTCGTTCATGGTGGAGATGAGTTCCAGGCTACGCACCGTGAACTTGTCGAGTCGCATGAAGCGCTCCTCCTCGATACGCTTCAGTACATTGATATGACCGATGTGGGTATGCCGTGTGATATCCAGATAATATAAGATCACCCCGGAGGCGATGATGCCCTGCAGCATATTTTCTACGCCAAAACCTTTCAGACTCTTCGTCTGAAAGTGAGTGAGGAGCCTGTCACGTGCTGCTTCTTCAGTGAACATCCAATCATCCATATCCGATAGCATCCAGTTGGGGCCGAATGCCTCTTCGAACTTCTTCTTGTGGCCGTGTTCTACCAACACCTCCTTTGGTGAGAAGTTGGAGAGGAGCTTGTCCATATTGTCGCGGTTACCTTCGGTGGTGAGAAACTCACCCGTAGAGATGTCGAGGAAGGCGATGCCGTAGAGATTGTTTTTTGAGATGTGCAGTGCACAAAGGAAGTTGTTCTCCTTATGGTTGAGGATGGTATCGTTGATGGAGACACCTGGTGTCACCAGCTCGGTCACACCCCTTTTCACCAGGTTCTTTGTCAGCTTTGGATCTTCCAGCTGGTCGCAGATCGCCACCCTTTTACCTGCACGCACCAGCTTGGGGAGGTAGGTGTCGAGGGCATGGTGCGGGAAGCCGGCCAGCTCCACGAACTGGGCTGCTCCGTTGGCTCTGCGCGTAAGGGTGATCCCCAATATCTCCGATGTCTCGATGGCATCATCGGAGAATGTCTCATAAAAATCGCCCACACGGAACAGCAGGATGGCATCGGGATGTTTTTTCTTGATCTCGATGTACTGTAACATCATTGGCGTTTCTGCTATTTTCTTTCCCACAACATTCTCCCCTCGGTTTTAAAAAAGCGAAATTACAAAAAAAAGAGGAGTATAAAAAAGTGTTTTACAATTTGTGGGATATCAGGGAAGTTAAAATATGATGAAACTAAATTAAACGTAGAAAGTCAATAGCGAAGTTAAACAGTATACATCACATTATAATCGATTTTTAATCACGTGGTAGTGTTTAGCCTCTACTTAGATAGATTTGGCTCAGATATAGATTATTTTGCATAGTTATTCTTATTTTTTTCAACTATCTATTCAAAAAATAATATCTTTGCATGACAACAATATTTGCAATATGGAAGAATTGGCGCAATTAGGAATAATACCGATAGACTATGCAGTCCTGCGCTCCCTATTTTCCGATTATCGTTTTCCTCGTAACAAGATAGCTCATCTCGAACAAACAGGGAAGATAATCCGATTGAAAAGAGGAATGTATGTTGTGTCGCCAAATATTAGTAAGCAGTTATTATCTGTAGAACTGGTTGCAAATCATATTTATGGACCATCTTATGTATCTATGGAGAGTGCTTTGCGTTATTATGGCTTAATTCCTGAAAAAGTACATACGATTCGCTCCATGACGGCCAATCGTTCCCGGATCTTTGAAAATCCGGTTGGTAATTTTAAGTATATAACAGTGAGTGATAGTTATTATTCCATAGGGATTAATCAACAAAGTGTTGAGAATAAATATACTTTTTTGATAGCTACTCCGGAAAAAGCCTTGTGCGATATGATCACAGCGACGCCACAATTAAGGATTCAATCGAAAAAAGCATTAATAACTTATCTTGAAGAAGATTTGCGGTTTGAAATGTCCGGTTTAGATCATATGAATATAGCTATTATCAGGAAATGTATCAATACTGGAAAGAAAAAGGAAGTACTAAAGTTATTACTAAAGTTATTACACGCATGAATATATTTGAGCAAATGCTCTCAAGGTATGAGATAAAGACTATTGAGCAAAAGAGAAATGCGACGTATGAAGTTATGCAGGAAATTACGCTCGCAGGGTTATATCGCGGTGGTTTTTTCGATAAAGCTGCTTTTTATGGAGGCACTTGTTTGAGAATCTTTCATGAGCTACCTCGATTCAGCGAGGACATGGATTTTTCACTTATTTGGAAAGATGATAAGTTTGATTTAGAAAGCTATTTCACTTCCATTATAGAAGAATTCAAAGCAGCAGGGCGTGATGTTGTTATTACCCGAAAAGAGAAAAAGAAAGAGACAAAAGTGGAATCCGTTTTTTTGAAGGATAACACAGCAATATATGATGTGAAGTTCAAGACTGAGAAAGATTTGAAAATTAAGATAGAGGTTGATATTGACCCACCTCTTGGATTTACCACAGAACAAAAATTGTCGTTGATGCCCTTTTCGTTTATGACTCGCTGTTTTACATTACCTGATTTGTATGCCGGAAAGATGCATGCATTGTTATTCCGAAATTGGAAAACCCGGGTAAAAGGTCGGGACTGGTATGATTTTGAGTGGTATGTTCGGCACAATGTTCCATTGGATTTTGCTCATTTGCAAATAAGAACTAAAGAGTTTAATGGTCTGGAAATAGATAAAGAAACGTTCGCTTCTATGCTGAAAGAAAGATTGTCTTCAACAGATATTAAAATGGTAAAACGTGATGTAAATCCATTCCTGCTAAATCCCAAGGAGTTGGATATCTGGTCTAATGATTATTTTCTTCAATTAGCTGAAAAAATAAGATTCTTGTAGGTGGATTGAGTGATTTAAAGTATGTTTGATATGTCGGAATCCAATCCGTTAAAGCAATTGCAAGTAATTTATCTGAGCAATTTTCTCAACTCTTCGACACCTTCTGAGGCTCCCTTTTGTATATGGTGTATGTCATACCGCATGGTGTAAACATCCTTGGGATCGATCAGATAAACCGGTACATTTTTTCTGACGTCGTTCAGCAGACCGGCCGCAGGGTATACATTCATGGAGGTGCCGATAATCACGAAGATATCGGCGCGGCGGGTGATCTCTTCTGCTTCCTGTATCATGGATACCGCTTCTCCAAACCAGACAATATGGGGGCGAAGCTGGCATCCTTTTTCGCACAGGTCTCCCAGTTGGATGTCGCACTTCCCGGGGTCGATATCGTATATCAGCGATTCATCGCCCGTGGAACGCGCCTTCATCAGTTCACCGTGCAGGTGCAGCACCCGGCTGCTGCCTGCCTGTTCATGCAGGTTGTCGATGTTCTGGGTGATGATATGCACCTCGAAATCCTTTTCCAGCTCCACCAATGATTTGTGACCTTCATTCGGCAGTGCTTTAAGCAGCTCCCTGCGGCGCATGTTATAAAAGCTAAGCACCAGTGCAGGATCTGCGGCAAAACCTTCGGGTGTGGCTACCTGCTCCACGGGATATTGCTCCCATAGTCCCCCTGAATCGCGGAAGGTGGCAATGCCGCTTTCGGCACTCATGCCGGCACCCGTAAGTACGACCAGTCTCCTTTTCATATAAATAGCTCTAAGACGTTGTAATGAGACAAATATAGTTTTTTCTCGCCGTATAAGGGTAATGTTTCATATTAAAATCGTACTTTTGTCCCCAAATATTAAAAAGGAAAAAGTGAATGGAGAAATTAAGTTACGCATTAGGGATGAGTATGGCCTCAAATCTTATGAATTCGGGGTTGAGACAGCTGGATGTTGAATCATTCTTGAAAGCCTTCACCGAGATCATGAACAACGGCACTCCCTCCTTGAGACCCCAGGAAGCCAATGAGCTTATCCAGCAATTTTTCAGTAAAAAACAGGATGAGATGCTCGGGAATAACC